>NZ_JBIWNX010000010.1:0-259735 GCF_044767415.1 Nocardioides sp. NPDC101246
ATAAAAGATTTGGCTGGCTATGGGGGCGGCGACCCGGGTGGGGCGCGGAGGGGTTCTTGCTGGGATTGGTGGGGCTCGTGGGGGTGGAGGGGTGGCCCTTCGGGCCACTTACCATCCACAGAAGCGACCTCGTTCGCTCACCGCGAAAATGGGCTTTGACCTGCACCTATAGGTGGCTAGGTATCCCTTCGACGGCGTAGAATCAGACCCATCACGACACACCTCTGAGGGGAGGGGATCACGATGAGTCTGGACCGCGACGTCGACCACTGGGGCAGCCACCCTGGTGATGCGATCGACACCGCTCTCGCCGCTATCGAGTCCTCCCTTCAAGACTTGTTGGTGAGTGATCCTGCCTATTGGAGGACCGCGACGAAGAAGGACCTGCTGGCCCGTCTGGAGACGATCCAGGCCCAGCAGGCCGCCCTGCGGTTGCGGGTGCTGGCCTCGTCCGGTGATATCGCCGAGGAGACCGGGGACAAGGACGCCTCGGCCTGGATGCGCGCCGAACTGCTCGTCGACAAAGCCGTGGCCCGGTCGCAGATCAAACTCGCCACCAAGATCGCCAAGTACGAGCTCGTCGCCGACGGTCTCGCTGCCGGTGTCGTCTCCCCGGACAAGGCCCGGGTGATCACCAAAGCGCTCGACAAGATCGAGGCCGACCCGGTCGCCAGCGCCGAGGACCTGGTCTTGGCCGAGAAACTGCTCGTGGACTACGCCACTAGGCTGACCGCGAACGAGCTGGCGATCGTCGGACGGAAGATCCTGGCCGAGATCGACCCGGCCCGGTTCGAAGACGCCGAAGCCCAGGCCCTGCTCGCCGAAGAGGAACGGGCCCACCAGAGGACCGCACTGCGGGTGTGGGACAACCACGACGGCACCGTCGGGTTCGACGGGGTCCTGCCGACCTCGATCGGGATGCGGTTCAAACGACTGGTCGAGGCCTACGCCCAACCCCGCAAACAACAGCTCGTCGCCAAGGGCGCGGGACTGCCGCCGTGGGAGAGGCTGATGGGACAAGGGTTCTCGCGGCTCTTGGAGACCCTCGACCCCGCCGCCCTGCCCCGCCACGGCGGGGATGCGACCGTGGTCAACGTGGTGATCTCCCTCGAAGACCTCCGCAAGGACCTCGGCACCGCGACCCTGGGCTACGACGAGACCAACGGCACCACCATCACCGCGGCCGAGGCCCGACGAATGGCATGCAACGCCACCATCATCCCCTGGGTGCTCGGCGGCGACAGCGAGGTCCTCGACGCCGGCCGGGCCAGTCGGTTCTTCCAGCCGATCCAACGCAAGGCACTGCGGCTGCAGGCCAAGTGCTGCCAGGCCGAGGGCTGTGACATGCCCCCGGAGTGGTGCGACGCCCACCACCTCGACCCCTGGGCCGCGGGAGGGAAGACCGACCTCAAAGACGGCGCACTGCTCTGTCTCCACCATCACCGCCTGGCCCACGCCCCGGCGTACCTCCATGAGCGATTGCCGGACGGCACCATCCGGTTCACCCGCCGCCCCTGAGTCCGACCATGACGCGGGCCACTTTCCATCCACAACCCGGCTTCAATCCGAGTTGTCCACAGCCTCGAGGTCGCTCCTTGCTCGGCTCAGGCGCGGCGGGGATCGTGGCGCCCATGGGATACCAAACAGACTTCGTCGGATACCTGCAGATCCTGCCTGAGCTCAACGAGGACGAACGCGAGCTCGTCAACCGGATCTCCGGCTCGGTCTTCGTCGACCGCCGCGAGACCGGGTTGCGGGCACTCGACAACGACAATGCCGCTGCATTGGCACTCCAGAGAACGGCGCCTCGCGGATGGTCGAACTGGTCGGCCTGCCCGCAGGGCTGCTGTCTGAGCTACGACGGCGGGGACAAGGCGAACCACATGGTGCCTTGGCTGAAGTTCCTCATGTCGACGTACCTCACGCCGGGCGCGGCCGCTTCTGGCCGCGATGGGTTCGAGACCTTCACCTGCGATCACGTTGTCAACGGAATGGTGGTCGGCTCCCGAAGGGACAAACCGGGAGCTCATTCGATCACGGCGCGCGACAACGACATCGAGGTCGAGCTGCTCTGGCCGGGAGTCAAGGACTGGAGCAGCTACCCACCGCTTGCCTACCAAGCCGAGATCGACCGCTTCCGCCAGTGGGTGGTCGATCAGCCGACGGTCGACACACCCGAGGACTGGCCACGATGGTCCTAGAACGCCTCTCCATCGTGTGACCGTCGTCATACCCGGCTGGCATCACGTCAGTCCGAAACGGGCTTGGACGCCTGTTCCGCGCCGTTCCTAGGCTGCGGATCCAGCGGCCTCCCTCCAGGGAGACCCATCGCGGAGAGGGCAATCGCATGGGCATGGAGTTCGATCGGCGTTCACTCTTCAAGGTCGGCGCGAGCGTGGCCGGCGGCGGCGCGCTGGCCGCGAGCGGGCCGGGGATCCAGCAGGCAGCACAGGCCGCCTCTGTCCCCGAGCGGAGGCTCACGCGCAACGGGGTGGTGGTCGGATTCGTCATCGGCGAGCCCAAGGTCGTCGACCAGGGCACCCAGGCAGTCGTCGAGGTGCCGGTGCTGGCCGAGGGTGGGAGCCGGCTGGCGGTGACCCAGCGCGTACGCCCGAGCGCCGCCGAGCAGATCGCGGCCGGCATCACCCAAGGCACTCTCGTCGACTTCGTGGTCAAGCGCGGCGAGGTGGTCGTGGACGACGACCAGACCCAGCCCTTCCACACGGTGCTGACCAAGTCGGCGAGGCCGGTCTTCGCGACGCAGAGGTACGGCCCGGAGCTCGCTCCGCGTGACGGCAGCCCGGGGGCGATGGTCGCCGCCGGCTGGGTCTACGCCAAGAGCGCCCGGACCATCACGATCGGCGACGGGCGGCAGGTCACCGAGGACATCGGCGGTCGCCCGCTTCCCCGGCCGTGCAGGCGCTACGAGGAGACCTACCGGGTCGCGCCCGATGTCGAGGTCTACCGGGTGGACACGTCGAGCTGGGCCGCCTCGCAGTCCTCGACGTTCGCCGCGGTGCCGGTCACGCGCGACTACGCCTACAGCACAACGAACCGGCAGGCCGCGTTCGTCGTCTTCGACCGTGACTTCCGAGACGCCGACGACGCCCGGGTGCGCCAGATCTTCTACTTCGCGCCGCAGGACGTCTCCGACGGCAAGCCGGTGTGGGACGTACCCACGCAGAGCGACCTGCTCACCGACAAGGGCGTCGACCCGGTCTCGGGGCAGCGCTACGTGGACATCGTCGCGACCGGGGTCGCCGCCGCGCCCTACACCCGCAGCACCGAGCCCTTCGAGATCGTGCCCGACACCTTCTACTTCGTCGGCGACAACGAGGTGTCCTGCTACCTGTTCAACACCGACATGGGCACCCGGAGCCGCCGCGACGACCGGCTGGTGCTGCTCGACACCGGCTGGCCCAACAGCGGCTACCAGTACTGGAAGAACATCGAGGCGATGGGCTTCGACCCGCGCGACATCGACGACATCATCATGGCCCACGGCCACGGCGACCACTACGGCACCACGGTCGAGCTGGTCACCATGATCGAGAACGCCGGCGGCACCGTGCGGCTGCACTCCCCGCGTGAGGACATCGTGGGTCTCGGCCAGGATGCCGTGGGCAACACCTGGAACCTCCCGCCGGCGCTGCCGGCGAGCGAGACCCTGATCCGCGAGCGCAGCGACTTCCTCGTCTACGACGAGTGGATGGACTTCGGCAACGCACGGCTGATGCCGTTGTGGTCGCCCGGCCACACCCCCGGGTCGGCATCCTTCGTGTTCGAGGTGAAGAACCCTCGCGACGGCAAGCGGCTGACGTTCGGCTACATGGGCGGCTACGGCTGGAGCCCGAAGATCGTCTCGCCGACCAACGGCTGGCAGCGGCTGGGCTTCCCCTACAACCTCGCCTGGCTCCAGCAGCGCGTCGCGCCCGACTACGTCACCGGCCAGCACGCCAACCAGTTCCCGCTGGTCGAGATCTACCAGGCCCTCAAGGCCTACAACAACGACCCGGCCAACCGCGACCGCCAACTCACCATGCTCGACGCGATGGTCCCGGGCGAATGGGTGAACTACCTCGAGAAGAGGTACGCCACCGCCACCAACGCCATCGCCGACACCCAGCCCGGCTACCAGAGCATCGAGACCTACGGCCCGTTCAAGCCAGGCCGCGAGAACGGCGCCCAGGACGTACGCGTCCGGCTGGTCGACGGCGGCCAGGTGCAGCACGGCTACGACCGCGCGCTCAACCGCAACCCGCGGATCCCGCTCCTGGCCGACGGCATCAACATCAAGATCGACAGCTTCGTCCACGACCCCGACGGCTGGTACGTCCAGTTCGAGCTCGACGTCCTCGACTCCTACGGAGGCTTCCTCCCCGGCGTCGGCCCCGTCGAGTCCATCCGCCCCGAGGTCACCGAGATCCTGCGTACGCAGCGTTTCGGGAGCCGCGCCGAGGCGGAGGCCGTGCTCGCCACCGTCAGCGCGGGCGGGACCTACCGGGTCGACCTGACCCCGGCCAGCGCCATCGTCATCCCGACCGACGGCTCCCCCGTTCTCGAGGCCGACTGACGGCGACGCCTCAGCGCTCCTCCGACTCCAGCCGTTCGGTCTCGAGGCGTAACGCCTCGATCACACCGCTGACCCAGCGTCCGATGGCGGCGAGCTCGTCCTGATCGAAGCGCTGGTTCATCTGCTCGATCCGCTGGGCGAGCCCGGCCGCCGTCGGACGCGAGGTCTGCCGGAAGTGCGGTGTGGTGTGGATCCGGAACGACCGGCGATCGCGGGAGCTGCGCTCGCGGCGTACGTATTCCGCGGCGACCAGCTTGTCGACGATCTTGGTGACCGCCGCGTTGCTCAGCCCGGTGGCGGCGGAAAGCTCCCCGGGGGTGATGCCCTCGGGGTGGCGGGCCACGAGGTCGAGCATCTTGTGCTCGCTGTTGCCGACACCCAGCCGGCGGGCGATGGCCTCGTGGAACATCACCACGTGAAGACTCAGCTCCGAGCCGAGCCGGTCACCGTCCTCGGACATGCGTTCACGTCCTCACCTAATTTGTTTCACCATAGTGAAATAACAGGCTAGTCTCCGGCCATGAAGATCGAGCTGTCGCCACCCCGGGCGACCACGGAATCCCTGACCTTCGCCGGCGCCCTGCTCCGGTGCTACGTCGCCGCCCTGCTCGTGGGTGCTCCGCTCGCCGCGCTGCTGCTGACCCCGGGACTCATGCGCAGCCGGGTCGCCCTGGTCTCCGGGATCACCTCGTTCGGCATCGCGGGATTCCTGGTCCTCTCGTTCCTGCTGATCGCGGTGGCGCCCCGCCTCTCGGCCCGGGTCGCACCCGGCGCCGGATGGCGGCCGGGCCTGGTGCGCAAGGTCGGCCCCGCGCTCCGTCGCGAGCTTCCCCGTCAGTGGTGGGGCCGGGCCGGCGAGGCGCTGCTGATCTTCGTCGCGTCGCAGCTGACCGGGGGTTTCATCGCCTGGATGATGCCCTACATCTGGGCCGACCCGGCCTCGACCGACGACCACGTGATCTGGGTGCTCCACTACCCCAACTACGCCACGCAGGCGATCTCGATGTACCTCGTCATCTGCCTGGCGGCCGCCTGGTTCGGCACCCGGCTGCGTCAGCTGGCCGTCGACATCGAGTTCGTGGACCACGGACAGCCGGTCTCGTAACCGGTCCGGCCGAGGGCTAGCCCCGCAGCACGGCGCGGAGCCGACCCACCTGGGCGGTCCGCTCGGCCAGCCGCTGCTCGTCAAGACTCCTGGCCTGCGCAGCCGCGAGAAGCTCATGAGTACGCCGCACCGCGGTCGCATCGTGGGCGAGGAGCGCTGCGACCAGATCGGCGAGCGTGGTGTCGAGCTCAGCCGCCGGCACGACGCTCTGCGCGAGGCCGATCCGCTCGGCCTCCGCGGCGCCGACCTTGCGGGCGGTGGCGCAGATCTCGAGGGCTCGCGAGTAGCCCACGGCCTCGACCAGCGGCTTCGTGCCGGCCAGGTCGGGGACCAGCCCCAGCGCCGGCTCCTTCATGCAGACCCAGGCGTCCTCGGTCATGATCCGCAGGTCGCACGCGAGCGCCATCTGGAAGCCCGCACCGATCGCGTACCCGTCGACGACGGCGATCGAGATGAACCTCGGGTCGGTCAGCGCCACGAACGGCCGCTGATACTCCCCGATCAGGTCGATGACCTCCTGGTCGCTCCGCGCCAGCGTCGCGACCAGGCTGCCCTCCACCTCGGTCTGACCCGGGTCGACCAGCGACAGGTCCAGCCCGGCCGAGAACGCGCCCCCGGCACCGCGCACCACGACGACCCGCACGTCGTCCGGGAGCGACTCGAGGAACTCCGCGATCGCCGCCCACATCGCCGGATGCTGCGCATTGCGTACGTCAGGACGGTCCAGCAGCACGGTCGCCACCGCACCGTCGATGCTCAGTGCGACACCTGGCTCGTTCACGTTCATGGCTTCGCTGGTCCCTTCGGGCAGGAGTACGTCGGACGACGTGCGGCCACCGTAGTCGAGCGGGTCGGCCTCTGGACTAAGGGGCAACCACGGTCGGCGACGCGAGCACCAGATGTACATGGGTGCGGTCGCCGATGTGCTCGACGTCGATCGAGCCGCCGTGCGCCCGCGCGATCTCGCGGACGATCCAAAGGCCGAGGCCGGAGGGTCCGGACCGCGGCCAGAAGTCCTGCGGGAGGCCGTCGCCCTCGTCGGTGACCGTGACGACGGCGCCGCCGGACGTGGCGCGGACCGCGACCTCGATGTCACCGGCGCCGTGCCGGATCGCGTTGTCGATGAGGTTCGACAGGGCCCGGTCGAGCCGGATGGCGTCGCCGTGGATCTCGACGGGTCGTGGCGCCGCCAGCGCGAGGCCACGGCCCCCGGCGGCCGCTCGGAACCGCTCCACGACCCGCGCGGCCAGGTCCACCAGGTCGACCGGGCGCGACTCGATCGGCAAGGACGGACCCCCGGAGCCGGCGCGCTCGAGAAGGTCCTCGGCCAGCGCGATCAGGCGCCGCACCTCCTCCTCGACCGAGCTCAGCGCGACCCTCAGCTCCTCGGGCGTCCTCGGCCGAGCCAGCGCGAGCTCGATCTCGGTGAGCATCAGCGCGAGCGGCGTACGCAGGTCGTGGCTGGCATCGGCGACGAACCGGCGCTCCCGCTGCAGACCCTCGTCGAGCCGCTCGATCATGGCGTTGAGGGTGAGTGCGAGCCGGCGCAGCTCGTCGTCGGCCGCCGGAACCGGGAGCCGTTCGCCGGCGCTGCGCGCCGAGATCGTCGCCGCGCGGGCTCGCATCCGCTCGATCGGCCACAGCGCCGCGCCGGCGACCAGGTAGCCGAGCCCGCCCGCGACGGCCAGTGCGAGCGGGCCGGCGATCAGCAGCTGGTTGCGCAGCGTGGTGAGGGCCTCGTCGGCATCCTGCCGTGAGGTGCCGACGACCAGGTAGTCGTCTCCGACCGGCCGGACCAGCAGGAGGAGACGCTCCCGCTCCGGGTCCCGTCGTCCCGCCGCTGCCGCATCGTCGTCGAGGACCGTCGCCGTCCGCTCGACCCAGCCCGACCGGCCGGACCGCAGCGCGGCGGCATCCAGCAGCGGTTCCGCGACGAGCCGCGACGAAGCCCGTACGTCACCCCGCGGGCCGATCACCTGGGCATGGACCTCGCCGCCGAGGCCGGCGACGGCCTCCCACCGGTCGCGGCCGTGCTCCGCCTCGAGCCGATCCGCCTCGGCTGCGACCGAGTCGCGCAGCCGGTCGTCCAGCGCGTCGCTGACCCGCACCTGGACCAGGACGCCCAGGCCGGTGATCGCGACGGCGGTCGCCGCCAGGAAGGCGAGCGCGACCCGGACCCGCAGCGGCCACCGTGCCGGCGACCAGCCCCTCACGACGGCTCCGCGACGAGCCGGTAGCCCACGCCGCGTACGGTCTGCAGGGTGCTCACCCCGAAGGGCCTGTCGATCTTCGCGCGCAGGTAGCGCACGTAGACGTCGACGACGTTGGAGGTGACATCGTGGTGGTCGCCCCAGGCCAGAGCGAGCAGCTGCTCCCGGGTGAGGACCTGGTCGCGTCGGCGCATGAGCGCCTCTAGGAGGGTGAGCTCCCGGGTCGACAGCGACACCTCGGTCTCCCCACGCCAGACCCGCCGCTCGGCCGGGTCCATGTGCAGGCCGCCGACCTCCAGCAGCACCGGCCGCGGCACCGGACCGCGCCGGGCGAGAGCCCGCATCCGGGCCAGCAGCTCCTGGAACGCGAACGGCTTGGCCAGGTAGTCGTCGGCGCCGCTGTCCAGGCCGGCGATGCGGTCGGCCACCGCGGTGCGCGCCGTCAGCATCAGGATCGGGATCCACACCCGCGCGGCCCGCAACCGACGACAGACCTCGAAACCGTCGATGTCGGGCAGCATGACGTCCAGGAGCATGACGTCGTACTCGCCACCGCGTGCCGAGGCGAGCGCCTGCGTGCCGGTCGCGACGGAGTCGACCACGCCGCCACGCTCGGTGAGCCCACGGGCGACGAGCGCGGCGAGCTTCTCCTCGTCCTCGACCAGCAGCACCCGCACACGCTCATGCTAGGTCCGCGGATGAGCGCCGGATGAGAGACTCATCCGCCCCTCATCCAGCGGCCGTAGCGTCGATCCCATGAAACCCACCCGCAAGCGCATCGCCGTCGTCATCGCGGCCGCGGCCGTGGTCACCGCCGGAACTGTCGGTGCGGCACGTGCCCTGTCCGGCGACGACGACACCCACGAACAGCCCATCCCCGCCGCCGAGCTCGATCAGGCCGAGCAGGCCGCCCTGGCCGAGACCGGCGGCGGCACCGTCACCGCGACCGAGGTCGACGACGAGGAGAGCAAGTACGAGGTCGAGGTGACCCTCGACGACGGCAGCCAGGTCGACGTCCAGGTCGACGAGAACTTCCAGGTCGTCGGCGCCGAAGGCGACGACGGCTCCGGCTCCGACGACTGACCCGAGGTCGTACGATGGCTCGCCTCCGCCGCCTCCTCGTCTGCTGCCTCGTGGTGGTCGCCGGCTGTGGCACCGAGGGGCTCCCGCAGGCGGACGACCCGGTCGACCTCGATCCCGCCGAGTTCACCGCCGACATCACGAACCCGTGGTTCCCGCTCGAGCCGGGAACCCGCTGGACCGACCGCGAGACCACCGAGGAGGGCGAGACCGTCGACGTCGTCGTCACCGCCACCTCGGTGACCCGCGAGATCGCCGACGGCGTCACCGCTCGCGTCGTACGCGACACCGTCACCCGCGACGGCGACATCATCGAGGACACCCTCGACTGGTACGCCCAGGACGCCGATGGCACGGTCTGGTACCTCGGCGAGGACACCGCGGAGTTCGAGGACGGCGAGCTCACCACCCAGGAGGGGTCCTTCGAGGCCGGCGTCGACGGCGCGCAGGCGGGCGTGATCATGCCCGCCTCCCCGGAGGTCGGGATGACCTACCGGCAGGAGTTCCTCGAGGGCGAGGCCGAGGACCACGGCGAGGTCCTCGCGCTCGGCCGCCGGGCGAGCGTGCCCGCCGGCGAGTACGACGACCTCGTGAAGACCGCCGACACGACCCCGCTCGAACCCGACGTGCTGGAGCACAAGCTCTACGCGCGAGGCGTCGGGCTGGTGCTCACGATCGACAAGGAGGCCGGCGGTCGCGAGGAGCTCCTCGCGGTCACGCACGTCTCCCCCGCGGAGGCGCGTCGTGCCGGAGAAGCGCCGCTGGGCGAGGCGTACTGACCGCAGGCCCGGCGCGATGCGCCGGGCCTGCGATGGTGGGGCTGCCGTCAGGAACGGGCCGCCGCGATCTGCGCGCTCACGTCGTAGGGGAACTCCGAGGTGATGCCGATCTTGTCGTACTCCATCTTCGAGGCGTCGAACCCGTCGTTCCAGTTGCCGTTGGTGACCTCGTTGCACTGGTAGGACTGGTAGGACTGGTCGGTGGTCTCACCGACCTCGATGTTGGCGAAGGAGAACCCACAGCCACCGGCGTCCATGTGGATGCCGCGCGTACCGGAGTCGGGCATCTCGCCGACCGGGTCGGTCAGCACGTCGCCGATCACCATCTGCTCGACCGTGTTCTTGATCGGGTGCGGCTCCTGGTTGGCCACGCCGTAGGTGTAGAACGCGCCCATGTCACCGGAGTCCAGGCCGGCGTTCTGGATCTCGATGTAGCGGAAGGTGTTGTTGTCGGTGTACTGCTCGCCGTCGACGACCTCCGGACGCGACTCCAGGCTGATGCCGTACCGCGCGGAGTGGTTGACGAAGATGTTCTCGACCAGGTTGTTGCCGGTGTCCATCAGCTCGACCCCGGACGCGTCGCCGGGCACCAGCTCGCCGATGTGGTCGATGAACACGTTGGAGATCGTGTGCCCGTGGCTCAGGTCGCCCTCACCGGGCCAGCCACCCTCGATCTTGATGGCGTCCGCGCCGATGTTCTCGAACCAGCTGTTGGTGACCTTCAGGCCCTCGTTGGCGAACAGGGCGTAGACACCCATGAACCCGGTGTCGGAGACGTGCAGGTTGGTGAGCGTGATGTCCTTGGTGTTCTCCAGCGTGATCGCACCGAACCGGTTGCGCGGCATCTCGATCTGCCGGTCGTACTCGGGATACTTGTGCGCGTCACCCGAGTCGCCCGCCGAGATCCACCCCGAGCGGTACCAGTCGGTGAAGTCGCTGTGCTGCAGCCCGATGCCGTCGAAGGTGATGTTCTGCGCCCGGCGCTCCGGCGTCGCACCCTTGACGTCGATCAGCTTCTTCACCGTCGGCGCCATGATCCGCACCTTGCTGATGTCGCCCTTCGGCTTGTAGTAGACCTCGTTGTTGGCGTAGTCGAAGTAGTACTCGCCCGCCTGGTCGAGGAACGGCAGCGCGTTCTGGATGAAGTAGCGCGAGCCGCCGCCGCTGTTGACCAGCGCGTAGCGCGTCCAGTACTTCAGCGTGGTGAAGCCCTTGCGGTAGTCGGCCCCGCCGATCGGCACGATGTCGGTGAACCAGCTCCAGGAGCCGCCGGACCACACGGTCAGCTGGGCGTTGGCCAGGGGGTTGCTCGTCGGGGTGTCGTCCCATGCCGGGTCCCAGTCACCGTCCTCCCAGTAGAGCCACTGCCGTACGGCCTCCTTCTCGGGCTCACCGAGCTTGGAGAAGAGGTACGGCCCGTGGGAGTCCACCGACCCGCGGTTGGGGTAGCGGGCGACCTCGGCGCGTGCGCCGTCCTCGAACAGCGTGTAGAACCGCTGGCCCGGCTCGACCTTGGTCTTGTAGATCCCGTCGCGGAACGGCTCCCACCCGGTCAGCTCCTTCGCACCGGTCAGCACCGCCTTGCCCGGCCCGTCCACCGACCGGTAGACGACGTCGTGGCCGTTGCTGCCGCTGTCGCGGTCATCGAGCTCGAGGGTGGAGTCCACCTGGTACTCGCCCGCCCGGACGTTGACCGTGACATCGCAACCCATTCGGGCATTGAGCTTCTTGTCGCGGATCTGGTCGCGAGCACGCTCCAGGGTCGCGAACGGCGCGCTCTCCGACCCGGCCGCCTTGTCGCTGCCGTCCGGCGAGACCCAGAGAGCCTTGCACTTTCCTCCCGCCGCGTCGGCGGTTCCTGCGGTGACCGCGAAACCGGTGACCGCGACGACGGCCGCCGCGGCCAACGCGCCCAAGCGGCGCGTCATTGGTTGCTGCATGGTCCGTTCCCTTCTCTATGGGGGCGGAGCGCCCGGCGAGAGACAGAAGGACCACCCAGGGGTGGCCGTGCGGCCTCCGAGACGAGCTCCGTGTGACATGCGCCACCCTACTAGGGTGATGTCATACATATGACGTGTCAAGCCTTTGTTGGATGATGAGATGCCTCGAACGTCGACGCAGCACGGCCATGTCGCCGCTTCGGCGACGTACGATGTCCTACACTTCCGGGTATGCCGCAACCGCTCTCACGGACCACCACGGTCCTCTCTCAGCCGCGTGACCGGCAGCCGATGCTCGGCGTGGTGGTCGTCGACGAGCTCGTGGACGCGATCGTCTCCGGGCGCCTGGCGCCGGGCGACGCACTGCCGCCCGAAGGACCGCTCAGCGAACAGTTCGGCGTGAGTCGCACCGTCGTGCGCGAGTCCGTGAAGCGCATCGAGGAGAAGGGCCTGGTCACGATCGCGCGTGGGCGCGGCACCGAGGTGCGCCCCATGACCGCGTGGAACACGATGGACCGCGTGGTCCTCACCGCCCTGATCAAGCACGACGAGACGCTGGGCATCCTCGACGAGCTCAGTGTCGTCCGAGCCCAGCTCGAGTCCGTGATGGCGGCAGAGGCCGCCCAACGACGGTCGGAGGAGCAGGTCGCCGAGCTCGACCAGGCGATTCAGCGGATGCGGGAGAGCACCGCCGACGAGGAGGTCTTCCGCGCCGCCGACGTGGCCTTCCACGAGACGGTCATGGAGATCTCCCGCAACAGGCTCGCCAGCAACATCGCCCGCACGCTCATGGACCGGGCACTGGAGAGCTCGCGCTACCACGGCGTCGACACGCCCGACGCGTTCGCGGTGACCCTGCGCGAGCACGAGGCCGTGCTGGCCGCGATCTCCGAGGGCGACGCCGTCCGCGCCCAGGACGCGATGAACGACCACATCCTCGAGGCGTGGCGCCGCCGCCGGCTGCCGCTGTCCGGCGCCGGCGACCGCAAGGACTGAATCCGGTCGCAGAACGACGCTCGATGGCGTGGGGCGGTGTCGCACCCACGCCATCGAGCACAGGTCAGCCCTTGACCGCCCCGGCGGCCATTCCGCTCATCACCCAGCGCTGGGTGAGTACGAAGATCACCAGGATGGGGAGCACGGCGAGCAGGAGCGTCGGGAACACCTGGGTGTAGTCGGCGGAGTACTCCCCCACGGACGCGTAGACACCCGTGGTGACCGTGTAGAGGCCCGAGCCGGGACCCAGGATGAGCTGCGGACTGGCGAAGTCGTTCCACACGCTCAGGGTGTTCAGGATGAACACGGTCGCCAGGATCGGCTTCATCAACGGCAGGATGATCGTCCACAACGTCCGGTAGGGACCGGCGCCGTCGATCGCCGCCGCCTCGTCGAGCGAGGAGGGCAGCATCCGGATGAACCCGGTGAAGACGAAGATCGTGAACGGCACCGTCGCCGAGGCCATGAAGAGCACCAGCCCAGGGAACGTCGACATCAGCCCGATCGTCCGGAGCACGAAGATCACCGGCACCAGGATCACCTGGGTCGGGATGAACATGCCCGAGATGAAGAACAGCAGCGCCGCTCCGAACACTGGGCGCGGGGAGCGCGCGATGACGTACGCCGCCGGCGCACAGACGCCTATCGAGACCAGGTTCACGCAGATGACCAGCGCGATCGTCACGGCGTAGCCGAACGCGATGTCGAAGTCCGGGTTGTTCCAGGCTGCGGCGAGATGCTCGAGCGTGAACTGACCGGGCGAGAGCGAGAACGGCCGGCTGATGATGTCGCGCTGGTCCTTGAACGCATTGACGACCAGGAGGTACATCGGCACCAGCATCACCACGCAGAGTGCCGTGACTGTGGCGTACCAGAACGGCGTACGCCGCTCGCCGGTCGAGCTCCGCCGACCGGTCAGGGCCTGCAGCGCGCTCATGCCTGCGCCCCCTGGTCGTGACGGCGTCGCAGCGCGAGCACTCCGAACGCGAGGAACGCCGCCACCAGGATGAGGACCACTGCCTCGGCCGAGGCCAGCCCGACCTGCCGCTTGGGGAACTCCACGGCGAGGATCTGGTAGGCGAAGGTCTTCGTGGAGCCTGCCGGTCCGCCGCCGGTCAGCGAGACGACGACGTCGTAGGTCTTGAGCAGCGAGATCATCGAGGTGATCAAGGCCACCGTCACCGAGGGCGCGAGGGCCGGCCAGGTGACGTGGCGGAAGGTCTGCCAGCGGTTGGCACCGTCCATGCGGGAGGCCTCCAAGAGCTCGGCGGGCACGGCCTGGAGCCCGGCGAGGTAGATGAGCAGCTGGACGCCGAACTGCGCCCAGGCGATGACGAGGATCAGGGTGGCGAGCGCCCAGGTCTCGTCGCTGAGGAACGGGAGCGGGCTGCGGCCCAGGTTCTCCAGCACCGAGTTGACCGCTCCCTGCGGGCCCAGGATCGCCGACCAGAGGAAACCGACGACGATCAGGCTGAGCACGTGGGGGTAGAACATGACCACCCGGGCGAACGCGGTGAAGCGGGTGGTGCGCCACAGCAGGAGCGCCAGGCCCAGGGCCGCGGCGTTGACCACCATCGAGCCCGCGACCGCGACGATCGCGGTCACGACCATGGACCCTCGTACGTCGGCGGACTCGAAGATCCGGACGTAGTTGTCGAAGCCGACGATCTCCGGGGTCTGGGTCGGGAAGCCGTTGTAGTCGGTGAAGCTGTAGTAGACGGCGTACCCGACGGGCACGACGAGGAGGCCGACGAAGACCACCAACGCGGGCAGCACCATCGAGGCCTCCACCCACCGCGAGGTGCGCGGACGGGAACCCGGGGACCTGCCGATCACCCGGCGACGCGGTGCCCCTCCCTCCCGCGGCAGGTCAGCTGCCGCGGGAGGGCTGTCGGTCTTGCTGGCGCTCATGAGAGCCATCATCGTTCTCCTCGTCGTGGCCCCGAGGGGTCACCCATTCTGTTCGGCCCAGTCGTCGAGCGCCTTCGCGGCGTCCTCGGGGCTGGTTCCGGTGTAGAGGCTCTGCACGATCTCGGTGAACTTGTCGTTGAGGCCGACGACGGGCAGGCGGATGTCGCCCGCACCTTCACCCACGGCCACCAGCTCGGGTGCCTCGTCGATGATCGCCTGGATCTCGGTCGCGACCGGGGACTGCTCGACGGCGGCACCGGCACGGAACACGCCGTCGGCGGTCAGCTGGCTCTCGATCGCGGCCTCGTCGGTCACGAGGTACTCGACGAGCTGCAGCGCCTCGTCGGAGTGCTCGCTACCGGCGTAGACCATGTAGGGGCTGGCCATGGTGGCGCCCTGCGGGCCGGGGTAGGCCATGCCCTCGTCCACCGGAGGGGAGAAGACGCCCACCTCGAAGGGAAGCTCGCCGGCGTTGTCCAGGCTCGCGACGAGCCAGCTCCCGAGCGGGTACATGCCGACCTTGCCCTCCATGAAGTTGGCGTCGGCGGTGGTCGGGTCGAGGCCGACATCGGTCTTCTTGATGTAGCCGTCGCCCAGCCAGGTGGCGTAGTGCTCGAACATCGGCTCGAAGGCGTCACCGAGGGTCAGCTTCTCGTCGGCGACGGCCGACTGCCACTCGGGCTGCTCGGTGTTGAGCGTGGGGTGCCACAGCTGCTGGAGCTGGAGGCCGGTCTGCCACTGGCCCGCGGTCTGCAGCGGGGTGTAGCCGGCGTCGGCGAGCTGGCCGAGAGCGGCGTTGAACTCGTCCCAGGTCTGCGGCGTGGCCTTGATGCCGGCCTTCTCGAAGGCCGTCTTGTTGTAGTAGACGAGCGACTGCGCCTGGGAGCCGACACCGGCGACCAGTCGCTTGCCGTCGATGGCGTACGTGTCGACCATCGGCGTGTCCTCGACCCAGCTCTCCTCGGAGAGGTCGAGCACCTCCGGGGCGATCTGGTCGTCCGGGAAGATGGACTGCACCACGTCGGGAGCGGTGCCGGCCGCGAGCTGAGAGCTGAAGGTCTCGCTCACGTTGGTGCCGGTCGGGCCCTCGATCTTGACGTCGATGCCGGTCTCGTCCTCGAAGGGCTTCACCAGATCGTTCCAGAAGTCCTTGGTGAGGTTGTCGGTCAGGTTGACCAGCACCCGCACCTCCTTGCTGTCGTCACTGGCAGCGCCGTTGCCTCCACAGGCAGCGGTCGCGATCAGGGGAAGCAGAACCGCTGCGACAGCACCCGCCCTCCACAAGCGTCGTGTCTCCACAGGAATCTCCGTTTCGTCGTCCGTCGATCTTCATCCGACGGAGGTTGTTCGCGTGGACTCTGGCGATTCGGACTGCCGACCACCGGAGTGAGGAAAGCGCTATCCCGGGCGCCAACGTGACGAAGATAACACATCTTATGTTTAAATGGGCAAGCCCAGATCCGGCCGTTTCCGAAACGGCTCCGACAGCCTCGACGACCCGAGAGGATCCGCCTCGTGCGCGCCGCCTTCGCGATGACTCCCCATCTCCAGCATCGGTTCTTCGATGCACCCCTCCTGGCCGAGCTGGGCGGACTCGTGGAGATCGATGCCGACCAGGTGCTGACGTCCTACGACGACCCGGATGCCGCCGAGGTGGAGGTGCTCATCACCGCCTGGGGCACGCCGACCATCGACGCCTCGACGCTCGTCCGGATGCCACGGCTGCGCGCCGTCGTCCACGCCGCCGGCTCGGTGAAGTACTTCCTCTCCCCCGAAGCCTGGGAGCGTGACCTCCGGGTCACCTGCGGCGTGGAGCCCAACGCCCGCCCGGTCGCCGAGTACGCCCTGGCCGCGGTGCTGTGGGCGACGAAGTCGGTCCTGCCGCTGACCGAGCGGTTCCTTGCCGATCGGGCGGCGCCCGACCTCACCGTCGACGACACCATCGATGGCGCGTACGGCACGACGGTCGGCCTCCTGGGCGCCTCGGCCACCGGCCGGGCGCTGATCGAGCTGCTCGCCCCCTTCGACCTCTCCGTTCTGGTCAGCGACCCGACGATCGACGCGGCCCGAGCCGCCGAGATGGGTGCGGAGCTCGTCGGCCTCGACGATCTCTTCGCACGCTCCCGTGTCGTCTCGCTGCACGCGCCGCTGCTGCCGCAGACCCGGCACCTGGTCGACGCCCGCCTGCTCGCGTTGATGGGCAACGGCACCACCCTGATCAACACGGCCCGGGGCGGCGTCGTCGACCACGACGCGCTCCGCGCCGAGCTGGTCTCGGGCCGGCTGCGAGCGATCCTGGATGTGACCGAACCCGAGCCGCTCCCCGCCGACGACCCGATGTGGAGCCTGCCCAACGTCACCCTGACCCCGCACGTCGCCGGCTCCCAGGGCAGCGAGCTGCGCCGCCTGGGCCGCGCCGCGGTGGACGAGGTGCGTGCCCTGATCGACGGCCGGCCGCCGCTGCGCCCGGTCGACCCCGCCACCCTGGCCACCAGCGCCTGACCACCATCGGAGACCCCCATGACGAAACCTGCTCCCGACCTCGCCCACCTCACCCGCTGGTTCCTGACCTGGGTCACCGACGAAGGGGCGATCAACGGCTTCCACAACCACAGCGTGTGGGGCACGAACCCCGCGACCTTCCTCGACTGGACCAGCGGCCACGCCGCCTTCTCCGCGCCGGCTCTCGGCGCCGTCGCACAGCTCCTCGCCGCGCGGCCCGATGACCGGGCCGCCGAGGTGTGGCGCCGGATGATGCGCTTCCAGAGCAGCGCCCTGCAGGACGACGACCAGTACAAGCACGTCGGCTTCCAGGTCGGCGAGTCGGCCACGACCGGACTGATCCACAACGCCACCGGCAGCATCGGCCTGCTCCTCGGGCTCAAGCACGCCCGGCACCTGCTCGATGACGCCGAGGTCGACCGCATCGTCGAGGTGGTGCGCCGCAACCTGGTCGCCCTGCACTCCTTCGGCGGCGGCCGCCCGGCCGAGGACGGCACCTGCAACCAGGAGTACGCACGGGTGTGGGTCAAGCTGCTGCTCTCCGAGGTGACCGGCGACGACAGCGGCCTGGCCGAGATCGCCGAGGACCTCGACCTCCTCATCGCCCGCCACCACGAGCCCGGAGTCCCGGACGCCGACTCCTCGGGCACCTGGCGTCAGGCAGAGGATCGGGTCGCCGGCGGGATCCTCGAGCCCGCGGAGTACTACGGCCTGATGATCATGCCGCTGCTGCTCGGCCACCTGCGCCTGGGTGAGCAGCGCTACCTCGACGAGGCGGTCCGGCTGTGCCGCCACGTCGCCCGCTCGGCGTGGACCGACGCCGACGGCCAGACCCGCTTCCACCGCTACTGGTACGTCGCACCCAGCACCACCCTGAAGAGCGACACCCCCATGCTGATCGCCGGCATGGGTCTGACGCTGCACGGGATCCGTGAGGTGTGCCGGGTGCGCCCCGACGCCGAGCTCGAGGAGTTCATGGCGCGTTGCCGGGCGACGTACGCGCACTATCAGGCGCCGGCCGGCTACTTCGCCTCGGCGACCCACTGGGGCACCGAGGCCGACGTCGCCCCGAGCACCGCGTGGCACGCCCACGACCTGGTGTTCCTCGCCGACGACGTCGAGGACCCGGACCCGGACTTCTGGACCACGGTGCTGACGCCCGACGAGCGTCAGTCGGTGCTGATGACCAACCGGGCCGTGTGGGCCGAGCACGGCGTGCACTGGTGCGTCCGCAGCCCGCTGACCGCCGGCGACCTCCACCTCTACGGCCGCAAGGACCGGGCGGTCTTCGGGCGCGACTTCTTCGCCTGGACCGACAAGGAGCCGCTCGACGACGAGCTGCGCTACCCCGAGGCGCCGCTCTTCCTGGAGACCAACGACGGCATGCGTCGCGTGGACACCTCCGAACGCCCCACGGACGTCTCGACGCTGGGCACGACCTACCACGGCGGGCTCTGAGCATGCTGCGTCCCGGGTTGTGCTCGGTCACGGCACGTCATCTCCCGACGGACGGGGTGCTGGAGGCTGCCGCGAAGGCCGGTCTGGCCTGCATCGAGTGGGGCGCGGACGTGCACGCCCCACCGGCAGCCGACCTGCGCGGCCTGGCCGCGGCGACCGCCGCCGCCGGGCTGGCCGTAGCCTCCTACGGCACCTACTGGCGGGCCACGCCGGACGACGACGGGGCCGCACTGATCGGCGCGGCCCAGGCATTGGGGTGCACCCGCCTACGCATCTGGGCCGGCACCACCGGCTCGGCCGAGGCCTCCCCCGCCGAGCGCGCCGAGGTCGTACGCCGCGTACAGGGGCTGGCCGACGAGGCCGCCGGCCACGGGCTCGAGCTCGCCTTCGAGCACCACGACCTGACGCTGGCGGACACCGTCGAGTCCACCCTCGACCTCCTCGCCGAGGTGGACCGACCGAACGTCGGCACCTACTGGCAGCCCCGGGTGGGCGAGCCGGCAGACGTGGCCCTGGCCGGGCTGGCCCGGCTGCTCCCGCACGTCCGGGCGGTGCACGCGTTCTCGTGGTGGCCACGTCACGAGCGCCTGCGGCTGGAGGCCCGGGCCGATCTGTGGGTGCCGGCCCTGGAGATGCTGGCAGCGACCGGGCGGGCGACGGACGTACTGCTGGAGTTCCTGCCCGAGGACGACCTGTCGCTGCTGCCGAGCGAGGCAGGTCGCCTGCGCGAGTGGATCGCGCAGGCGACCTGAGGGCTCAGCCGGCGGCCGGGCCGCCCGGGAGTCCGATGCCCTCCCGGGTGACCAACCGGTTCCAGTTCGCCACCCACTTCCGGCCGAAGGTCTGCGCGACCTCGCCGGTGTAGCTGAAGCTCAGCGTGTCGAGGTCGAGCCCGGCGGCCTCGAGCGAGGCGGGCTTGCTGAGGTTGGTGTTGATCGCGTCGCTCCACGTGGAGAGGCGATAGGTCGCGGCCGGGTCGGCGAACGAGTTCTCCCCGGCGCGGTACTCGCCGCCGCCGATGATGACCGAGCGGTCGATCGCATTGCGGGCCGGCGCGTAGAGCGAGTTCGGGTTCTCCCACACGGTGGCCCGGTCGCAGCCGTTGGTCGCGGCGGCCGCATAGTCGGCCTTCTTGCAGTCCTCTCCGGTCGCGGTGACGCGCGGGACGTACCAGTCCTTGATCTCCGGGAACACGATCGGCGCTCCGTCGGAGTAGCGGGCCCTGCCGTCGGTGTAGTGACGGTGCCAGCGGGCGACGTCCTCCGCGGTGGCCGAGTACTTCTCCCCAGGACGTACGTCGAGGAACGAGTTGTAGCGGCTCTGCACCACCCAGCCGTTGGGCACGGGAAGACCGGTCTCCCCGTTGCGGTGGTAGAGCTGGTCGTGGCCGGTCTGGTCGACGTCGATGAACACGTTGTCCGTCGCCTTGTTGCTGTGGCCCGACTGGAAGAACACCCCGGAGTGCGCGTTCTTCACGACGTTGTGGTGGAACCGCATCCCCGAGACGCCGTCGTCCATGTAGAACGCGTCGTTGGAGCCACCGATGGTGTCGAAGAAGTTGTACGCGACCTCGTTGCCCAGATAGGTGTAGTCACGCCCGGTGTAGACGACGCCCTGGTCGCCCGCGTTCTTCACCAGGTCGTAGAAGAAGTTGTTGTTGACCTTCATGTCGTTGCCCATGATCTGCACCGCCATGTGGGGCGCGTCGTGGACGTAGTTGTTCTCGAAGCTGTTCCCGACGCCGTAGAGGTAGCCGGCAGGCGTGTAGGTCGCCAGCCGCGAGAAGCGCGCGATCTCGTTGTTACGAGCCACGTTGTCGCCGCGCTCGAGCGTCTTGCGGTCACCGCCGCCGAGCAGGACTCCGCCGCCGCCGAGATCGTGGAGGTAGGAGTTCTGCACGAGGTTGTCGTGGCCGCCGCGTACGGTCTCGTAGTCGGGCAGCGCGGTGATGGACTCGGTGGTCTCGCCGATGCGGATCGCGTCCATGCTGACGTTGGAGATGTCGACACCGTCGATCAGCGTCTTCTCGGCATCGAGGAGCTGGACCGCGCTGATCAGCGAGTCCGACATCGACAGGCCCTTCAGCGTCACGCCCGTGGTGCCCTCGAGCCGGAAGATGTTGTCGTCGAAGGCGCGCAGCGTGGCGCTCTTGCCCTCCATCGACCCACCCGCCGGCTTGTAGTAGACGACGTCGTTGCCCGCGTGACGGTCGATGTAGTACTCACCCTCGGTGTCCATCTCGGAGAGGATGTTGAGCGCCTTGACCTTGGTGTAGTCGTTGCGGGGCCAGTACATCGAGGGGTACTTGGCGTACATCGTGGTGCCGCTCCAGGAGACCAGCCGCACCATGTCGTTGGCGTAGTTGTTGCCGAGGTAGCCCGAGAGCCACGCCTCGGTCTCGTACGTCGTGTTGTCGACGTCGGTGAGCTCCTGCGGGTCGGCCTGGACCGGGATGTTCGAGTAGGCACCGAAGCCGCGGGTGCCGTGGTCGACGATCTCCGGGACCCCCTGCGGGGCCCAGCCCTGGTAGCGGTCGCCCTCGAGCAGCCGGCCACCGACCTCGTAGAGGGGAGGCGTCATCGTCCGCATCTCGTCCTGGGACCAGGTGTCACGGTCCGCGGGGTTCGCGAGCTGCTGCTTCTTGTCCTCGAACTGCGCGCGCGGGGTCGTCCCGCTGATCGCCCAGTCCGGCTCCATCCCGAACCGGTCGCGCAGCGTCCACTGGATCAGATCGTTGGTCGCCGGGACCTTCCACTTGCCGCCGTCGCCGTAGAGGTAGCAGCTGCTGTCGGCCCCCGTGCAGTCGTTCGGGTTCGGGTACTGCGCCAGCGTCTGGGTCCCGCCGTCGACGACGAGCTCGGGCGCGAAGGGCTGCGGCAGCCAGTTGAACCCGTTCTTGTAGAGGGTGCCGGGGTCGATGTTCTCGGCACCGAGGTCATAGACCCACACGCCCTCGCGCAGGGCCGGCGAGTCGAGCCGGGTGTTCGAGGAGAACCGCGGCTGGGCGAGCTCGTCGGCGGACAGGTCCGCGAGCGGCCGCCAGCCCTGGGCACCCAGCGCGTGCGCGCCCGTGAGGCGGACCTTCTCCCCCGCCGCGGCGCGGTAGGTGACCCAGGAGTGCTCGGGACCGGTCAGGTCGATGGCGTCGTCGAGGACGTACTCGCCACCGTGCACGATCACCGTGCCCCGGTTCTTCGCGGAGGTACGTCCGGCCAGCGCGTCGCGGGCCGCTTCCACCGTCCGCAGCGGCTGGCTCTTCGTGCCCGGGTCGGCGTCGTCGCCGTCGGGGGCGACGTGGATCGTGAGGGTCCTACCGGCCGCGGTGGCGGGCTGCGTACCGGCGACGAGGACCGTCGAACCGAGTGCCGCCAGGACCACGGCCACCGCCGCGCGGGTGCGGCGTGTCGTGCGAGTCTGCATGTCCGTCTCCTTGAGATATGACGTATGACATGTGTCTAACATCACAGACGAGGTTCGGGCAAGCGTTTTCCAATGTTTCCGGGGCGCGCGACGCCGATCAGGGGTCGAGGCCGTAGACGCGAGCGGCCGTGCCACCCCAGACATCGGCGCGGCCGGTGTCGTCGAGCCCGGCGAGCACCGTGTCGGCCAGGTCGACCACCTCGTCGTAGGACGAGCGCAGCAGGCAGACCGGCCAGTCCGAACCGATCATCGTGCGCTCGGCACCGAAGACATCGATGACGTGCGCGGCCCAGGGAAGCACCGCCTCGATCGGCTGCTCCGGGGCGAGCTCGGTGACCAGCCCGGACAGCTTGCACGCCACGGAGTCGTGGCGGGCGAGCGCGGCGACGTGTCCCGCCCACTCGTCGAAGGCGGCAGGGTCGATCACGGGCTTGCCGACATGATCGAGCACCCAACGCCCGTCGGGGACCTGCTCGACCGCGCCGACGGCGGCCGGCAGCTGGGGCTGGCGCACCAGCAGGTCGTAGACCAGGCCGGCATCAGCGACCGCGGTGAGCCCCCGCAGCACGTCGTCACGGAGCAGCCACTCGGGATCGGGCTCGGACTGCACCAGGTGCCGGATGCCGACGAGGAGGTCTCCTCCGGGACCCTCGCGCAGTCCGGCGAGCCGATCGGCGACGTCCGCTGCGGTGAGGTCGACCCAGCCGACCACCCCGAGGATCTCGGGGGTGACCGCCGCCAGCGCGAGCAGCTCGGGGGTCTCCTCAGCGACCGCGACGGTCTGGACGAGGACGGTCCCGGTGATCCGGTGGTCGGCCAGATGGGGCCGGAGTTCATCGAAGGAGAACGAGCGCCGGATGGCCGGGAGATCGCGCGTCCAGTCCTGGTCGCGTACCTCGAGGTCCCACAGGTGGTGGTGGGCATCGATGCGCCGGAGCCCGTTCGAAGGCTCGGGCGAAGGCTCAGTCAAGATGGAAGACCTCGGTCATCGTGGACCACTGCTCGTCCTCGGAGGCGGTGGGCAGCCGCTCCTGGCACGGGGCGGTGACCTCCCACCACCGCTGGGTCACGTCGTGGGCGGCGATCGCGGCCATGTCCGCCTCGTAGTCCTCCCCGACGTGCTCGAAGTAGCTGAAGAGCCAGCCGTCGCGCAGGAAGATGGAGTAGTTGCGGATGTTGCTGGCGGTCAGGCGCTCGAGCACCTCGGGCCACACGGCGGCGTGCAGCTCGACGTACTCCGCCTCCTTCTCGGGGCGCAGCCGGACCACGGAGCCATAGCGGGTCATGTGGGGGGTCCTCTCAGGATGTGATGTGGTCAGAGGTCGTCGACGAGGACGACGTGCAGGGTGCGCGGGCCGTGGACGCCCTCGACGCGGTCGAGCTCGATGTCGCTGGTCGCCGACGGGCCGCTGATCCAGGTCTGCGGGCTCGCCGGGTCGAGCCGGGTGACCGCCTGTGGGACGCCGGCCACGACCTGGGCGGCTCCGAGTACGCACACGTGCAGGTCCGGGACGAGGGTGAGCGCGCGACGCCCCTGGCCGGGGCCGTGGTCGAGCACGACCGTGCCGGTCTCGGCGATGCCGAGCGCGGCCGTGGAGACGACCGCGTCGATCGCGTCGAGCTCGGCGGCCGACTGCCCGGTGTCGTCGACGGACCCGGGGACCGGCCACGGCAGGCCCGGGGGTACGACGACGCTCCGGCCGGTGACCGCCCGAGCCAGCACCTCGGCGACCTCTGTCGCGCGGCACCGGGTGACCGTGGCACGGTAGTCCTCGACCCTCTCGACGAACCGGGCCAGCACGGCGGACCGGTCGAGGCCTTCGCCCACACCCCGGTAGCCGCGGGGCACCTCAGCAGTCGGGCGGGGCGTGTCGCCGATCGCCTGGCGGACTCGGCCCAGGATCTCCTCACGGGTGCTCATCGCTCATCTCCTCCGGTGCGGCGCCACCAGGCGCGGAAGGACTCGGCGGGCGCGTCCGGCAGGTCGCGGGCCTGCGTCCAGGGGCGTGCCCCGGCGCGGCGGGCAAGGCCGAGGCCGGCGCCGACGAGGCGCTCGGCGAGGCCGAGCCGGCGCCCGGACGCCAGCGTCGCCCCGGCGGCCTTCATCGCCACCGCCTCGGGCTTGGGTACGCCGCCTCGGTGGGCGTCGACGACCTGCGAGCGCAGCTCCACGAGCACCGAGGGGATGTCGATCCGCACGGGGCAGGCCTCGAAGCAGGCGCCGCACAGCGTCGAGGCATACGGCAGGGAGTCGGTCTGCTCGTCGTGCCCGACCCCCTTCAGCAGCGGGTTGAGGATGGCGCCGATCGGGCCCGGGTAGACCGAGCCGTACGCATGACCGCCGGTGCGCTCGTAGACCGGGCACACGTTGAGGCAGGCCGAGCAGCGGATGCAGCGCAGCGCCTGCCGGCCGACCTCGTCGGCCAGCGCGCGGGTGCGACCGTTGTCGAGCAGCACCACGTGCACCTCCTGCGGACCGTCGTCCGGGGTGACGCCTGACCACACCGAGGTGTAGGGGTTCATCCGCTCCCCGGTCGCCGAGCGCGGCAGGAGCTGGAGGAAGACGTCGAGGTCGTCCCAGGTCGGCAGGATCTTCTCGATGCCGACCACCGAGACCAGCACCTCGGGCAAGGTCAGGCACATCCGGCCGTTGCCCTCCGACTCGACCACCACGAGGGACCCGGTCTCAGCGACCGCGAAGTTGGCGCCCGAGACACCGACCTTGGCGCGCAGGAACTTCTCGCGCAGGTGCAGGCGCGCGGCCTCCGCGAGCCGCGCGGGCTCGTCGGTCAGGTCGTCAGGAGCGGGACGCCCGACCTCACCCATCGCGGAGGCGAAGATCTCGCGGATCTCGGCGCGGTTGCGGTGGATGGCGGGGACCAGGATGTGGGAGGGCAGGTCGTCGCCGAGCTGCACGATGAGCTCGGCGAGGTCGGTCTCCCAGGCGTCGATCCCGCGGGCGGCCAGCGCCTCGTTGAGACCGATCTCCTGGGTCGCCATCGACTTCACCTTCACCACCTCGGTGGCGTCGTGCGCGGCGGCGATGTCGCCGACGATGCGGCACGCCTCTCCTGCGTCGCTCGCCCAGTGGACGGTCGCGCCGGCCTTCGTGAGCGACTCCTCGAGACGTACCAGGTGCTCGTCGAGGTGCAGCAGCACGTTCTCCTTGATGGCCGCACCCGCCAGGCGCAGCTCCTCCCACTCCTCGACCTCGCCGACGACGGCGGCGCGCTTGGCGCGGATGGTGCCGGTGGCATGGGCGAGGTTGCGGCGCAGCTGGGAGTCGCCGACCGCCTCGCGCGCGGCCTTCGGGAACACCGGCATCCCGACGAACGTGCCGGTCACGAGGCGACCACCCGTGCGGGCGCAGGCTCGGTCTGGGCGAGCACGTCGGCCAGGTGCATGACGCGTACGCCGGCACGCTGCCGCGAGAGCAGGCCCCCGACGTGGGTCAGGCAGGACCGGTCACCGGCCACCAGCACCTCGGCGCCGGTCTCGCGTACATGCCGGGCCTTGTCGGAGCCCATGGCCACCGAGGTGTCGGAGTTCTTCATCGCGAAGGTGCCGCCGAAACCGCAGCACTCGTTCGCGCCGGGCAGGTCCGTCAGGTCGATCCCGCGGACGTGCCGGAGCAGCCGCAGCGGCCGGTCGCCGACCGCGAGCATCCGCAGCGAGTGGCAGGTCGGGTGGTAGGTCACCCGGTGCGGGAAGTAGGCACCCACGTCCTCGACACCGAGTACGTCCACGAGGAACTCGCTGAGCTCGTAGACCCGCTGGGACGTCTCGCGAGACGCCGTCCGCAGGCCCTCGTCGCCGCTGCGGCGCGCCACCAGGTCGTGCTGGTGCCGGGCCGATCCGGCGCACGAGCCCGACGGCGTCACGACGGCGTCGTAGCCCTCAAAAGCACGGACGAAGGAGCGCAGCACCGGCACGGCCTCGTCGAGGTAGCCGGTGTTGACCATCGGTTGACCGCAGCAGGTCTGGGCCTGAGGAAAGTCCACCTCGACGCCGAGGCGGCGCAGGAGCCGGACCACGTTGCGCCCGGTGTCGGGGAACAGGGCATCGTTGATGCAGGTGACCATGAGGGCTACGCGCACGACGGCACCAGCCCCTGGTCTGCCAGGTCGGTCCACAGCGCCTCGGGGACCGAGACGGCCAGCCGATCGAGGTTCTGCTTCACCTGCTCGGGCCGGCCGGCGCCGGCGACGATCGAGACGACCCGTGGGTCCTGCAACGGGTAGTGCAGGGCTGCAGTGGCGAGCTCGACGCCATGGGCGGTGCAGACCTCGGCGATGCGTACGGCCCGCTCGAGGATGTCGTCGGGGACCTCGCCGTAGTTGTACATCGCGCCCCGGCGAGGGGTGGTGGCGAGCAGGCCGCTGGAGAACACGGCCGCCGCGACGATCTTGGTGCCGTGCCGGTCGCACGCCTCGAGCAGGCCGTCGGCGACGGACTGGTCCAGGAGCGTGTAGCGGTTGGCGACCATGACCACGTCGGCGAGGCCGGTCTCGACCGTCGCGGTGAGCGCCGGGACCGACAGGGAGCCGGTCCCGATCGCGTCGACCAGGCCCTCCTCACGGAGCTTCGCCAGGCCGGCGAGCGCGGTCTCGACGGCAGCCGGGTCACCGGACAGCTCGGGGTCGTGCACGTAGAGGATGTCGACGCGGTCCAGACCGAGCCGGGTCAGCGACTCCTCCAGGCTGCGGCGTACGCCGTCGGCGGAGTAGTCGAGGACCCGGTGCGAGCTGGCCGGGACGGCGAAGCCCATGTCGTCCTGGGACTGCCCGTCCCAGGACGGGTTGGGCCGCACCAGCCGGCCGACCTTGGTCGAGACGACGAACTCCGAGCGTGGCCGCGTCGCCAGGAACCGCCCGATCCGCTCCTCCGACAGGCCCAGCCCGTAGTGGGGCGCGGTGTCGAAGTGACGCACCCCTGCCTGCCAGGCCGCATCGAGCGTGGCCCAGCAGTCCTCGTCCGTACGCGGCCGGAACAGGTTGCCCATCGGCGCACAGCCGAGTCCGAACAACGGGATCTCCATCCGTCCTCCTCACGCTCTGCCCCCGCGGTCGTCCGACCGCCAAGCCGAGGCTAGACATCTGATGTTTGGGCTGTCAATATGCATTGGTCGCCGCGTTTCGCGGCTCAGGTTCACCGATAGATCAGATTACTCACCGCTGGAGGCCACCGCATGAAGTTCGCCCGCCTGGGACCCGTCGGGAAGGAAACGCCAGTTCTCGTGCTCGAGGACGAGGTGCGCAGCCTGGCCGACCTCACGACCGACATCGACGCGGCCTTCTGGGCCTCCGACGGGCCGGCACGAGCCGCCGCCGCGCTCGCCGCGGGCGATCTCCCTCTCCTCGAGGGGGCCGACACGCTCCGCGTGGGCGCCCCGATCGGCAAGCCCGGCGCCATCGTCTGCATCGGCATGAACTACGCCGCCCACGCCGCCGAGTCCGGCTCGGAACCGCCCACGGTGCCGATCATCTTCTTCAAGACCCCCAACACGATCGCCGGGCCGAACGACGCCGTCACCATCCCGCGCAACAGCACCAAGACCGACTGGGAGGTGGAGCTCGGCGTCGTGATCGGCAAGCGCGCGTCCTACCTCGACTCCCCCGACCAGAGCCTGGAGCACGTCGCGGGCTTCGTGGTCGCCAACGACCTCTCCGAGCGCGAGTTCCAGCTCGAGGTCTCCGGTGGCCAGTGGAGCAAGGGCAAGATCGCCCCCGGCTTCAGCCCCGTCGGCCCCTGGGTCGTGACCCCCGACGAGGTGGAGCACCAGAAGCTGGGCCTGCGCTCCTTCGTCAACGGCGAGCCGCGACAGGACTCCGTCACCGCCGACCAGATCTTCGACGTCGCGACGGTGATCCACCACCTCAGCCAGTTCATGGTCCTCGACCCCGGCGACCTGATCATGACCGGCACCCCCGAGGGCGTCGCGCTCTCCGGCCGCTTCCCCTACATCCAGCCCGGCGACGTCGTCGAGATCGAGATCGACGGACTGGGCCGCCAGCGCCAGGAGTACGTCGCGTTCGGGAGCCAGGCATGAGCGCCCAGGCAACGCGCGAGCTCGACGGGCTCGTCGCCCTCGTCACCGGTGGCGCGTCCGGCATCGGTGCCGCCGTCGTCGAGGTCCTGCTCGAGCGCGGCGCCCAGGTCGCGGCCCTCGACCTCGACCCCGAGGGCATCAACCCCAAGGCTCTCGGCATCCGCGCCGACGTCACCGACGACGCGAGCATCCGGGCCGCGGTGGAGCAGGCGGTCGCCGACTTCGGCCGGCTCGACATCGTGGTCAACAACGCAGGCATCGGCGCCCAGGGCACCGTCGAGGACAACCCCGACGAGCAGTGGCACGCGGTCTTCGACGTCAACGTCCTCGGTGCCGTCCGGGTCTCGCGCGCCGCGCTCCCGCACCTTCGGCACTCCCCGGCCGCCACGATCGTGAACGTCGCCTCGGTGGCCGCCACGACGGGCATCCAGCAGCGTGCCCTCTACTCCGCGAGCAAGGGTGCGGTCCAGTCCCTGACCCAGGCCATGGCCGCCGACCACCTCCGGGAGGGCATCCGGGTGAACTGCGTGAACCCCGGGACCGCCGCGACCCCCTGGGTGCAGCGTCTGCTCGACTCGGCCGACGACCCCGAGGCCGAGCGTGCCGCCCTGGACGCGCGACAGCCGCACGGCCGGCTGGTCAGCGCGGACGAGGTCGCCCTCGCGGTCGCGTACCTGGCCAGCCCCTCGTCGGGGTCGACTGCCGGAGTGGCCCTTGCGGTCGACGGCGGCATGGCAACGTTACGGTTGCGACCGACCGAGTGAGAGGACCAGGATCCCGATGGCGCTGACCGACGAGGCGATCGAGAAGATCAAGGAGATGATCCTCGACGGCCGGCTGAAGCCGGGCGACCGTCTCCCGCGCGAGGCCGACCTGTCCACACAGCTCGGCATCTCCCGCAGCTCCCTGCGCGAGGCGGTGCGCGCGCTCTCGATGATGCGCATCCTCGACGTGCGCCAGGGCGACGGGACGTACGTCACCAGCCTGACGCCGGAGATCCTGCTGGAGACGATGGGCTTCGTCATCGACTTCCACCAGGACTCCAGCGTCCTGGACCTCTTCGAGGTACGCCGGGCACTGGAGCCGCTGGCCGCCGAGAAGGCGGCCCTGCAGATGCCCCCGGAGGAGACCGCCGACCTGCTCGCGCTGGTCGACGCCGTCACTCCTGAGACGGCGCTGGAGGAGGTCGTGGCCAACGACCTGGAGTTCCACCACCGCATCGCCCGCGCGTCGGGCAACACCGTGCTGTGCTCGTTCATCGACGGCGTCGCCAACCGCACCCAGCGGGCCCGGATCTGGCGCGGCGTGACCCAGCAGGACTCCTTCGATCAGACGCAGCGCGAGCACCGCGGCATCGCCCTGGCCATCGCGGACCGGCAGCCGAGCATCGCCGCCGCACTGTCCCTGGCCCACGTCGCGGGCATCGAGAACTGGATCCGCCGCAGCCTCGCGGAGGACCAGGAGAATGACCCGGCGAAGGACCAGGCGAAGGAGCAGGAGTGAACGAGCCGAACCAGGGCCGGCTGCACGTCAGCTTTCGACCCTCCGACCGCGCCCGCCAGGCGCTGGAGGCGCTGCCGGGGCCGGTGACCTGCGCCGCAGACCCTTCCGGGCAGAGCCGCGCGGAGCTGCTCTCGGACGTACGCGGGGCCGCCGCGCTCGTCTGCCTGCTGACCGACCGGATCGATGCCGAGCTGCTCGACGCGGCCGGCCCGTCGCTGCGCGTCGTGGCCAACATGGCGGTCGGTCACGACAACGTCGACGTCGCCGCCTGTGCGGCTCGCGGCATCACCGTGACCAACACCCCGGGGGTGCTCGACGAGGCGACCGCCGACCTCGCCTTCGCGCTGCTGCTCGCCACCTCCCGTCGCGTGGTGGAGGCCGACGCGTTCGTACGCAGCGGCGAGCCGTGGTCCTGGCGGCCGGACCTCTTCGTGGGTCTCGACGTCAGCAGCGGCGCGACCTTGGGCATCGTGGGCCTGGGCCGGATCGGGCTGGCGACGGCGCGGCGCGCCCGTGCCTTCGACATGCGCATCGTAGCGACCCCGTCCCGCTCCGCAGGCGAGGAGGCGGCACGCCTGGGCATCGAGACCCTGCCGCTGCCCGAGCTGCTGGCCGCCTCGGACGTCGTGTCGCTGCACTGTCCGCTGACCCCCGAGACCCGGCATCTCATCGGCGCCGAGGAGCTCCGGCAGATGGGACCGGGCTCGGTCCTCATCAACACCGCTCGCGGTCCCATCGTCGACGAGGCCGCTCTGGCTGCGGCGTTGGCCGACGGCACGATCGGCGCAGCGGGACTCGACGTCTTCGAGAACGAGCCGGCCGTGCATCCCGACCTGCTGGGGCTCCCCAACGTCGTCCTGCTGCCGCACATCGGCAGCGCCGGCCGCGCCACCCGCGACCGGATGGCGATGCTCGCGATCGACAACGCCCGCGCCGTGCTCGCCGGCGAGCCCGCGCCGACCCCGGTCCACCCGTAGACAGCCTCAGGCCGGCCGCGAACAACTCGCGGCCGGCCTGAGATGGTCCCTACTTCGGGACCACGGTGTAGGTGCTGCCGCGCCGGGTGCCGAACTCGACGACGTTCTCCTCCGGCCGCGAGACGTTCGTCCCCGCCACCTTGACCGGGTCCTGCGTACGCAGCCGGAGCCGGTTGCCGAGCAGCGACCGGATCCGGGCCACCTCGACCTTGCCGTCAGCCCACTTCAGGTCGACCTCGAAGCCACCGCGGGCGCGCAGGCCGCGGACCTTCCCCTGCGGCCAGGCCTCCGGGAGCGCGGCGAGCAGGAAGAGCTCACCGGAGTGGCTCTGCATGATCATCTCCGTGATCCCGGAGACGGCTCCGAAGTTCCCGTCGATCTGGAACGGCGGGTGCAGGTCGAAGAGGTTGGGCGCCGTCCGGGAGGGGTGCAGCATGTGCTGGACGTGGAGGTAGGCGTTCTCGGCCTCGAGCAGGCGCGCGCGGATGTTCATCTTCCACGCCAGCGACCACCCGGTGGTGATCGCCGGGCCGCGCAGCTCGAGCGCCTTGCGGGCGGCGTCGGCCAGCTCCGGCGTACGCAACGGGCTGATCTGGTCGGAGGGGAAGACACCCCACAGGTGGGAGACGTGGCGGCTGCGCTCCAGGGCAGCCTCCTCCCAGTCGATCAGCCACTCCTGCAGCTGGCCCAGGTAGCCGATCTGGTTGGGCGGCAGCTGGTCGCGCATCGCCACGGCCCGGGCGACGAGCGGGTCGTGCTTGCCGAGCGCGGCGGCCGCCTTCTCGAACGCGGTGAACAGATCGCGCAGGATCTGGCAGTCCATCGTCGGACCCGCGCAGATGCTGACCCCTTCGTCGTCCTGCTCGTGGTGCTTGATCTCGGGTGAGTGCGACGGGCAGGTGACCATGTAGCCGGACTGGTCGTCGCGCACCATCGTCTCGAGGAAGAACTCGACCGCGCCCCGCAGCGTCGGGAAGTGCTCGGCGAGGTTCGCCTTGTCGCCGGTGTACTCATAGCGCTCCCAGAACAGCAGCGAGAGCCAGGCGCCGCCCATCGGCCAGACCCCGTAGTAGGCGAAGTCGACCGGTGCGGTGCCCCGCCACCCGTCGGTGTTGTGGTGGGCGACCCAGCCCTTGTCCGAGCCCCACATCTGCTTGGCGGTGTTCCGCCCGACCTCGGCGAGCTCCTCGGTCATCGTGAACATCGGGTCCCAGCACTCGGCGAGGTTGGCCGGGCCGGCGGGCCAGTAGTTCATCTGGGCGTTGATGTTGAGGGTGTACTTCGACTGCCACTCGGGCTCCATCTTGTAGCTCCACAGGCCCTGCAGGTTGGCCGGCTGGCCCGGGGTCCGGGAGGACGAGATCAGCAGGTAGCGCCCGAACTGGTACCACAGCGCCGCCAGCTGCGGGTCGCCGCCGGCACGGAACGCCGCCACCCGTTCGTCGGTCGGCTTCTCGATCGCCGCGGAGGTGCCGAGGTCGATGTCGACCCGGCCGAAGAGCTTCTGATAGTCCCGCACGTGCGCCGAACGCAGCTGGCCGTAGCCGCGCCCGGTGGCCGCCTCGAGGGGCTTCTCCGCGCGGCGTACGTGGTCCGCGTTGACGTCGGCGTAGTTGCGGTAGCTGGTCGCCATCGTGACCAGCAGCGTCACCGAGGTGGCGTTGCGCACGCGCAGCTGGGTGTCGGCGCACTGGACCGTCCCGCCGTCGGTCTCGGCGCGGACGAGGCTGATGAAACGGACCGCGCCCTCCATCCCCTCCGTGGCCCCGCTGATGCCCTCCAGAGCGAGCGTCCGCGCATCGTGGGGCTGCACGTCGCTCTGCTGCGGCGATTGGAAGGTGGCGTTGAACGAGACCTTCTCGGCCTGGTCGGCGGTGAGGCGGACGACCATCACCTGGTCCGGGTGGCTGACGAACGACTCGCGGCGGTAGCGCACGCCGCCGACCTCGAACTCCGAGATCGCGGTCGCGGTCCGCAGGTCGAGCGAGCGGCGGTAGGTCGTGGGCTCGCCGTCGAGGCCGAGGAACTCGAGCAGCAGGTCACCGACCGGCTGGTAGAAGGCCTGCTCGCTGGGACGCCCCATGAACTCCTTGTCGGCCAGACGCTGGGCACCCACCCAGTTGTCCTCGAAGATCATCCTGCGGATCTCGGGGAGCGCCTCGGCTCCACCAGGCGGGTCATAGCTGTGCGGATGACCGGCCCAGACCGAGTCCTCGTTCAGCATCAGCTTCTCGCTGGCCACCCCACCGAAGACCATCGCGCCCATCCGGCCGTTGCCGATCGCCAGCGCCTGGAGCCACTCCGCGGCCGGCTGGCGGTACCACAGCTCGAGCGGGTTGGTCTCCGGCTCGTCGGCGGCCGCGGCCGCCTGGGTCACGACCGGCTGCACCAGCGCGCCGCCGGCCACCGCCGAGGCGGCCTGCAGCACCCGTCGTCTCGTGAAGTCCACCATCAGCTTCCTCCTGACTCACGCCCCGGTTGGGGCAAACATCGGTTGTTTCAATGTAATAGACATCACACGTCATGTCGATGGTTGCCGAGATTCAGGGCTGATTTGACCGATATCGGCCTTGCTGATCAATCAGGACGAAGCAAATGATCTGATCTCTGATGGGTCAGAGAGCTTCTCGAGCCGACGCCTCCGCGGCGGCGAGCCGTTGCTCGTCGAGGCCGTAGAAGCGGCGTGCGCTGCCGGCGTAGATCTCCTCGCGCTCCTGGCTCGACAGACCGGCCAAGGCGCCCCGGAGCCCGGCGAAGACTCGCTCGTAGCCTCTCGCGGCGGTGGAGATCGGCCAGTCGCCGCCGTACATCAGCCGGCTCGGGCCGAACACCTCGACGGCCCGGTCGACGAAGGGCCGGAGGTCGGCCACGGTCCAGGTGTCCGGGGCGGCCCCCGGATAGAGCCCGGAGATCTTGCCGAACACGTGCGGGTTCGACGCCGCCCGCTCGATGAGGCTCCACCACGGCTCGCGCTCGTCCTCCCCGATCGGTGGCTTGGAGAGGTGGTCGACCACGATCCGCAGATCGGGGTGGCGTTCGGAGAGCGTCGCGACGTGCTCGAGGTGGCGTGGCAGCACCGAGACGTGGTCGTAGGTGAGCCCGAGCCGTTCCAGCAGCCCGAGCCCCTCGGCGACGTCCGGACGCAGGATCCAGTCGGGGTCGGGGATGTTGTGGATCAGGTTGCGTACGCCGACCACCCGATCGTCCCCCCGCAGCGACTCCAGCCGCTCGGCGGCCACGTCCGGCCGGTCCAGCGGCACGTAGACGACGATCCCCACGACCTCGGGATGCCGGTCGGCGACCTCGATCATCAGGTCGGTGTCACCGTCGTGGTCGTCGGACTGGACCAGCACGGTCGCGTCCACTCCCTGCGCCCGCAGCTGCGGCCGGACCTCCTCGAAGGTGAACGTGCGGTTGTACTCGGGCACGTCGGGACCGAGCCAGGGATAGGGCGAGCGGGTGAGGTCCCAGACGTGCTGGTGACTGTCGATGATCACCCGAGGGCCTCCTCGCGGGAAGCCCAGTAGCTGCCGTTCGGATAGGCGTACGTCGCCACCGACTCGGGATGCATCTGCGCGCTGTAGCCCGGCAAGGCCGGCAGCCGGTAGGCGCCGTCCTCGACGATGCACGGGTCCGTGAAGTGCTCGTGGAGATGGTCGACGTACTCGGTGACCCGGTCCTCGAGCGTGCCCGAGACGGCGACGTAGTCGAAGACGGACAGGTGCTGGACGAGTTCGCACAGACCCACGCCGCCGGCGTGGGGACAGACCGGCACGCCGTACTTCTGGGCCATCAGATAGACCGCGAGGATCTCGTTGATGCTCGCCAGCCGCGCGGAGTCGAGCTGGCAGAAGTCGATGGCCTCCGCCTGGAACATCTGCTTGAACAGCACCCGGTTCATGCCGTGCTCACCGGTGGCCACCCCGATCGGGGCCACCGCCTTGCGTACGGCGGCATGGCCGAGGATGTCGTCGGGGCTGGTCGGCTCCTCGATCCACCACGGCTCGAACCGCGCCAGCGCCTTGACCCACTCGATGGCCTGTGGCACGTCCCAGACCTGGTTGGCGTCGATCATCAGCTTCGCGTCCCAGCCGATCACCTCCCGCGCGATCTCGCAGCGCCGGATGTCGTCCTCGAGGTTCGCACCGACCTTCAGCTTGATGTGCCGATAGCCGGACTCGACCGCCTCGGTGGCCAGCCTGCGCAGCTTGTCGTCCGAGTAGCCCAGCCAGCCGGCAGAGGTGGTGTAGCAGGGGTAGCCGGTCTCCTCCAGGTGCCGGATCCGCTCCTCACGGAGGGGGACGCCGGCGCGGAGGATCTCCAGGGCCTCCTCCCGGGTGAGGGCGTCGCTCAGATAGCTCAGGTCGGCGACGTCGACCAGCTCCTCGGGACTCATCTCGGCCAGCAGCCGCCACAGCGGCTTGCCCGCCTCCCGGGCAGCCAGGTCCCAGACCGCGTTCATCACGGCGGCGAGAGCCAGGTGCTCGACCCCCTTGTCCGGGCCCAGCCAGCGCAGCTGGGAGTCCGAGGCGAGATCTCGGTAGACCCCGCCCAGGTCACCCACCACGTCGCCGACATCGCGCCCGACCAGCGGCTCACCGCGGCGCTGAGCCGCCAGGGTGCAGATGTCGTTGCCGCGCCCGATGGTGAAGGTGAAGCCGAAGCCGGACAGCTCCGGGTCGTCGGTGCTCACCACGACGTACGTGGCCGAGTAGTCACCGTCCTTGTTCATGGCGTCGGATCCGTCCATCGACACAGAGGTCGGGAAGCGGACATCGGTGACATCGACGGCGGTGATACGGGTCACGAGGGATCCTCCTGTGCGGATGGGTGGCCGTTGCGCTTGTTGACGAGGTAGAGGTGGGTCAGCACCAGCACCGTCTCGGCACGCTGATTGGTCACGGTGACGAGCTCGTGGACGTAGCCGAACTCGTCCGGCTTCTTCCGGTGCTCCGTCGTCTCGGTGATCTCGGCGGTGACGGTGATGGTGTCGCCGATGAACACCGGGCCGATGAACCGGATCCGGTCGTAGCCGTAGGACATCGACCGTGGGTTGATGTCGGTGGCGGTCATCCCGACAGCCACGGAGAGGATCAGCGTCCCGTGCGCGATCCGCTGTCCCGCCGGCTGGGTGGCCATCCACTCCGCATCCATGTGATGCGGGAAGAAGTCGCCCGTCTGGCCGGCGTGCAGGACGATGTCGGCCTCGGTGATCGTACGTCCCAGGGTGGTCCTGGACTCCCCGACCACGTAGTCCTCGAACCAGCGTTCCTCGACATTCACCGGGATGCTCCTTCCTCGACGCCGTAGGCGTCGGCTTCCACGACGAGCAGGCGCTCGGCGAGCTCACCGGCCCGGCGGACCAGCTCGGCGTCGGTCATCCGGCCGGCCAGCGCCTCGGTCACCCACGGCGAGACGGTGTCCTGGAACTCCATGTAACCGGCGGTACGCGGCCGCACCCAAGCGCCCTCGAGGGTCGCCCGGGTGCCACGGAAGAAGTCCCAGGAGTCCTCGTTGAGCCGGTCGTCGTCCCACGACGAGGCGTAGCCGGGCTGGCCACCGGCGTCGTAGTAGATGCCCGACTGAACCTCCGGCGAGGCCACCCACAGTGCGTACGCGCGGGCGGCGTCGAGATCTCTCGACCGGGCCGAGACGGCCACGCCGGCGCCCCCGAGCTGCGAGCCGGCCACTCCTCGGGGACCGGAGGGCATGTCGACGTACCTGAGGCGGTGCAGCCGGAAGCCGACCCGGGAGTAGTTGGTGTAGCCGTACATCAACGGCGCGTACGCCCACGGCTCGGCCGTGTCACCGGCCAGCGCCTCGGCGACCTCGATCGGGTTCGCAGTCAGGCACCACGAGGGAATCCGGTCGCAGAGCCGGTGCATGAGGTCGAGCACGCCCAGCGCGGCCTCCTCGGGCAGGAAGCTTCCGGGCTCGGCGTTGACCGGCGTCCCCCGGTTGGCCGCCAGGGTGCACAGGGTCGAGTAGGCGTCGATCGGCTTGGCCGGCCAGAGCACCCTGCCCTCGGCGGCCAGGTCGAGCACCTCCTCCCACGTCGTGGGCGGTGCCGGCAGACGGTCCGGACGGTAGGCGGCCACCTGTGCTGCGGCGTCGGTGGCCAGGCCGTACTGATGCCCTTGGAAGCGGTACGAGGCATGGCTGCTGCCCACCGCATCGGCGGCCAGGGCGGCCAGCTGGTCGTCGTACCCGGCGCCGTCCAGAGGTGCCAGGGCCCCTTCCGTCGCCGCCAGGGGCACATGGGGGTGGTCGATGACCAGCAGGTCGAAGCGCTCGGCCAGCTCACCCAGCGGCGCGTCGGCGAACGCCTGCAGGGAGCGGTACTCCCAGCGCACCTCGATCCCGGTCCGGCGTGCGTACTCCCGGGCTGCCGCGACCTGGCAGTCGTAGCCGCGCGGGTGCTCCCAGGTCATGCCGTGCAGGACGGTCATCGGTCCCCCTCCAGGTCGTGCTCGCCCAGGCGCGGAGCCGGGCGCGGATTGGTCAGCCGCTCGCCGTCGATGCGGATCGGGCTGCGGGTGGTCGTCAGGGTGAGGCCGTCGCGACGGACCTGCTGGGTCATCGCGATGGCCTCGAAGCCCTTGTGCTCCACGAGCTCGGAGAGGGTGAGCACCGGGGCGCACCACACGTCCTCGGCATCCAGGACGGCCAGCCAGGCGTCCCGGGTGTCGCCCCGAAGACGCTCGCCGATCGCCTCCTCGACCTCCGACTGCCGGTCCCACCACGTCTGCGGGTCGGTCATCGCCTCCAGCTCGGGGAGCCCGAGCAGCCGCCCGATGACGGGCACGGGGTTCATCGCGATCGCGAGGTAGCCGTCGCTCGTCGGGTAGATGCCGTAGGGAGCGGAGAGGAAGGCGTGGGCCGAGCGCGGCCCCTTGCGGCGTACCTCGACCGTCGGGTCGTTGAGCCTCGTCGTCAGCAGCTCGAACTCCAGGTCCAGCAGCGACTCCATCAGGCTCGTCTCGGTCAGCCCGCCCTTCCCGGTCCGGAACCGTCGGACCAGCAGGGCGGTGATGCCCTGGGCCAGGTGACAGCTGGCGAGGTGGTCGGCCACCGCCAGCCCGACGGGGACCGGCGGATCGTCCGCCGACCCGTTGAGCCAGGGCAGACCGGCGATCGCCTGGGCGAGCAGGTCCTGGCCGGGGCGGTCCTGGAACGGGCCGACGCCGCCGTACCCGGTCACGCTGCCGTAGACGATGCTCGGGTTGAGCGCCCGGACGGACTCGTAGTCGAGTCCGATCCGCTCCATCACCCCGGGGCGGAAGTTCTGGACGATCACGTCGGCTCCCGCGACCAGTCCGCGTACGCGCTCGAGGTCGGCGGGATCCTTCAGATCGGCCGTCACGCTCTCCTTGTTCCGGTTCATCGCGTGGAAGGAGAGGCTGTCGCCGTTCACCGTCCGCCCGGCGAAGGCCAGGCTCCGGCCCGCATCTCCCCCAGCGGGTCGCTCGATCTTGATGACCCGGGCGCCGAGGTCAGCGAGCCTCAGCGCCGCCACGGGGCCGGCCAGGAACTGGCTGAAGTCCAGGACCGTGACGCCCTCCAGGGGCAGCTCGGAGGCGCGGTTGAGTGTCATCGGGGTTCCTTTCGACAGAGCGGACCAGAGCGGACCACGGCGAACCAGGGCGAACCAGGCGGGGACGGGTGGCTACTGGTCATAGGGCGGCGGCGTTCCACCGCGGGCTGCGTCCGTGTACGCCGCCTCGACGACCGCCATGGTGCGGAAGACGTCCTCGACCCCGGTGGGCAGCGACGGGATCGACCCCTCGAGAAAGCGCTGGACCACGGCCATGGAGCCGATGAAGGCGTCGGGGAACCAGGACCCCTCGAACGGCACCGGCCGCCAGCCATCCTCGAGCCGATCGTCGGTGACCAGCTCGAGGGAGTCCTCGCCACCGCGCGGGTAGTCCAGCAGCAGGCCGAGCTGTGCCCGGATGGCGCCGCGGGTGCCCTCCCACTTGACGAAGGACTCCTCGTGCCGGGGTCCGTAGTGGTGGTCGTGGTTGGTGGAGACGACGACCCTGATCGGTCGCTCTGCGTAGCTCAGCGCGATGTCGGAGCGGCTGTTGGCGTGCGACTTCTCGGGGTGGCGCACGGTGACGGCGTGCACGCCGGTCGGGTCTCCCAGGAAGGAGCGCACCAGATCCAGGTAGTGGACGCTGTGCATGTTGATCTCGAGCCGGTCCAGGTCGAGTACGTAGGGGAACATCTCCCACGGGGTCCGCACCGAGACCCGGACCTCCATGTCGTAGAGCTCCCCGATCGTGCCGGCGGCGATGAGCTCGCGAGCAGCGACGACGTACGGCGCGAACCGGAGCTGGGTGTTGACCGCCGCCACCAGGCCCTTGCGCCGGCACACCTCACGGGTGCGGACCCCTTCGGCCAGGTGGTTCCCCAAGGGCTTCTGCAGCAGGACGGCTGCCCCGTCGGGCAGCTGCTCGAGAACCTCGACGTGTGCCTCGGGCGGAAGGGCGACGTCGTAGACCGCGTCGGCCGGTGCCGACCGGACCGCGTCCGCGACGCTCTCGTGCACGGCGCCGATGTCGTAGCGTCCGGCGAGCTCGCGCGCCCGCTCGGGGACGAGGTCGGTGATGCTGGCGACCTCGAACCCCGCCTTCGCGTACGCCGGCAGGTGAGCGTCCCGGACGATCCCGCCGGCGCCCACGAGCACGATCGGACGCGGCGTCGCCGGCATCTCGGCCGAGTAGCCGGGGTGCGGGTCGAGCTCCGGTGGCGGGTGCGGGGCCATCAGCCCTTCACCGCACCCATCGTCTCGCCACGCATCAGGAACTTCTGCGCGCCGAGGAAGACGATCAGCAGCGGCAGCATCGAGATGAAGGTCGCCAGGGCCAGCTGCGGCATGTAGAGCTTCACGTCCAGCCCTGCGGCGACGGTCGGGTTGAACAACGGGCTGGCGCCGATCAGCTGCTGCAGCCCGACGGGGAGGGTCTGGTTGTTCTGGTTGGAGGAGAGCAGCGCCAGCGGCAGGAAGAAGTTGATCCAGTTGGCGACGAAGGCGAAGAAGCCGACCAGCACCGCGGCCTGGCGGGAGATCGGGAGCGCGACCCGCCAGAAGATCGACACCTCGCCGAGACCGTCGATCCGGGCTGCCTCGACGAGCTCCTGGGGCATCGTGGTCATGAAGTGGATGTAGGCCAGGTAGACCCCGAACGGGAAGAAGCCCATGATCAGCCCCACCGGCCAGAGCTCGCCGACCGCGCCGATGGCATTCACTTCGAGGAAGATCGGGATGACCAGCACGGTGTTCGGCATCACCATCGTGATCAGGGTGATCAGGAGGACGGCCCGGCGGGCGCGGAACCGGAGCCGGGCCAGCGCGTATCCCGCCGGCAGCGCGGCGATGACAGCCAGCAGGGCGCCCCCGCCGGCCACGGCGAGCGTGTTCAACAGCCAGCGGGTGTACAGCCCACCGCCGCCGGGTCCGAACCCGTTGACCTGCGACCAGCTGTACTGGGCGTTGTCCCACGACATGTCGCCGAAGCCGAACGGTCCGCCCGCCCCGGCTGCGACACCCTCGTTGGACCGGAACGCCATCGCGATGAAGCCGGTGATCGGCAGGATGAACATGCAGGCGACGAACAGCATGGTGACGACGCGCGCGGTCTTGCCGACGCTCCAGTCGAACATGCCTCGCTTCGCCCCGGGCGCGCGGCGCCCGGCCACGGTGGTCTGGCTCATCGGTGCTCCTCCTCGCCGAACAGGCCGGTCCGGAAGACGACCAGCAGGCCGATCCCCAGCGTGATCACGAGCAGGATCAGCGACATCGCGGCGGCTGCGGGGAAGTTGTAGTTGCTGAAGGCGAAGGCGTACCCCAGCTGGGTGGGCGTCCAATGATCGTCCAGTGCGTTGCTGGCGACCTGGTCGAGCAGCTGTGGCTCGAGGAACAGCTGGAACCCGTAGGCGAGGTTCATCAGCACCGCGTACCCGATCCACGGCCGGATGATCGGCAGCTTCACGTGCCAGGCCAGCCGCCATTCGTTGGCGCCGTCGAGCCGCGCTGCCTCGAGCGTCTCCTCCGAGATCCCGTTGAGGCCGCCGTTGACCACGATGACCCACTGACCGACGCCCTGGAAGAACATCATCACGGCCAGGATGAACGGCAGGTTCCCGGGCCCGGCGACCGCCTGCTTGATGGTGTCGATGCCCAGCGCCTGCCAGAACCCCTCGATCGGGGACTGGCTCGGGTTGAGCAGGTAGACCCAGAGCACCAGGTTGGCGACGCCCGCCAGAGCCCCGGGGATGTAGTAGATGAACCGCATCGACGACCCGAACCATCCGGGACTGGCGTGGACCAGCAGAGCCAGCCCGACGATGCCGATGGTCATGATCGGAAGCCAGACCACCAGGGTCGCGAAGATGTTGACGAACGTGTCGACGAACCGGTAGTCGGTGATGACCGTCCTGAAGCTGTCCACGCCCCCGAAACCCCCGGTGGGGTCCAGCGGCGTCGGCGCCTTCTCCAGCGATGTCTTCACCGCGTACGCGACCGGGATGATGCCCGCGATCATCAGCAGGACGAGGTACGGCGCCATCAGCACCCAGGCGCCACGCGTCTCGCTGGGCCGCGCCACGCGTCGTCGGGGACGACGCCGCGCGCCCGGTTCAGGCGGCGAGGTGGCGATGTCCTCCATCAAGGCGGTCGACATGTTGCTCCTCCGATGTGTCCGGGCCACCGTGAGGCCCCGATCTGACTGGGATGGCATCCCTTCGGCCCGGACGCTCCGGGCCGAAGGGACTCGTGCGCGGCCGGCTATTCGACCGTGTAGCCCATCGCCTTCGCCTGGCTGACCAGCTCCTCCCCGAAGGACGTCCAGGCCTGGTCGACGTCGCCTCCCGAGGCAAGAGCGGCGGCCATGGTCTCGGTCCACACCGCTCCGGTGTTGTAGAGCATGTAGGCGTGGCCGTCGACGACGTGGTCGTTGGCCTTCTTCATCGCCTCGAACGTGGCCTCGTTGTCGGCGAAGTAGTTCGCCTTGGCCTGCTTCTCCGCCCACGCGTCCTGCACGGGACCGTACGCCGGCAGACCGGTGGAGAGCTCGACCTGCCACCTCGGGTCGGTGGCGACGAACTCGGCGAAGGTCAGCGTGTTCTCGAGCTGCTTGCCCGTGATGTGGTTCGAGACGCCCCAGAGGCCCCCGCCCTCGTTGCCGGTGGAGGGCTCGCTCTCACCGTCCCACGCGAGAGGCTCCACGGCGGTCATCTCACCGGCCGGGATCTTCCAGGTCTGGTTGAAGAGGTAGTCCCCCCACCATGCGGCACCGGGGCTCATGACCAGGTCCTTGCCGACCTTGGCCGCGTCCGGGTCGAAGATGCCGACGGTCGAGAGAGCCTTGCCGCCCAGCATCGTGTCGATCAGGTCCACCGCCCGGGTGCACTTCGCGTCCGAGGTGTCGATGTGGACCACGGTCTCGGACTGTCGGTCGTTGGTCGGGCAGCCCGACCCCCACAGGTAGCGGTCGGGGGCGTACGCGTCGCCGGTGAAGCCGCTGATCTTGCCCGGGTGCTCCGCGGCGATCTTGACGGCCAGGTCGCCGTACTCCTCCCAGGTCTTCGGCACCTCGTAGCCGTTGGCGTCGAAGAAGGCCTTGTTGTACCAGAACACGTCGGGTGCCGCGTCGTTGCGCAGGCACCGGACCTGGCCGTCGATCTCGCAGGCGGCGTTGATCGATCCCTCGTAGCCGTCGAGCACGTCGGGCAGCTGGTCGCTCAGGTCGAGCGTGTAGTCGATCTGCGCACCGGAGGCCCAGGCGATGTCGTCGTTCGAGGGGAAGAAGATGGCGTCCGGCCAGCCCTTCCCGGCCTCGTTGAACTGGGCGAACTGCTGCTGGAGAGACTTGCCGCCGACGGTCCCGTCGATCTGGTTGATCTTGATGTCGATGTCGGGGTAGGCCTCTTTGAAGGCGTTCGCCGCGGGCACGCGCGGCGGGTCGACCCAGACGGTGATCGCGCCACCGGAGTCGGTCTTCTCGCCTGCGGCATCGCTCCCCCCGCCGGAGCCACAGGCGGCCAGCGCTGTGGCGGTCAGCAGGGTCACGGCGGCCACCAGGGCGGCCCGGTGACGTGAACCGAGTGGGTTTCGCTTCATGGACATGGCTCCTTCGACGATGTGTCCCGAGCGGATGCACTGTGACGCACAACACGTTTGCTCAAACGTTAGACCGGATCCTCCAGATGGTCAATCGTTTGATTCGTTCTTCTCGCCAGACCACGGAAAGCGCCTTCCATGATCGCCCGTCGGCCTTGACGGACAACCGCCGGGCGCGCCAAAGTGACCGATGTCACTCAAACGATTGAGCAACTCAAACGATTGATCTCACTCAGTGGCCGACACGCTCCCCGACCGGGAGCCGGCTCGGGAAGAAGACGCATGCACCCCACTCGTTCCCTGCTCACCCTGACCACACTTCTCACGATGCTGGCGGCCCTGTTCGCCGCATCCCCAGCGACTGCGGCCGACAGGACGGCCGCGGCGTCGCGAACCACCTCGGCCTGGCTCCACGACGCCCTCCGGGTCGACACCGCCGACCTGCTGTCGCGCTCCGACCTCGTCCTCGCCACGGCACCATGGCGTGCCGACCAGGCCGTGCCACTCGCCAACGGCGAGCTCGGCGCCGGCGTCTGGGCGGCCAACGGCTGGACCGCCCAGCTGAACCGTGGGGACACCTTTCCGGAGCTGAAGTCGGCCGGCCAGCTGGTGCTGCCGGGCCTCTACGACCTCTCCTCCGCCGAGGACTACCGCGGTCGCCTCTCGTTGCACGACGCGACGCTCACCCAACGCGGCAACGGCATGACGGTGCGCAGCTACGTACGCGCCGACGCCGACCAGCTCGTCGTCGAGGTGGAAGGTGCCGACCCCGACAAGCAGCAGACCGCCGAGCTCGGCCTGTGGCAGGGCCGTACGCCGACCGTGTGGGCCCACGGTGACACGGCTGTCGTCGCGGAGACCTTCACCGACGAGTCGAACGGCCGCTCCACCGGGCAGCTGGCCGCGCTGACCGCCCAGGCACGCGACGTGCGGGCCGAGGTCGTCGACGATCTCGGCGTACGGCTGAAGTTCCGCCCGGGTGCCGACGGGAGGTTCCGCATCGTGCTCGGCGTCCCGTCGTGGGCCGGGGAGGACGTGGCCCGCTCGGCGGCCGCTGCCACCCGGCTTCCGTCGAAGCCGCAGCGGAACCACCTCGACGAGTGGCACCGCTACTGGGAGGGCGCGGCGCCCATGCGCCTGGACAGCGCCGACGGATCCGCCCGCTACTTCGAGGCGCTCCGGGCCATGCAGCTCTACGTCGCGAAGGCCTCCAGCGGCGGCGCCGTGCCGGCCAGCCACGGCGGGGTGACCAGCCTCTGGTCCTCGTACCGCGACGACATCCACTGGTCCTCGGACGCGTGGTGGCACTTCAACCTGCGGCAGCCGGTGTGGGCGAATCTGGGCGCCGGCACCGCCGACCAGAACGACCCGTACTTCGACCTCTACCTCGACAGGGTCGAGGAGATGAAGGCGTGGACCCGGAAGAACTGGCCGGAGGCCGACGGGATCTGCGTCCCCGAGTTCCTGGTGTACGACGGCACCGCCGAAGCATGCGTGAGCTCGATGGAGCCCTCGTGGCTCAACCGCATCCTCTCGACCGGGGCCGAGCTGGTCGAGAACGTACGTCTCCAGTCCGACTACACCGGCGACCGGGACCTCCTGCGCCGTGCCTATCCGCTGCTCGAGGGCGTCGCCGAGTTCTACCTCTCGGTTCTGGAGGAGGGCGACGACGGGCGGCTGCACCTGCACCACGTCAACGCGCTGGAGACGCAGTGGGACACGACCGACCCGACACCTGACGTGGCCGGCATGCGCACCATCTTCCCGTTCCTGGCCGAGGTCACCAAGGAGCACGGAGACGTGCGCCTCGCCGAGCAGATCGAGGCGGCGATCCCCCGGCTCCCCGAGCTGCCGACGACGGTCCGCGACGGCAAGGACGTGATCGCCTGGTCCGCGACCGACGAGGAGGACCACAACACCCAGAACCCCGACCTCGAGGCGATCTGGCCGTGGCGAGTGGTCGGCGCGGAGGACCAGATCGCTCACGACACCTTCACCACGCGCGTGTTCGACCAGACCCGGGAGTGGGCCTCGGACGCCCAACAGGCCGCCTGGCTGCACCGTGCCGACGACATGGTCGACCTGCTCGAGCAGGGCACGAGCGACTTCCAGGTGTTCGACAACGGCTTCGCCGCACACAGCAAGAACCACGACCCGCTGCGCGGCGGCGGCTTCTACGACACCTGGAACGCCGTCGTGGCCTCCACGGTCCAGGACGCCCTCGTGCAGGACGACCACGGGACGGTGCGGGTCGCCCCGTCGATCCCGGAGGGGTGGAGCGTCACCGGCACCGTCCAGGTCCCGGGCGGGCACCGGGTCTCCGTCGAGGTGCGGGACGGCGAGCCCACCCTCGTCGGGATCGAGGCCGGGAGCCGTGACCGGCTCACGGTGGCCAACCCGTGGCCCGGTCAGCGGGTCGAGGTGCGGGACGCTCGCGGCCGGCTCGTCGAGCACGGCTCGGGCGACGTCCTCCGCTTCGCCACCACCGAGGGGGCGTCCTACCGGATCACGCCGGCCGGAGCGAGCTATCGCTTCGTCGCGCTCGGTGGCTCGGCGGCGCAGGCCCCGCTGGAGCTGGGCTCCAGGACGTACGGTGTCGCGACGAGCACGCCCCAGGTGGTCAGCGACGCCGTGCGCGTGCTCGCCCCGAGCAAGCTGCGGGCCATGCTGCGCGCGCAGGAGGGCGCGCCGATCTACGCGGATCGCGCGTACGTCGTCGACGACCTGCCTGACGAGCTCGCCGGGACGATCATGGTGAGGGGCGCCAACGACGACTCCAAGGTCGTCTCCGAGCAGTACCTCACCCTGGAGATCGCCGAACCCACCACGGTGTGGGTCGCATTCGACGACCGTGGCGAGGGCGTGTGGTGGCCGCGATGGCTCACCGACGGCGGTTGGACCCGTACGTCGTCGACGCTGGGCACCACCGACCGGCAGATGGTGCTCTTCCGGAAGGAGGTGCCGGCCGGCACGCTCACGCTCGGCGGCAACTCGGGAGTCTCCGGACAGGGCGGATCCAGCTACGTCACGTTCGTACGGGAGCCCTGACCGGTCAGCGCGGCGGTGCGGTGGACTCCCGCACGACGAGCTCGGGGGCGGGGTCGGCGATCATCTCGTCGGCCATCTCCCCGGTCTCGATGCGGCGGACCACGCTGCGTACCGCCGCGCGTCCCATGTCGTAGAACTGCATCTTGACCGCGGTCAGCGGTGGCCAGGTGTTCTCCGCGGTCCAGGAGTCGTGCACGGTGGCCACGGACAGGTCCTCGGGGACCCGGATCCCGTCAGCGCGCGCCGCGGCCAGCAGGCCGACCGCGGCGTTGACGTTGGCGACCACGATCGCGGTCGGCCTCGGGTGCCGCTCCATCAGCCTTCGTAGCGCGGTGCGCCCGTTGTCGGCGGTGTAGCCGACACGGGTCTCGTAGTCCTGTCGGACCGGGAGGCCGGCCCCTGCGAGGGCCTCCTTGTAGCCGACCCGGCGCCTTTTCGCCGTGAACGAGCGGGGCAGGCCGTTGGCGAAGGCGATCCGCTCGTGACCGAGGTCGATGAGGTGCTGGGTGGCGATCCGGGCACCGGTGCGGTCGTCGAGGGCTACCGAGCCGACGTGTCCCGGGTAGGTCGAGTTGATCAGCACGATCGGAGCGCCCGAGGCCAACAGCTCCCCCATCCCCGCCGGCGCGACACCGTCGCCCACCTGGATGACCATGCCGTCCACGCGCCCCTCACCGATGAGCCGGGCGATCATCTCGCCCCCGGGACGTACGTCATCGGCGCGGCCGAGCAGCAGGGTGTAGCCCTTCTCGGCGGCCTCGTCCTCGGCTCCGTGCATGAGCTCGGTGAACAGGGCGTTGGTCAGGTCGGGCACCACCAGGCCGACCACCTGCGTTCGCGCCGACTTGAGCGCGCGACCGGCGAAGTTGGGGCGGTACTGGAGATCCTTGGCCGCTTCCACGATCCGCTTGCGGGTCGCCTCGCTCACCCGCGCCGACGGCGCGTCGCTGAGCACCCGCGAGACAGCGGAGATCGAGACGCCGGCAAGGGCTGCGACATCGCCGAGGGTGGCCATGGGCCGCAGCCTAGCTCTGCCCGGCAGCGGCGTCTTGGGACTCGACTGCTCCGGCGTGGCAGGAGCCGGTCGGCCGTCATCGGCCATGCGCGTCACCCCCGAGCGGATCGGCTCCGAGCGGGTCGGCGCCGTCGCGCAGGATGCCGTGCTCGCCGAGCCGGGGCGCGCCCCGGCGATGGCGGAGGATCTCGCCGTCGACGCGGATGGGGCTCCGGGTGGTCGTCAGGGTCACAGGCGTGCCGCCCGGATCCGGGGCCGAGCGCTCGACCTCCTGGGTCATCTCGAGCGCGGCGAACTCCGGGGAGGCGAGCAGCTCCTCGAGGGTGAGCACCGGTGCGATCCAGGCACCCTCGTGGTCGGTCTGCGCGTCCATCCAGGAGGCTGTGGTGTCGCGGGCCAGGGCGGCGGCGATCCGGTCGCTCACCCGGTCGGGCCGGTCCTCGGCTCCTGCGGCCAGGTCCGCGTCGCCCAAGGCGGTCGCGAGCTCGTCGAGGGGTGCTCCGGCGAGCGCGACGTAGCCGTCCTTCGTGGCGAAGATCCCGCTGGGTGCCGGGGCGGATGTCGACGAGGGGCGAGGTTCGTCGTCGCTCTCGGGGCGGATCAGCAGCGTGGCCTGCAGGTCGAGCATGCCCTCGAGCAGGCTGGTCTCCACCAGCCCACCGCGGCCGGTGCGGGCGCGGCGTACGAGCAGTGCGGTCACGCCTTCGGCGAGGTGGCAGCTCATCAGGTGGTCCGCCAGGGAGAGGCCGATCGTCATCGGCCGGTCCGCGCCGGCGAGCCACGTCGCCCCTGACACCGCCTGGGCCAGGAGGTCCTGGCCGGGCCGTCTCGCCCAGGGCCCGGTGTCGCCGTAGCCCGAGGCGCTCGCGTAGACCAGCGCCGGGTTGAGCTCGCGCACGCTCGCGTAGTCGAGGCCGATGCGTTCCATGACCCCGGGCCGGAAGTTCTCGATGAGTACGTCGGCGCGAGCGACGAGGTCCTTCACCCGATCCAGGTCGTCCGGGTCCTTGAGGTCGGCGACCACCGCCTCCTTGTTGCGGTTCATGGCATGGAACGAGAGCGTGTCCCCGGCCGCCGAGCGACCCGCGAACGCGAGCGTCCGGCCGATCTCGCCGGTGCGGGGCCGCTCGACCTTGATCACCCGCGCGCCCAGATCCGCCAGCCTCAACGCCGCGACGGGGCCCGCCAAGAACTGGCTGAAGTCCAGGACCACGGTCCCGGCGAGAGGCAGATCCTCCGGTTGCATCGCCACTCCCCCTCGCGCGATCAATCGTTTGCGCAAAGCCTACGTCTCAGCCGACGTGGAGAGCAACCCATGTCGAGACGTCACCTACGTCGCGCGAGACGTCAGGCACGCCGGCCGAGACGTCACGTACGTCGGGCGAGACGTCAGGCACGCAGGTCGAGTTGGCACAGCGCTGCCGACTCGGCCTGCGCGGCTGACCTCTCGGCCGAGGTGACCAGGCAAGCAACGCCGAGGCGTCACGTACGTCAGTCGAGGCGTCACGTAAGTCGGCCGAGGCGTCACGCACGTAGGCCGAGCTGACACGGCACTGCCTTCTCGGGCGACGCGAGTGACTTCTCGGGCGACGCGGGTGACTTCTCGGGCGACGCGGGTGACCTCTCGGACGAGGTGACGAGCAAGCAGCGCCGAGGCGTCACGTACGTCGACCGAGTTGGCACAGCGCTGCCGTCTCGGGCGACGCGGGTGACCCCTCGGCCGACGCGGGCGACCTCTCGGCCGACGCGGGTGACGCCTCGGGTGGGTCAGGCGTGCAGGGTGCCGTCGATGCGACGCGGAGTGCCGGTGTGGCCGTCGCGCAGCTCCTCGGGAAGCAGGTGCTCCGGCGCGTCCTGCCACACCAGCGGGCGCAGGAACCGGCGCATGGCGGTGACGCCGACCGAGGTGTGCAGGGTGTTGGTGGACGGCCACGGGCCGCCGTGGTGCTGCGCCCAGGAGACGCGTACGCCGGTGGGGAAGCCGTTGAAGACGAGGCGTCCGGCGAGCGGGGTGACCGCCGCGACGATTCGTCGGGTCAGCGCGGACTCGTCGGGCTCGGAGTGGAGGGACGCGGTGAGGGATCCGGGCACCTGCTTGAGCGCCGCGACGAGGTCGGCCTCGTCGGCGTACCTCACGACGACGGCGGCGGGGCCGAAGCACTCCTCGAGGATCTCCGGAAGCTCCGCCGGGCCGGTCACCAGAAGGCCCGCGGCGGCCCATGCGGGCTCGCTCTGCTCCTGCGCGGTCACGGCGGAGGCGACGCCGGGCGTCGACGCGAGGCGGCCGAGGATCTCGCGGTAGGAGCTCGCGATGCCGATGTTGAGCAACGGCTGTGCGATCGACTCGGCCAGGATCGCGGCCAGCTCCTCGACGAGCCGGTCGCCGGCCTCCCCGGCCGGCACGAACACCAGTCCCGGCTTGGTGCACAGCTGCCCGCCCGACCCGGTGATCGAGGCGGCGAGGCCCTGGGCGATGGCCGCCCCGCGAGCCGCGGCGGCACCGAGAGTGACCACGAGCGGGTTGAGGCTGCCGAGCTCGCCGTAGAACGGGATCGGCTCGGGGCGGGCGTTGACCAGGTCGAGCAGCGCCCGTCCACCGGCGGGCGAGCCCGTGAAGCCGACCGCCTTGACGAGCGGGTGCACGACGAGGGAGGCGCCGGCCTCGCGACCGTGGACCAGACCGATCGTCCCGGGCGGCAGCCCGAGGTCCTCGACCGTGGCACGCAGTGCGTCGAAGGCGAGCTGGGAGGTCAGCGGGTGCGACTCGTGCGCCTTGACCACGACCGGGCACCCGGCCGCGACCGCGGAGGCGGTGTCGCCACCCGGCACCGAGAAGGCGAGCGGGAAGTTGCTGGCCCCGAACACGGCGACCGGGCCGAGAGGCACGAGCATCCGGCGTACGTCGGGGGCAGGGCCCAGCGGCGTCTGACCTGCGTGGTCGATCGCGGCCTCGAGGAAGCTGCCCTCACGGACGGCCTCGGCGAAGAGACGCAGCTGGAAGATGGTGCGGCCGACCTCGCCCTCCAGCCGGGGCCGGGCCAGCCCGGTCTCCGACATCGCGGTCTCGACGAGCCCGTCGCGACCCCCATCGAGCCGGTCGGCCATCGCCTCGAGCAGGCGGGCGCGGCCCCCACGACCCAGCGCTGCCAGGGCCGTCAAGGCGGCCTCCGCCTCCCTGACGATCCGGTCGACCTCCTCGGTGGTGGTGGCTTGCAGCTCGGTCGGGATCTCCTCGCCTGTGGCGGGGTTGTGGGAGTACAGGACGGTCACAGCAGGTTCCTTCCGGCGAGGTTGCGCATCAGGTCGGCGACGCCGAAGTCCCACGGCGCGCACTCCTCGCTCGCCCGGACGCGGTTGACGAGGGTGCCGAGCTCGGGTGCGGAGATCCGGACGACGTCGCCCGAGTGGTGGGTGAACCCCATGCCGGGCTCGTCCCGGTCATCGGAGGGCGCGAACATGGTGCCGAGGAGCAGCACAGCCCCGTCGGGGTACTGATGGTGCGGGCCGATCAGCTGGCCGACCAGATCCGCAGGATCGCGGCTGATCGCGCGCATCGAGGAGGTGCCCAGCATCTCGAAGCCGTCCTCGCCGCGCACCTCGAGCGAGACCGTCATGGCGCGCACGTGGTCGAGGGTGAAGCCGTCGTCGAAGAGGCGTACGAACGGGCCGACGGCACAGGCGGCGTTGTTGTCCTTGGCCTTGGGCAGCAGAAGCGCCGAGCGGCCCTCGACGTCGCGCAGGTTGACGTCGTTGCCCAAGGTGGCCCCGACGATCCGGCCGTCGGAGGCGACGACCAGAGCCACCTCCGGCTCGGGGTTGTTCCAGCGCGACGCGGCCAGCACCCCGACCTCGGTCGCGGTGCCGACCGCGGACAGCGGCTGGGCCTTGGTGAAGATCTCCGCGTCGGGCCCGATACCGACCTCGAGGTACTGGCTCCACATGCCGCGCTCGCGCAGCACCTCCTTGAGCCGCAGCGCCTCCGGCGAACCGGGGACCAGCTCGTCGAGCCCACCGCCGATCGCCGCGGTGATCTCGGCCCGCACGGTGGCCGCGGCGTCGGCCTCACCCCCAGCACGCTCCTCGATGAGCCGCTCCAGCATCGAGACCACGAAGGTCACCCCGGCGGCCTTGACCGCCTGCAGGTCGACCGGCGCGAGCAGCCAGGGGCGGGTGGCGTCGCGGCCCTCCGGCGGTGTGTTGGCGAGCAGATCGGCCACCGTGGCCAGCGGTTCGCCGGGCACGTCGGCCACCGCGGCGGCGGGGTCGATCTGCTCGCAGAGGTCGCGCACCGTCGCGTACCTCCCGCTCACGTCGTACGCAGCGCCGTCCCGCACGACGACGACGCTCGGGCCACCTGCCGCCGGGTCCCAGACGCGCCCCACGAGCGTGGGGACGGCGCCATCGGCGGGTCGGGCGGCGGGCAGGGTGGCGGCCAGATCGGGCCCCCAGTCGGTGGTGGCGGTCATCGGTGGTCCTCCGGTCAGGCTCGTACGAATCGGGGTGCCCGCTTCTCGGCGAACGCGGCGCGGCCCTCGGCGGCGTCGGCGGTCGCGAAGCAGACGGTCTGGATGTCGCGCTCGTAGGTGACCGCCTGCTCCAGAGGCATGTTGGCGGCGGCGGCGAGGTTGGCCTTGGCGGTCTCGACCGCGATCGGGGCCCGGCTCGCGATCGCCTCGGCGAGTTCGAGGGCTCGCGGGAGAAGCGCCGCGGGCTCGTGCAGCTCGCTGACCAGACCCCAGGCGAGCGCCTGCCGCGCGTCGATCGGGTCGCCGGTCATCAGCATGATCGCGGCGTTGCTGGGTCCGATCGAGCGGTCGAGCAGCGCGGACATCCCACCGCCGCCGATCCAGCCGAGCTTCACCTCGGCGGCGGCGAGCTTCGCGGTGGTCGACGCCAGCCGGATGTCGCAGATCAGCGCGGTCTCCAGGCCTCCGCCGAGGGCGTACCCGTTGATCGCGGCGATGACCGGCTTGCGCAGCACCTTGAGCGAGTCGCAGTAGTCCTCCCGGTTGCGGAAGGCCCACGGGGTGGCGTACTTGTCGAGCTCGGCGATGTCCGAGCCCGCGCAGAAGGCGCGGTCCCCGGCGCCGGTGAGCACCACGACCCGCACCTCGTCGGCCTCGTTGCACCAGCGCGCCAGCGCGACGAGCGCGTCGGACATCTCCTGGGTGACGGCGTTGAGCTTGGCGGGCCGGTTGAGGGTGATCACGCCGATGTGGCCGCGCTGCTCGAACAGCACCTCCGGGCAGGTCGACTCGGGTGCGGTCATCGGGCAGCTCCTTCCGGATTCGTGCGGCCGAGGGCGGCCAGGTGGCGATCGTCGATCCGACCGAGCGCGGCCGCGATGCTGATCGAGCCGGCCAGGGCCTCGCGTACGACCTCGGCGGCCTCGGTCTGGAACCTCACGTATCCCGGATGACGAGGCCGGACCCACGCTTGCTCGACCGTCGCCAGGGTGCCGCGGTAGAAGTCGCCGACCGGCTCGTTCACCGCCGGCGAGGTCCACGCGGAGCGTGCCGACGGCTGGCCTGCGTGCGCCGGGATGAAGCCCTGCTGCACCGGCCCCGACATGAGATGGCGTACGTGGTCGAGCAGCTCAGGCGTGGCCTGGCACCGTGCGGTGAGGGCCAGGCCGGTCCCGCCGAGGGTGGAGCCGGGACGCGTGCCGGGGGCCAGCATGGGCGCGTCGGTGAAGCGCACCCGACGTGCGAGCGTGGTGTCGGCATAGGTGACGTAGCCGTAGACGAGCGGCACGTGGGCGATCGTGTCGCCCTCGGTCATCTCGGCGAGCAGTCCGATCGGGTCGAGATCCAGGGTGTGGCGCGGCGCCCGCGAAGCCAGGTCGGCCATCAGCTCGAGTGCCTGGCGTCCGACCTCGCCGGAGACGAAACGCCGCGCGCCTCCGGGCTCCTCCCCCAGCGCGACGCAGATCGAGGAGAACGTCAGCAGGGCGTGCGGCCCCGCGAGCGACAGCGCGACGGGTGCCCGGCGGGACAGCGTGGCTACGTCCGACCACAGTCGCGGCGCCCTGTCCACCAGGTCGGCGCGGGTGGCGGCGACCTGCGTCGCGGCGTCGAGGGGCACCGCCCACAGCAGCCCGTCCATGACGTACGACGCCAGACTGGGACCGGCGGCCGCATCCGCCCACGCCGCAACCTGTTCGTGGCCCACGAGGTCGTCGAACGGCTGCAGGCAGCCATGTGCGAGGGCGTCGCCGAGGTGCGGGTGGTCGAGGACGACGAGGTCGTAGCGGGCGGCGATCTCCTCGATCGGGGTGGACTCGAAGCCGCTGAGCGGGTGGACGTCCCAGGTCAGGTCCAGGTCGCTCGCCTCGGCCGCCGCGACCAGAGCGTCCCGGCCGCGCGGGTGGTCCCAGGTCAGGCCTCGGAAGGTCGGCCGGCTCATGCGACCGGCTGGTCGGGGCTGGTCTCGGCGACCACGCCGTCGGCGGCCAGTGCCGCGATCTCCTCGTCGGTGAAGCCGGCCTCCGCGAGCAGCTCGCCGGTGTGCTCCCCGACCAGTGGAGCGCCCCGGTCGATCGCGGCGGGCGTGCGGGAGAAGGCGTACGGGAACCCGGGGGTCGTGACCCGGCCCTCGGTGGGGTGGTCGTACTCTACGAAGGTTCCGTTGTGCTTGATCTGCGGATCCTCGACCAGGGCCGCGTAGTCCTGGACCGGGCCGCACCAGATGCCGGCCGCGCCGAGGGCGTCGAGCCATTCGGCCGTCGTACGCAGCACCAGCCTGTCCGCGGTGCGGCGGTGGACCTCGTCCCGATGGGTCCAGCCGTGCACCTCCGAGCTCATCTCGGCGAACGCGGGCTCGTCGATGACCTTGCCCAGTGTCGGCAGGTCGGGCATGGCGAGGGCGAGGAAGCCGTCGGCCGTCTTGAACGTGCCGTAGGGCGCCCGGATGTAGACGTGCGCGTGCGGCTCCGCGCTGCGCTGCTGAGGCACCTTGCCGGCCACGAACACCGACAGCTCCTGCATCTGCAAGGTGGTGATCGCGTCCAGCATGTTCACCTTCACCAGCTGTCCCTCGCCCGTACGCTCGCGGTGGAGCAGCGCTGCCAGGACCGCCTCGAACGCGGTGGACGCGGTGACGGCGTCGACGAGGTACTGCCCCGCCGGCTGCGGCGGCTCGCCGTGGCGACCGGTCGAGAGCATCGCGCCGCTGCGGGCCTGCAGCAGCAGGTCCTGCCCGGGCTGGTCGACGTCGGGGCCGTCCTCGCCGTAGCCGGACATCGAGACGTAGACGAGGCGCGGGTTGATCGCCGAGAGGGTCGCGTAGTCGACGCCGAGGCGCTCGGCCACGCCAGGCCGATAGTTCTGTAGAAAAACATCTGCGCTCTCAACCATCCGCAACAGAACGTTCTTGCCGGCAACGTTCTTGAGATCAACGGCCAGCGAGCGCTTGTTGCGGTTGAGCGAGAGGAACGAGACGTTGATCCGGTTGCCCTGCGCGCCACCGGCCGCGGCGTGGCGCTGCCACTCGCCGGTGACCGGCTCGACCTTGACGACGTCGGCGCCGAGGTCGCCCAGCCGCTGCGCGGCGAACGGGCCGGCCATGGCGATCGAGCAGTCGAGGACGCGGTAGCCCTCGAGGATGCGGGGTGTGGAGGTCATCGGTTCTTCCTTGCGTCGGTGGGTGGCGGATCAGTCGGGCTGGTCGCCGAGCGCGCGGATCGCGGCCCGGGACGCCCGGACGGCATCCGCGCCGTCGAGCACGCGGATCGTGGTGGAGTAGCTGCGCGAGTCGCCGTGCTCGAGCCAGGTCATCGACCCGTCCTCACGGGCGGCGGCGTCGCCGGCGACCGCATGCGTCGACGGCTCCAGCCCGATGGCGTACTGACCGCTGCGGAGGTTCTGCCACTCGAAGAAGTGCGGCATCGTGGCGGAGTCCCACGAAACCTCCACCCCGAGAGCTTCGTCGCCGCGGACCAGCGCGACCCGGTGGCGCCCGTCGCCCTCGGCGACCAGCGTGTGCTCGTGGACCTGCTCGACGAACCGCGGCTGCGGCTCGGGAAGGGTGCGGTAGGAGACGCCCTGCTCGGCGACCGAGTCGGAGCGCCACGGCGTCTCGCTGATCGCCGCGACGAACTCGGTGCCCGCATCGACCAGCGGCCAGCCGAAGTTGAGGTGGTAGAGGAACATGTGCGGCGTCGGGTCGAAGCCGAGGTTGTCGACGACGTCGTGGAGACGGATGTCGAGACCGTCGAAGTCGACCTCGATCGTGCGGGTCAGGCGCAGGCGCTCACCGAAGGACGTCGCCTGGACGACCTCTCCCCGCACCCGCAGCACACACCGGTCGCCGTCCCACACCTCGCCGGCCTCGAGCAACCGGCCAGGGATCGCGGTGAGCCGGCCGTGCAGGCCGTGGTTGACCGTCTGCTTGGGCGGATAGTTGTACGCCGAAGCATCCACGTCACCACCGAAGAGCGTGTGGTCGAGGCCGCCGGAGACGAGCAGCCCGTCGAGGGCACGCAGCCAGGACAGACCGCCCTCGTCGTGGTGCTCGTGCAGGCCAGGATGGCGGAAGCCGTTGCCGCTTCGCCACCCGAAGGGAACGCCCCGGAGCCGGGCCGCGCCGAGGTCGAGCGCGCGGTCGACCAGCACCTCGAGCTCCAGCCCGGCCGAGGTGCGCAGCTGCACCGCACGGACGCCGCGCTCGGAGCCGTTGTCGAGGACGACCTGCCGCACTCCGGCGACGGACTCGGTGTCGCCGGTGCGCTCGCGCAGCGCGCGCGGGGTGAGTCGGTGCCCGAAGATGTCCAGGCCGCTGTCGAGATCGCTCATTGCATGTTCCATCCGCCGTCGACGTTCAGGGTCTGCCCGGTCATGAAGGACGCGTCCGGCCCGACCAGGAAGGCGACGACAGCCGCCAGCTCGTCGGGGCGACCACGCCGCTTGAAGGCCTGGTGGTCCAGCACGTGGGCCGTATAGGCCTCGGGATCCTCGTGGATCTCCTCGGCCTTGGTCGGGAAGGCACCCGGGGCGACCGCGTTCACCCGGATGCCGTGCGGACCGAGCTCGCGCGCGAGCGCACGGGTCAGCGCCACCGCCGCTCCCTTGGTCGAGACATAGCTGGCGAGCTTGTCCCAGCCACCGCTGAAGGTGATCGAGCCGACGTTGACGATCGAGCCGTTCCCCCGCGGCGCCATCAGCCGGGCCGCCGCCTGGGCGGCCACGAAGTAGGCCCGCTGGTTGACCGCCACCACGTCGTCGTACTCGGTGACCGCGATGTCGAGGAACGGCGTGGCCGGATAGATCGCGGCGTTGTTGAGCAGCACCTCCAGCGGCCCCAGCTCGCGCTCGGCCTGCTCGAGGGCAGCGACGACGGCGGAAGCGTCGCGGACGTCGGTCGGCAGGGTGACCTGCCGGGCTCCGGTCGCCTCGACCTCGGCGGCCGTGGTGGTCAGCGCATCACCTGCCAGGTCGAGCAGGGCGAGCGAGAAGCCCTCCTGCCCGAGGCGTACGGCGCTGGCGCGGCCGAGCGAGCCACCCGCTCCGGTCACCACGGCGCAACCGCGGGTCTGCATGGTCCGGGACGTCATCTGACTGGTCCTTTCGTGGGGTCGAGCGGGTCAACGTGGGGAGGCACCCGGGGAGCGCGGGTGGAGGGACGGCTTGCGCACGAGCCTGCGACCGGCCCTCTCCGGGCGTACGTGGGGGCCGCCGTGGCGACCCCAGTCGGCGGCCTCGTTCATGCGCTCGATCGCGGCCTCGTCGACGACCAGGCCGAGACCGGGCAGGTCGCCGAGCACCAGGTGCCCGTCCTCGATCTCCTGGTCGGACGCGATGCCGAAGGGCAGATGCAGGTCCTGCACCTCCAGCGAGAGGTGGTTGGGAACGACCGTGGCCGCGTGGGCGACGGGGTTGGCGTTGTAGCCCACCGGGCTCATCGGCAGGTCGAAGGCGAGCGCGAGGGCGGCCACGCGCAGGAAGTGGGTGATCCCCCAGACGCTGCCGGTCTGCACGATGTCGACCGCGTTGGCCTGCAGCAGCGGCCGGAACTGCTCGAGTCCGGTGAGGTTCTCGCCGGTCGCGACGGCCGCACGCACCGACTGGGAGACACGGGTCAGGCCGTCGACGTCCCACCGGCGCACTGGCTCCTCGACCCAGGCGAGGTCGACCGACTCCTCGAGGCGGCCGATGTGACGTACCGCCTCCTTGCGTGACCAGGACTCGTTGGCGTCGAGCATCAGCGCGGGCGCGGCGCCCGTCCGGTCATGGAAGACGTCGCTCACCAGGTGGAGGCGCCGCAGGTCGGCTTCGACGTCCAGGCCGCCCTTGATCTTGACGGCGGTGAAGCCGTGGTCGGCGAACCGGGTCTGGAGCTCGGCCAGCTCGTCGTCGGTCAGCGGCCCGTCCAGACCGGAGGCGTACGCCGGCACGATCCGGTCGCGCCCGCCGAGCAGACGCCACAACGGCTGGCCGGCGGCCTTGGCCTTGAGGTCCCACAGCGCCATGTCGAGTGCGCCGATCGCCCCGAACACCGCGCCTCCGTGCCCGGACTTGAAGACCCACGACAGCATCCGGTCGTAGAGCGCCTGCACGGCGCGCGGGTCCTCGCCCTCCAGGGCCGGGAAGACGACGTCGAGCCCCTGATGGTGGCCCAGGCCGATGCCTTCCAGTCCGGAGTCGGTGGTGAGCACGACGATCGGGACCGCCGTCTTGCCCGACCCGACGGCGCCGTTGACGTCGCCGATGGGACGTCCCCAGTCGTGCACCGTCGTCAGCGTGCGATAGCCCGTGATGCGCATGGTTTCGTCGGCCCCTTAGCCCTCGGCCGCGGCGGTGACGCCGTCGATGGTCTGCTTCCGGAGGTCGCCACCACCTTCGTGGTGACCACCTGTCGAAATCATCAGACATCATTTGTCTGTTGTCAACCGTCGGTTGTCTGCCGCCGAGCCACGGCGCGCCTCAGAGGACGATCTCGGGCCTCACCCGTTTGGGCGTCCAGACCCGCTGCCGGCGGGCGCCGTGGCTGGTCAGCAGCAGCGCCCCGACGAGGAAGGCGGCCAGGACGAGGGCGTCCGCGACGACGCGCCCCGAGAGACCGCCGTACATCAGCTGGCGCAGCCCGTCGACGGCGTAGCTCATCGGCAGTACGTGGTGGAGCGGGTGCAGAGGCCCGGGGATCGTCTGCCAGGGGAAGGTGCCGCCGGCGGTGACGAGCTGGACGACCATCAGGACCAGGCCGAGGAACTGGCCCGGCGCCCCGAGGAGCGCGTTGAGCATGTGCACGATCGCGATGAAGGTCGCAGAGATCAGCAGCAGGAATCCCAACGTCCCCAGCCAGTTCACCGGGGTGATCTCGACGGCGAGACCGACGACCACGAGCACGACGACCATCTGCGCGACACCGATCAGCGCCGGCGTGATCCAGCCACCCAGGGCGATCCGGAGCGGCGTCTGGTTGGCGGCCAGCGCGCGGGTCGAGATCGGGCGGACGAGCAGGAACAGGACGTACCCGCCGATCCACGCGCCCAGGGCGAGGAAGAACGGTGCCAGCCCGGCACCGTAGGAGGATGCCTTCGCCTCGGAGACCGAGTCGATGGCGACCGGGTCGGCGATCGTCGAGGCGATCTGGTCACGCAGCTCCTCGTCGGTGGCCGGCGCCTGCGCGACGCCGTCCTTCAACCCCTTCTTCAGGTCGCCGGCGCCGGTGGCGAGCTCGGCGGCACCATCGCGCAGCTTGGTCGCGCCGGTGCTGAGCTCGCCGGCGCCGTCGGCGGCCGTGGAGATCCCGGCGACCAGATCGGGCATCGCAGAGGCCAGCTTCTCGTTGCCGTCGGCGACCTGGTCCGCGCCGGTGGCGAGCTGGTTCAGCTGGTCGGAGACGTCGCCGACGCGCTGGTCGACGCGGTCGAGCGGGGCGGAGCCGCGGTCGTAGATGGCGAGGATGTCGGCTCGCTGCTGCTGGTCGAGCCCCTCGGCCTCGAGCCGGGCGTCGAGGTCGTCGCGGGTCGAGTCATAGGCGGTCACGGCGTCGTCGACGGCGGTCGCCGCACGCTGCCCGGTGGCGGCGATCTGGTCGTTCCCATCGGCGACCTTGCGGGCGCCGGTGGCGAGCTCGCGCGTCTGGGCGGGCAGGTCGGCGACCTTGCTCTCGATGGTGTTGAGGCCGTCCTCGAGGTCGCCGGCCCCGGTGGCCAGCTTCCCGGCGCCGTCGCGCAGCGTGCCCGCACCCTTCTCCAGCTTCGCGGCGCCGTCGGCGGCCTTCACCAGACCCGAGCGGAGATCGGAGATGCCGAGCAGGAAGTTGGCCGCGGCCTGCTCGGAGACCTCGCTGGCGATGGCGTCGCGGACCTTGTCGGTGACGTTGGTCGCGATCGTGGTCGACAGGTAGGAGTTGGCGTCGTTGGTGATGACCTGGATCTGCGCCTGCTTCGGGTCGAGCCGCTCCGCGCCGGTCAGCGTCCGCGAGAACCCCTCCGGGATCCGCAGGGCGAAGTAGTAGTCGCCCTGCCGGATGTCCTCCTCCGCCGTGGCCGCGGAGACCTCCGACCAGTCGAAGTCGCCCGACTTCAGGAGCTTGTCGGCGACATCGCGCCCGGCGTCGATCTTCGTGCCGTCGGTCGTCGTGGCCCCGGTGTCCTCCACGATGAGAGCCGCCGGGAGCTCATCGAAGTGAGCGTACGGATCGTGGTTGGCGTAGAGGTAGAGCCCGGCGTAGAGCGTGGGGACGAGGACGAGCGCCACGATGACGAGCTTCGCCAGCCGTCCGGCCGTGATCCGGCGCAGCTCGGTCAGGGCGATACGCAGCGAGTTCATGCTTCCTCCGTCGGACCGATGGTGAACGTACGCACGCCGGCAGGCATCGCGACCGCAGGGCTCGCGGTGACCAGGACACCGGGCCGGCTCTCGGAACCGGCGAGGTCCTCGGCGATGTCCAGCCACCGTGCGACCGGCAGGCCGAGGCGCTCGGGGTAGGTGAGGACGAGGTGGCGGGTGCCCGGCCGCAGCAGCGCCATCCGCGCGAGGATCTCCAGGCGGGGTCCCGGCGGGACCGCCTCCGTGGTGATGCCGGTCCCGAGGTCGTACTCCCCCAGCCAGCGGTCGATGGCCGCAGCGCTCGGCCTGTGCTTCGCCATGGCGAGCTCCTCGCCGAGGATCGTGCGGAACGGCACCATCTCGTCGGGTTCGGAGACCCCTGGCACATCGACGAGCGCCACCGCGGCCTGCAGAGCCCGAGGCGACGCGTCACCGTCCAGCTCGACCCTGCCCGCATCCAGCCGGAGCCGCCCGGCGAGGGCCAGCGCCAACGACGTGTGCCCGCCTCCCGGCGGCCCCACAGCCACCGCAACCTCTCCACCGCGCAGCGTCAACGAGGTGGTCGGAAGCAGGTCCCGAGCCCCCTGCCGAACACGTACGCCGAGGGCTCGCAGCCGCGCGCCCTCCTCTTCGACCCCGTCTTCGCTCATGAGCCAAACCCTGTCACCAGTTCCGGACTTCGACCGGCAGGCACGGCGACCGGAAACCGCGTCTGCAGCGAGCAGACCCCAGCAAACCAACCCTTGCGACGCAGGTCACATCTACTTATGATCATGCGACACAGTCAGATGATCAGGTTCGAACCATCTCGGGACAGCGCCCCCTCGGCCCAGCCCAAATGAGAACGGATTCGACATGACACAGCCCCAACGAGCGCCTCAGCTCGCGCCCCCATCGCGCCCCCACGCCAACAAGCGGGCGCTCATCGCCATCGGCGCCATCCTGGTCGTCCTGACCAACGCGGTCGTCTTCGTGCTTCCGCCCCTGCTGCCGGTCATCCAGGCGCAGTACGGGCTCGACACGGTCGCCGAGACCACCTGGCTCTACACCGCGCTCACCCTGGGCGGCGGAGCAGGCTTCGTCCTGCTCCCCCGCGTCGCCGACATCCACGGTGACCGCAACGCGGCCGTGGTCGCTTCGGCCTTCCTGACCTGCGGCGCCCTCATCCCCGCCATCGGGGACACCTACCTGACGCTCGTGGTCGGCTGCGCCGTCATGGGAGTCGGTGGCGCGGCCCAGCTCCTGCCGCTCGGCTTCCTACGCCGCAACCTCGGCGAGAGCGGTCTCGCCATCGGCGTCGCCGTCCTGGTCATCGCGACCGGGATCGGCATCGTCGTCGGCATGATCGGCGGTGGCCTGACGGTCGAGAACCTGTCCATCCAGGGCTTCTTCGTCACCCTCACCGTCGCAGCGGCCGCGACGACGGTCATCTCGTTCGCGGCCATCCCGCACACCCCTCCGGCCGAGGCCTCGGGCCACATCGGCATCCTCGGCACGGTGTGGCTGATCGGCTGGGTCGCGGCCATCCTGCTGTCGATGACCCAGGGGCTCGTCTGGGGCGGCGCGGCGCTCATCCCGCTGGGCATCGGTGTCGTCGCCGGCATCGCCTGGGTACGCGTGGAGCGCCGCTCCACCAAAGCCGTGTTCGACGCGACCGTCCTCAAGTCCCGCTTCGTCGTCACCGCATCGCTGTGCATCGGTCTCTTCGCCGCCGTGAACGCCGCGTTCCTGCTCCTGATGAGCACCTACACCCAGGTGCCGCCCGAGGCGCTGCCCGTCCCCGAGGCGTACGGCCTCGGGCTCTCCGCGCTCCAGACCGGCATCCTGATGCTTCCGTTCGCCGCGACGTTCCTGGTCGGCAGCGTCCTGGCCGACGGACCGGTCTCTCGTGGCAGCGGCGGCAACGTCCTGATCACGGGCGCCCTCGTCTGCGTGGCCGGCTTCGCCTGGCTGGCCCTGGCCCACGATCGGCAGTGGCACTACCTCGTGGGCGCGGGCGTCATCGGCCTCGGCTGCGCGATCGGCTACGCCGCGGGCTTCACCCTCGTCCAGATGGCCGCTCCCGAGGCGAAGGCCGGCATGGCCTCCGGGATGGCCGGCACCTGCATGGCGATCGGCTTCGCCTTCGGCACCGCCATCGTGGCCGGTGTGCTCAGCGTGAGCGTCGTCGAGATCCCCGGCACGACGATGGAGGTCGCCACCGAGAATCTCTACGCACCGGGGTACTGGACCGCCGCCGTCCTCTCCGCCCTCATCCCCGTCACCGTGCTGCTCTCGCGCGCCCGGGCGCGCCGGCGTACCGAGCTCGCGATCGGCTGAGGACGTAGCCCGGTCCGTCTCGGCCAGGCGCCGAGACGGACCGGGCACGGACCTCAGTCGAGATACGCCGCCAGCATGGCGGTGGCCGTGGCGGCCTCGCGGAGCACCAGCTCCTCGTCCCCGTGCGTGATCAGCTGCATGTTCAACCCGTCGACAAGCCCGAGGACGACCCGGGCCACCGTCTCGACCCGATCCTCGGGAAGCGGGGGCTCGGCCGCCCTCAGGAAGCCCTTCCAGGCGTCGAGGTAGACGTCGTACTGACGGCGGGCCAGCGCCTGGTCGTTGCGCTCGGCCCAGAGCCAGATCTCGAGCTGGGCACGGTTGGCGGCGGGCTGCGACGCCGCCCGGCGAATGGTCTCGTTCAGCAGCTCGGCGGAGATGTCAGCCGCGGTCTTCGCGTCGAGAACCTTGGCCTCGAGGTCCGCCCGCACCGTCTCCTCGAGCTGCTCGAAGATCGCCCAGAGCAGGTTCTCCTTGGTCTGGAAGCAGTAGTGGAGCGTGGCCAGGGGCGCATGAGCCTCTTCGGCGATCCGCCGGGTCGTCGCACCGTCCACTCCGACACGGGCGATGACGACGATGGCAGCCTCGATGAACTGCTGCCGTCGCACTTCGGTGGGAATGTGGGCCACGACGCCTCCGGGTGATTCGACTTAGTCGTTTGAACAAGTCAAACCCTAGCAACCCCGGACACGGCTCAGCCCATCCGCGAGCCCTTGCTGGCCAGCGCCGAGACGGGAAGGTCGAGGAGCGTACGGAAGCCGGGCTCCACCGCGACCACGGCCGAGACCGCATTCGCCGCCATCGCCACCGTGGAGAGGAAGCTCTCGTAGCCGCCCGGCGCGTTGACCTCGATGGTCTGCTCACGCCCCACGATGGTGAGGGAGTCCCCGCGGGCGATCTCGTCATCGGCCTCGAAGATGCCGAAGCGGGTCACGAGCTCCACGACCACCTCCCCCGCCAGCACTCCGCGTGCACGATGGACCACGCCGGCGACGGTGCCGGCCGGGACACTCACGTGGTCTCCCGACCTGTCGGCCATCGCCAGGAGATCCCGCTCGACGGGGTCGACCTCGATCCTGTCCAGTGTCCACTCCAGGCCGCGCGCCAGCGCCGCGATGCTCTGGTCGAAGCCGACGTGCCCCATCACCTGCCCCGCCTCGCGCCGGGCATCGAACTCCGCGGGAGCCAGGCCGAGACCGAACTTCTGCAGGATGGCTCCATAACGGCTCATGTCGGCCGTACGCCGCACCGAGATCCTCTCCACCCCGGTGGTCAGGCCGCTCAGCACCAGCGGAAGCGTGTCCATGAGCATCCCCGGGTTGCACCCCGTGCCGAGCACGGATACGTCGTTCTCCCGGGCCACGGCGTCGAGCCGGGCCACGGTCTCCGGATGACGGAGCTCCGGGTCGCGCAGCTCCTCACAGATGGAGACCACGTTCGTGCCGCGCGAGAGCAACGCGACCAGAACCGGCTCGATGCCCTCGATCCACGACGACGTCGCCACCACGGCAACATCTGCCGCGGGCAGTGCCTCGAACCCGGAGACGATCGGCACCGCCGGCGCTCCGGGCACGAGCGAGTCGAGACCGACGCCGGCCAGCTCGGGGCGGATGTCCACCGCACCCACGAGCTCGCAGTCGGTACGCGGGGCGAGGGCTTCGGCGATCGCCAGGCCGGTCGCTCCGAGCCCGACGACCGCGACCCTGGTCGGCGCCGTCATGCGTTCACACCAGCCTGACGAAGGACCTTGTCGAGCGCCTCGGCGGTCGCCTCGATGTCGGCGGTGCCGTGGGCCGCGGAGAGGAAGACCTTGCCGGAGGGCATGAACAGGAACCCCTGCCGCAGCATCCCGTCCAGGATCTCGCCCCACTGGCCACCGGTCCCATGGAGCCCGGTGTCGCCGCCGTCCGGGACGTACTGGAGGAGCGAGCCGACGCGGTTGAGGCTGCCACCACCGGGCGCGGCACCGAGGACCGCACCGACGATGCGCTCGAAGTCCGACGACACGGACTCGAGGCGCTCGTAGACCGCCGGATCGGCCAGCGCCCGCATCGTGGCCTCGACCGCCGCCAGGGCGATCGGGTTGGAGTTGAACGTGCCGGCATGGACGACACCGTCCGTGACCTGGTCGACCAGGTCGGCCCGGCCGACGACGGCGCTCTGGGTGAACCCGCCGGCCATCGCCTTGCCGAACACGGACAGGTCGGGGCGGACGCCGTACCTCTCGGCAGCACCGCCGCGCGCGATCCGGAAGCCGGCGATGACCTCGTCGAAGATCAGCACGACACCGTGCCGGTCGCAGAGCGAGCGCAGCGTGGGCAGGAACTCCGGCCCTGGCGCCTCGACCCCGCCGTTGCTCAGGATCGGGTCCACCAGGACCGCGGCGATGTCTCGCTCCACGGCCTCGCCCATCAGGCGCTCGGCCATGGCGACGTCGTTGAACCGCGCGACGATCAGGTCCTCGAGCCCGGCGGGACTCTGCCCCCTGCTCGCCGGCGCGGCCGGCCGGTCGGCGTCGGCCTCCTCGAGCCCGGCGTACACCGAGTCGTGCCAGCCGTGGTAGCTCCGGGCGAACTTGAGGACCCTGCGCCGGCCGGTGGCCGCCCGAGCCAGGCGCAGCGCCACCTGGACCGCTTCGGTGCCGGTGTTGCTCCACAGCAGTCGTTCGCCGTGCGGGACGGCGTCGAGCACGGCCTCCGCGGCGAGGTACTCCAGCTCGTGACCGGTGCCGACCACCTGCATCCGCCCGGCCACGTCGCGCACGGCCTCGACGATCCGGGGGTCGCCATGACCGAGGACGATCGGCCCCCAGGCCATGACGAAGTCGACGTACCGGTCCCCGTCCAGGTCCCAGACGTGTGCACCGCGAGCCTCGCGGACGAAGAGCGGATGGGGTCGCATCGCGGCCCGCAGACCCGATCCGACTCCCCCGCCCACGCTGCGCCGGGCCCGGTCGAAGGCGGTACGCGAACTCTCCAGTGCCACGTCGATGTCCTCGATCCGCGTCGTCAGCCGTCGAGGCCGAGGTGGTCGCCGAGGTCCGCGTAGTCCACCTGCCACAGGCCCGGGGAACCGATCGGGTACTGCGAACGGAAGCCGAGGAGGCGCTGCACGCGCGGCGAGAGCGACTTCGCGACCTCCAGGTCCACGAGGAACGGGTAGGCCTCCTCACCCGTGAGGAACCCCGGGTTCAGAGCGAAGGCGACGGCGCGGCGGAACTCGTTGCCGGACCTGTTCGCGCCGCCGCCGTGAACCGTCTTGCCGCTGAAGAAGAGAGCGTCGCCTGCCTCCATCTCCGCGGGGACGGTGGCCTCGGGGGTGCCGCGGTCCTCGTAGTCGTCCCAGTGGTTGCTGCCCGGGATGACGCGGGTGGCGCCGTTCTCCTCGGTGAAGTCGGTGAAGGCGATGAGGAAGTTGAGCGCGACCTCAGGCCCGGCCTTGCCCATCCCGATGAACGGGAACCAGTTCTCCAGGTCGCGGTGGAGCATCTGGGCGTCGTTCCCGGGGCCGATCTCGATCACCTGGGCGGTGGTCATCCAGTAGGTGCCCGACTCCTCCAGGAAGGTCGCGTCGCACAGGTCGTGCACCAGGTCCTTGTCGATGATCTCGTCCCGGAAGGTCGGGCTCAGCGTGACCAGGTTGGTGAGCCGCTTGGTGTTGTTGCCGTGGAACGCCTGGACGATCTCGTTCTCGTGGGTCGACCCCGGCCGGAGCGCCTCCATGGCCGGCTCGACGTCGGCGTTGAACCGGTCGATCTGGTCCTGGGTCAGGAAGTTCTTGAGGATCACACCGCCGTCGCGCGCCACGATCGCGAGGATCTCCTCCACGGAGGCATCGCGCGGCACGGACTGCAGCGACTGGACATCGGGCGTAACGGTCATGACTGGCTCCTTGGATCGGACTTGTTCAAATGACTGTATCATTTGATCATGTGACGCGGAACACCTCTTTTCGCCGTCGACAGAGCCCCGGCGAGCCCACGGCACCGCGGTCTCGGTGGACGTAGCCGGGCCGGGGATCCGGGCGGCGCAGGGCCCTAGGAGGGCGCGATCACCGCGAGGTCGGGCGCGACCTCGAGCACCAGGAGAGCCGCGGCCACATGGGTGGGGTTGTCCTCCACCTTCACCACGGACAGCTCGTTGGCGCGCGAGACCCGGCGCTCGACGGTGTTCCGGTGGGCGTAGAGACTGGCGGCCGCCCGGGTCGTGTTGAAGCCGCACTGGACGTAGGTGAGGAGCGTCTGCCGCAGCACGTCCTCCGCCCCCGCCAACGGGCCGAGGGTCTTGGTGACGAACCGCTGCGCACTGGCCCGGTCCTTGGTCAGGGTGTCGATGAGCTCGACCGCGGCGTACTCGGTGAGGCGCCGGTCGGAGCCGAGCCGGACGATCATGGCCTGCGCCGCCAGGGCGTCCTGGTGGCTGGACCTGAACCCTTCGAGCCCGTCCCCGGGCCTCCCGACGGCCGTCTGGACCAGGTCGGCCCTCCCCAGGATCTTCTCGACAGGATGCAGGTCCGGGGCGGCAGGAGCCGACAGCCAGACCCAGCGAGACGTCGTGCTGGCCCGCGCCACCAGCGACGTACGTCCCGGCGCGGTCGAACGTACGGCCGCGACCGCCTCCTCCAGGGCGTCGACGTGGTGTGGGTCATCGGTCCACAGCACGAGCGCCTGGTGCCAGCGCGCCAGGCGATAGTTCAGGCGCATCTCCGCGAAGTCGTCGGGCACGGGGGCGCCGCCGGCGATCAGCTGGATCGTCGCGACGGCCTCCGCATCCGCGTCGGTGACCGCGTTCGACCCACTGGCCTCGCGCAGCGCGGCGAACCAGTCGAGGGCGTACTGGGCCATCGACTGCGCCACGATGTCCAGAACCCCCACGAGGACAGCCGGGTCGTCACACTGCGCCAGGCACTCCTCGAGCCACCGGCGCCAGGAGACGGCCAGCCCCGCCCTCCACCCGGCCACGAAGTCCGGCGCGATGCCCCGGGAGGCGAGGTCGCGGAAGTAGGCACTCGTCCGGGACCCGAAGTAGGGGTCCACCCGACACCCCGGTCGTTGGATGTTCGAGGTGAGCCACTGCACGAGATCGGCGCGGTTGGCCTGCCGGTCCTCCGTGACCAGCGAGGCGTCCGAGGCGAGCGCAGGGTCGTTCTGGGCAGTGAGCGCCGGCCCGGTGAGCGCGTCCGTCAAGCTGTCCGCATCGGCCACGAGCCGCTGGCACACAGCGCGGATCACCTCGGCGACCTCAGGGGTCGGCGGTGACCACAGCTGCTCCATGATCAGCAGTCTGCCCCGTTCCGGCGCGCCCGGCGACACCTAGGCGAGGGCTCCTGCCTCAGCCCGGAGCCGCTCGGCGACCTGCTCGGCCGCGCGCTGTCCGGTGAGGACGGCGCCGTTCATGGACCCGGTCCAGTCTCCGGCCGTCTCGGTACCCGCCCAGTGGATCCGCCCATGGGGCTCGGTCAGGGCGCTGCCGTATCTCGTCGATGCATGCGGGGCCACGACGGGGTTCGGACCCCCTGAGGCGAACGCGTCGATGTTCCAGCGGTGGTCGATGTAGTCGATCGGACTGGCCGCCTCCGGGCCGTACAGGTCGCTCAGCTGTCGCACGACCAGATCGCGTCGAACCTCCGGAGCATGGGCGTCGAACACGCGCGGGTCGCAGAACACCATCATGACGCCTGGGCCCGCAGGGTCCGGTGAGACATCGAAAGTGATGAACACCGTGCCGGTGTCGGTCACTCCCTCACCCGAGAGTCCCGCGGCCCGCCAGAACGGCTTCTCGTAGGCGACGAACGCCTTGCTCAACCTGCCCAGGCCCCAGGACCCGGCAAGTCCAAGCGCTCGCTCCGGCAGCGCAGGCTCGAACTCGATGTCGGCCCGGTGCTCAGTGGCCGTCGTGACGATCGCGTACTCGGCCTCGATCCGTGCCGTGTCCGTGAAGACCGTGACGCCGTGGTCGTCCTGGGCGATGCGGCGGACGGGGGCGTCGGTGACGACACGGTCGCCGAGCCGCTCGGCGAGCCGGATGGCGATCTCCTGCGTGGTCTGGACGTACCGCTCGTCCTGCATTCCGTTCTCCGCGTCGAGCATGTGGTCGATTCCGCCGAAGGCACGGATGGTGCGCAGCACGTGCAGCAGCGAGACGTCGCTGGGCTGGCACCCGAACTCCACCTTGGTCACGACGGTCATCATGGCGCGAGTGCTGGCCCGGGCGCGCTTGCGATCGAGCCATTCCTCGAACGAGATCGCATCGAGCTCGGCGGCTCGCGGGGACTCCCACGGGGCATCGACGTCGATGGTCGCCGCCAGCTTGTCCAGGGCCATCTGCACACGAGCCATGTTCACCAGCGCGACAGGTGAGAGCTTGGGGATGGTGCCCTTGTAGGTGCGCCGCTTGCCACCGAACCACAACGTGTTGCGGCCCTCGGCGAACTGACGGACCGTCGTACATCCGACCTGCTCGGCGAGCTCGCGGATCGCGGTGTGACGCTTGGACACCCAGGTTCCCCCGAGGTCGACCCGGACTCCGGCCACCTCGCCCGAGAACACCCGGCCACCGACCCGGTCGCGACCTTCCAGGACCAGGACAGAGGCACCCGTGCTCGCCAGGCGACGTGCGGCACTCAGCCCGGCGAAGCCGGCACCGACGATGACGACGTCGACGGACATGGTCTCGTTGCCTGTGTCACGAGATCTCGACATGGTTTCCTCCTGCGCTCACTCGGTCGGCATGACCTGAGATGTATCGGGTGATCGGTTCGACAAGGTCCTCGGGGAGGTGGTGTCCCATCCCGGGGATCACGACGTGCTGCGCCGAGGGGATCGCGTCCGCGGTGGCGACGCCGCCGCTCGGGGCGACCATCAGGTCGCGGTCACCATGGATGACGAGCGTGGGCGCCGTGATCGTACGCAGCTGGGCGGTGCGGTCGCCGGAGCGCTGGATAGCCTCGATCTGGCGGGCCACGCCCGCGGCCTGGTCACCCGCGCTGCGGTCCCATCCCCGGGCGGCGATGGCAGCCTCGGCGGCATCGTCGATGGGGTACGCGGTCCCGGCGATGTGTTGGGTGATCCGCAGGTGGGCGCGCACCGCGTCGGTGCGGGTCTTCGCATCAGGGGAGACGACGAGGAGCCGGATCGTCGACCTCGCGGGCTGTCCGACCTTGGTCGAGCCGGTGGTCGAGTAGATGGAGGTCAGCGACAGGACGCGCCCGGGTTCGGTGGCGGCGATCGTCTGGGCGATCATGCCGCCCATGGACCGTCCGACCAGGTGCGCCCGGTCGATGCCCAGGTGGTCGAGGACGCCGACGCAGTCCTGGGCCATGTCGGCCAGGGAGTAGGCGTCCTTGCGCGGACGGGCGAGGACCTGGCGCCAGATCGCCGGCGGCGGGCTCGACACGAAGGTCGATCGGCCGACGTCGCGGTTGTCCATCGTGATCACCCGGTAGCCGCGGGAGACCAGCGACTCGACGAAGGACTCGCCCCAGAAGGTCTGGTCCTCCCCCAGCCCGGCCACCAGCAGGATCACCGGGTCGGTCTCGGCGCCGCTGTCGCGGAAGCAGACTCTCGTCCCCGAGGCGAGGTCGGCGAACTGGTCCACAGCCGTCTCAGACATTGGCCACCCTCCGCTCCGAGGATGCCTGCGTCGACCCCGCGTTGCCGAAGGTCAGGTGCTCGTCGTGGACCGGGCCACGGAGGGCCTTGGCGTCCTCCTGGTAGGACATCGCCATCCGCCACGGCGCCGACGAACCCTGCTTCGGCAGGTGCTTGGCGCCGCGCCGGGCGTAGCCCGACTGCAGGTCCATGACCGGCCGCTGCTGGATGCCCTTCTCGGCGACCGGCACGGCGTACTCGTGGCCGTGGGCGTCCATGTGCTTGACGAGGTCGATGAAGTAGCGACACATCAGACTGACCTTGAGCGTCCATGAGGACGTCGTGTAGCCGATCGCCATCGCCCAGTTGGGAATGCCGCTCAGCAGCATCCCGCGGTAGGCGAACGACTCGGTGATGTCGACGTCCTTGCCGTCGACCGCGATGGGCATGCCGCCGAAGAGCTGCATGTTGAGGCCGGTGGCGGTGACGATGATGTCGGCCTCCAGCTCCTGGCCGGACTCGAGCAGGATGCCGGTCTCGGTGAACCGGTCGATCTTGTCGGTGACGACCGAGGCGTCTCCGGCCTTGATGACGTCGAAGAAGTCACCGTCGGGCGCCAAGCAGAGACGCTGGTCCCAGGGGTTGTACGGCGGGTTGAAGTGCTTGTCGACGTCGAAGCCCTCGGGGAGCCGCTTGAGGTTCTCGCGCCGGATGAAGCGCCGACCGGCCTTCGGGAAGGCGCGCAGCCACTTCACGACGGCGCGCTCCATCCAGATGTTCTTGAACCGAGTGACGGCATAGCCGCGCTTCTCGCCCAGCAGCTTGGTGAGCGTGAGCGCGAGACCGTCGACCCGAGGCATGGACATGACGTACGTCGGCGTGCGCTGCAGCATCGTCACGTGCTCCGCAGCGCCGTCGCCCTCGAGCATCGCCGGCACCATCGTGACCGCGGTCGCGCCGCTGCCGACGATGACGACCTTCTTGCCGCTGTAGTCGAGGTCCTCGGGCCAGTGCTGCGGGTGAACCACGGTGCCGCCGAAGTCCTCATGGCCGGCGAACTCGGGCGAGTAGCCCTCCTCGTACCGGTAGTAGCCGGTGGCGGCGAAGACCCAGCGGGTGCGGATCGCCTTCGTGGTGGTCGTGCCTTCGGCGTCGGTCACCTCGACGGTCAGGCTCCAGCGGGCGTCCTCGGTCGACCACTCCGCCTTGACGACGCGGTGGCGGTGCCTGATCAGTGCGGTGAGGTCGTTCTCGACGACCGTCTCCTGCAGATAGTCCTTGATGAGGTGGGCGTCCGCGATGGCGTTCTCGTGCAGCCACGGCTTGAACTCGTACCCGAACGTGTGCAGATCGGAGTCCGAGCGGATGCCCGGGTAGCGGAACAGGTCCCACGTACCACCGATGTTGTCGCGGCCCTCCAGGACGACGACGGACCGGCCGGGGAGCTCCCGGCTGAAATAGGTCGCGGCTCCGATCCCGGAGATTCCCGCGCCGATGATGACGACGTCGAACTCCTCGACCGCCTTCGACACCTCAGTTGTCATGCCGCCCAACTCCTCGCTGTTCCGATACCGATCTCTCCACTGTCACGACCGGTGTCGTCGGTCACAACGACAGGCCGCACCTGCTTTCCCGGGCCGAGGTGCACCGTGCACCGACTTTCGCCGGATGCTGCTCCAACCCGGGCCGAGCCATTGACAGGTCATGTGACCCACCACACACTCGATCAGATGATCAAGTCTATTGATCCAAACGCTTCGTGTCTCCCCGATTCACGAGAGGAATCAAGACGATGAAGGAACTGCTCTTCCTGGTGGCCGATCTGTGGTTGATGGCCACGTGCTGGATCTTCGGGTTCAAGATGCTCCGGAACTACGGCAACCACCTGCTCACCCTCGAGTACCTGGTGGTGGCGGTGTCATCCACGAACTTCCTGGCCTGGTCGCTGCTCGGCGGCGACGAGAACAGCCCGATGTACCACCTGGCGTACGCCCTCGACGCGTTCTCGCGCTCGTTCGGCTTCACGCTCATCCTGGTCATCGGCCTGCTGACGGTGACCCACGGCTACAAGCCGCCGCTGTGGGTCGAGGTCGGCGCGACCGGGCTCGCGATCGCGGGCGCGGTGGTCCTCGGACGCATGCACAGCGACGTCCTCGAGTACGACGCCCAGCACCTCGGTCTCGCGATCTTCTACGTCGCGACGAACCTGCTCACCACGGCGTTCCTGGCCTACTTCACCATGAGGGTCTGGAAGACCGGAGCGACCGGGATCGCCGTCCTGACCGGTCTCGCCACCGCGGCCGGCACGTACGTCGCGCTCACCTACGACTTCTTCCCGTACCCCTTCGACGACGCGAACCGCACGATCTTCTACACGGTCGCGCTCACCGTCTGGGGCTGCCAGGGCGCCGCCTACTACTTCGCCTACCGAGCGATGCACCGCCACAACGTCGCGACCGGAAGGGTCGCGACCCAGCCGATGGAGGCCCGGGCATGAGTCAGGACATGAGCACGGTCGACCTGCACACCTTCAGCGGCTGGATCGACCCTCCGACCGAGCGTCAGCCCGCGGTCACCGGCGAGGTCACCTGCGACGTCGCGGTGATCGGCGGTGGCGTGGGCGGCATGGGGACGGCCCTGCGTCTCGCCGAGCGGGGCCAGGACGTGGCCCTGATCGAGGCGGAGTTCTGCGGCTACGGCTCCAGCTCGCGCAACGGCGGCCACATCTCCGGGGCGCCCGGTGGTGACCTGCGGATGCTGAAGCTCTTCTACCCCAAGCAGATGAAGGGCATGGTCCTGCTGGCCGACCACGCCGCGGAGTACCTCGAAGGCCAGATCCGCGACCACGAGATCGACTGTGACTACGTCCCCAACGGGCTGTCCTTCGGCGCGATCTCACCGATCCAGATGCTGCGGGTGAAGACCTGCGCCAAGATCCTGAAGGCCGCCGGGGGTCGCGGCCAGGTCGGGACGGCCGAAGAGCTCGGCATCCCGCGTGCGTTCCTCGGCGGGATGCGCGAGGGCGTCGGCGGGATGCTCAATCCCGGCAAGCTCTGCCGCGGCCTGCGCGGCGCCCTCGTCGCCTCCTCGGCGAGGGTCTACGAGCAGAGCAGGGTGAGCGATGTACGCCGCCGGGAGGACGGCAAGGTCGTCATCACGACGCCGGGCGGCACCGTGATCGCGAACAAGGTCGTGCTCTCCACCAACGCCTACTCCGGCGAGTGGGACATCACGCCCGAGCGCCTCTCGATCCCCGCGTGGATCATCGAGGTGGAGACCGAGCCGATCGACCCCGAGCGGATCGAGGCCCTCGGCTGGAGCAGCCGCACCGGCGTGCTCAGCCAGCACCAGATCATGGAGCACTTCCGCGTCACCGAGCAGAACACGATGGTCTTCGGTGTACGCCGACTCGAGCGCGGCACCAGCTATCCCCTGCCCAGGGACAAGGCACCGGACCCCGGTCTGGTCCAGGAGCTCGCGGACGCGTTCCACACCCGGTTCCCGTCGCTGGCCGACGTCAAGGTGGCCCGGGCGTGGGGCGGCTGGATCGCGATCACGTCGTCCTGGATCTCCCTGGCCGGCAAGCTCGCGGACAACGTCTACTACTCCTGCTGCTGCAACGGCCACGGCCTGGCGCAGGCGCCATACGTCGGATCCCTGATCGCCGACCACATCGTCGACGGAACGATGCACGAGGACCTCGAGTGCATCTGGCTCGACAGGCCGAAGTTCCCGCCGTTCATGATGATGGGCAGGGCCGGACTGCGCACGATCTGGGCGCTGGACCGCTTCAACGACCTGTTCAACGGTCACAAGCGCCGCGCCCGTCGCGCCGCGGCCGACATCTCCTGAACGCCCCAGCAACGACGACGAGCGGGCGCGTCCTCGGCGCGCCCGCGGAACAGGATCAACGCTCATGACGAACATGTACTCAGTGGTCGACCCGGCGACGGGCGACGTCGCGGCGCAGTACCCGACCGCGACCGACGAGACCATCGACGGAGCACTCGACTCGGCGGTCCGAGCGCACTGGGAATGGTCGCGGAGCACCACCGTCACGGATCGCGCGAAGCTGCTGCGCGACGTTGCCGACCTGCACGACGAGCGCGTCGACGAGCTCGCCGCGATCATCCACCGGGAGATGGGCAAGCCGCTGGACCAGGCGGTCGGCGAGGTGGAGTTCAGCGCCGCGATCTACGCCTACTACGCCGACAACGCGGAGAGGTTCCTCGCCGACGAGCCGATCGACCTGCTCGAGGGCGAGGGGTCCGCCCTCGTCCGACGCCAGCCCATCGGCGCGCTGCTCGGGGTCATGCCGTGGAACTACCCCTACTACCAGGTCGCCAGGTTCGCGGCCCCCAACCTGGCCCTGGGCAACACCATCGTGCTCAAGCACGCGCCGCAGTGCCCCGAATCGGCAGCGGCCCTGCAGAAGATCTTCACCGACGCCGGCTTCCCCGAGGGGACGTACGTCAACGTGTACGCCACCAACGAGCAGGTCGCCGACATGATCGCCGACCCCCGGGTGCGGGCGGTCTCGTTCACCGGCTCCGAGCGTGCCGGCGCGGTGATCGCCGAGACGGCGGGGCGGAACCTGAAGAAGGTCGTGCTCGAGCTCGGCGGCTCCGACCCGTTCATCGTGCTGTCGACCGACGACCTGGACGCCACCGTCCAGGCCGCGCTCGAAGCCCGGTTCGAGAACACCGGACAGGCCTGCAACGCCGGCAAGCGGTTCATCGTCGCGGACGAGCTCTACGAGCCCTTCCTCGACCTGTTCACGAAGGGCGTCCTCGCCCTGGCCGAAGGCCTTGCTCCGCTGTCATCGGTCGCGGCCGCCGAGCGCCTCGAGGAGCAGGTCCACCGCGTCGTCGCCGACGGCGCGACCCTGGTCAGCGAGGGCGAGCGCGAGGGCGCGTACTTCCCGCCGGGCGTCCTGACCGAGGTGTCGCCGACCTCCCCGGCTGCCCGCGAGGAGCTCTTCGGCCCGGTGGCGACCGTCTATCGGGTCGCCTCCGAGGACGAGGCCGTCGCTCTGGCGAACGACACCCTCTTCGGCCTGGGCTCCTACGTGTTCACCACCGACGCCGAGCAGGCGATGCGGGTCGCCGACCAGATCGAGGCCGGCATGGTCTTCGTCAACGGCGTCGGCATCGAGGGCGTCGAGCTGCCCTTCGGCGGCATCAAGCGCTCCGGTTTCGGCCGGGAGCTCGGCCGCGCAGGCATCGACGAGTTCGCCAACAAGAAGCTCATCCGCGTCACCCCGGGAAAGGGACAGCAGTCATGACCATCGAGTTCAACGCCGCAATCTTCAGGACGCCCAACACGCCGATGACCATCGAGACCGTCTCGATCCCGTCGACCCCGCCGCCGGGCGACGTACTCGTGCGGATGAAGGCGAGCGGCCTGTGCCACAGCGATCTCCACGCGATCCTCGGCGAGTGGGAGGTTCCGACTCCGATGATCCTCGGCCACGAGGGCTCCGGCATCGTCGAAGCCGTCGGCGAGGGCGTGACCGGGGTCGCGGTCGGTGACCACGTCATCCTCACCTGGACCCCGTCGTGTCGCCGGTGCACCTACTGCGTCAGCGGCCGCCCGGTCCTCTGCGACCAGGTCGCCGAGCACTCGGCCAACCACCTGTCCTTCGACGGCAAGACCCGCATCACCGCCGCGGACGGCGAGGAGGTCTACAGCTTCGCCGGCGCCGGTACGTTCGGCGAGTACGCGATGGTCCCCGAGTCAGGCGCCGTCCCGGTTCGTCAGGATGCGCCGTTCGAGCAGGCGTCCTTGATCGGCTGCGCTGTCACGACCGGTGTCGGCGCGGCGGTCAACACCGCCGACGTACGCCCGGACGAGACGGTGCTCGTCTTCGGCTGCGGCGGTGTCGGCCTGAACGCGATCCAGGGCGCCCGCCTGGTCGGCGCCCGCCAGATCATCGCCGTCGACATCTCCGACGCTCGGCTCGAGCAGGCGCGCCACTTCGGCGCGACCGAGGTCATCAACTCGGCGGACGAGAACCTCACCGAACGCATCGCGCACCTGACCGACGGACGGGGAGTCGAGGTGGCCATCGAGGCGATCGGTCTCCCGGCCACCATCGAGGCGGCGTACGCGTCGCTGGCCCGCGGCGGCCGGGCGATCGTCGCCGGTCAGGTCCCGGACGGCCTGACGATCACGATCGACCCGTTCGTGATGTCGGACTCCGAGCTGAAGCTGATCGGCTCGAACTACGGGTCGAGCCGCCCGGCCATCGACTTCCCTCAGCTCGTCGACCACTACATGCACGACCGCATCGACCTCGACTCGCTGGTCACCCGGGTGATCAGCCTCGAGGAGATCAACGACGGGTACGACGAGATGAAGCAGGGCCTCGGGATCCGATCGGTCATCAAGTACTGATGTCGGCCGCGATCTCGAGCACGATGCCGGACGAACCGCTCTCGTTGGGCGGCCTGCTGCGGTACGCCGCGGACATGCACAGCGGGTCGCGGGTGACCACCTGGACCGGGTCCGGGATCCACAGCCGCACCTACGCAGAGCTCGGTGAGCGCGCCGCACGGGTTGCCGGCGCGCTCACCAGCCTGGGGGTCGGCGCCTCCGACCGGGTCGCCACCTTCATGTGGAACAACAACGAACACCTGGAGGTGTACGCCGCCGTCCCGGCGATGGGCGCGGTGCTCCACGCACTCAACATCCGGCTGTTCCCCGAGCAGGTGACCTTCATCGCCAACCACGCCGAGGACCGGGTCGTGTTCGTGGACGGCTCGCTCGTGCCGAGCTTCGCGCCCCTCCTCCCGGAGATGCCTACGGTGCGCCACGTCGTGGTCGTGGGCGGTGACCCGAGCGCACTCGTCGCTCCCCCGGGCGTCACCGTCCACGACTACGAGGAGCTGCTCGCGGCACAGCCGCCCTCGTTCGACTTCCCGATGATCGACGAGCGCTCCGCGGCCGCCATGTGCTACACCTCCGGCACCACCGGCGACCCCAAGGGAGTCGTCTACTCGCACCGCTCGCTCTACCTGCACGCGTCCTACGTGACGACTCCCGCAGCGATGAGTCTGTCCCCGGAGGACACCTGCCTGGCCGTCGTGCCGATGTTCCACGTCAACTCGTGGAGCCTCCCGTTCGCCGCATTGATGTCCGGCGCTTCGCTGCTGCTGCCCGACCGGTTCCTGCAGGCCGAGCCGCTGCTGGCGCTCATGGCCGCCGGTCGCCCCACCCGTGCGGCCGCGGTCCCGACGATCTGGTCCGGCCTCCTGGCCCGGCTCGAGGAGCACCCTCAGGACATCAGCCACTTGCGCGAGGCCGTCGTCGGCGGCTCTGCCGTCCCGCCGTCGCTGATGCGTACGTTCGAGGAGAGGCATGGTGTCAGGATCCTGCACGCCTGGGGCATGACAGAGACGTCGGCCGTGAGCGCGGTGGCGCGTCCGCCGGCCTCCGCCCGGGGCGAGCAGGCCTGGCGCTATCGGGTGACGCAGGGCCAGTTCCCGCCCCAGGTGCGGCACCAGCTGGTCGACGACGCCGGAGAGGTCCTGCCTCATGACGGCGAGTCCGTGGGCGAGCTCCAGGTACGCGGCCCCTGGATCACCGGCGCGTACCACTCCCCCGCCGCAGGAACGATCGACGATCACTTCGACGACGGTTGGCTGCGTACGGGAGACATCGGCACGATCACCCCCGACGGCTACCTCACCCTGGTCGACCGCGCCAAGGACGTCATCAAGTCCGGCGGCGAGTGGATCTCCTCGGTGCAGATGGAGAACGACGTCATGTCGCACCCGGATGTGGCCGAGGCCGCCGTCTTCGGGGTCCCCGACGACACCTGGGACGAGCGGCCCTGCGTCGCGGTCGTCTATCGGGAAGGAATGACCACCGACATCGCCTCGTTGCGCACCCACCTCACCGGCAGCTGGGCGAAGTGGCAGCTCCCCGAACGCTGGACAGTCCTCGGCGAGGTCCCCAAGACGAGCGTCGGCAAGTTCGACAAGAAGGCTCTACGTCGGCAGTACGCAGCCGGCGAGCTCACGGTCGTCGAGGTCCGCTGAGGATGACCTCCTCGAGCCTGGCCCGATCCTGCCGCAGCCGCACCGAGAACGTCGTACCGTGAATTCAGCCGTACGACGCGAACGGAGGTGCCCGCGATGCCCGATGTCGACGTGGTCGTGGTGGGAGCCGGCCTGGCCGGCCTGAGCGCGGCCCGCAGGCTCACTGCTGCCGGGAAGTCCGTCGTGGTGCTGGAGGCACGGGACCGGGTCGGCGGTCGCACCGAGGGCGGAATCCTCGAGGGGCACCCGATCGAGCTCGGCGGCACCTGGATCGGCGAGGGTCACACCGAGATGTACCGGCTCGTCGATGAGCTCGGCCTGGAGACCTTCCCGACCTGGAACGACGCCGGAGAGATGCTCGTCGATCTCGGCGGCAAGCAGTCCCGGCTCGGCCCGCAGAAGGGCGCGACGCCCAAGTTCAACCCGATCGCCCTGGCCGACCTCGCCCAGGGCCTGGCCCGCTACGAGAGGCTCGCGCGCGGCGTCGACGTCGATCGTCCCTGGGCCCATCCCAAGGCCGCGCTGCTGGACGGGCAGACCTTCGAGTCGTGGATCCGTCGCAACCTGAGGACGCCCACCGGGCGTTCCTACTTCCGGGTGCTGACCGAGGCTCTCTACTCGGCCGACGCCGCCGACCTCTCCCTGCTCCACACGCTCTTCTACACGATCAGCAACGGCGATCTCGAGACGCTCGCCTCCACCGACAGCGGCGCCCAGAAAGACCGCGTCGTCGGTGGATCGGTGCTGGTCTCACAGCGACTCGCCGTGGACCAGGACGTACGGTTCGGGTCGCCGGTGGCCCGCATCGACCAGCGCGGCGAAAGCGTCAGTGCCATCACCCGCGACGGCGAGACCCACACGGCGCGACATGCCCTCCTCACCCTGCCGCCGACCCTCGCGGGGCGGCTCGACTACGACCCGATCCTTCCCGCCGGCCGCGATCAGCTCACGCAGCGCGTGCCGGCCGGAACGGTCGTGAAGTGCTTCGCGGCGTACCCGAAGCCGTTCTGGCGCGAGCGGGGACTCAACGGTCAGGCGATATCCGACCGCGGCCCGGTCAAGGTCACCTTCGACGTCTCCCCGCCCGGCGCGGAGGTCGGCATCCTGATCGGCTTCGTCGAGGCCGGCGAGGCCCGCAGCTGGCAACGTCTTCCCGACAACGAGCGCCGCCGCGGCGTCCTCGACTGCTTCGTGCGCTACTTCGGGGGCGAGGCAGCCACACCGAGGTCGTACGTCGAGAAGGACTGGAGCGCCGAGGAGTTCACCCGCGGCTGCTACGGCGCCGGCTTCGGTCCCGGCGTCTGGACGAACTTCGGACCGCTGCTGCGCGAGCCCGTCGGACGGATCCACTGGGCCGGAGCGGAGTACGCCACGGAATGGAGCGGCTACATGGAGGGAGCAGTCCGCTCGGGCCACCGGAGCGCCGACGAGATCCTCGCGGCCCTGGCATGACCCAAGCCTGTTCAGGACTCGAAGATCTGCTTGAGCTCGGCCAGGTCCGGCACCGTGGTCGGGGTCTGCGATGTCGGTGGCACGAAGGGACTCGTCTTCGACATCATCAGCGGTAGTCCAGATGTCCTGGCCGAGATCAAGGAGGCACTCACGTGAAGGTCCACCACCTCAACTGCGGCACGATGCGCCCGGTCGCCACGCCCGGCGACCTGGTCTGCCACGTACTTCTCGTCGAGACGGGGAACGGCCTCGTGCTCGTCGACAGCGGATTCGGTACGCAGGACGCGGCCGACCCGAAGGGGCGGTTCGGCGAGGCACGCTTCTTGATCCGACCGGCGTTCGACGTCTCGGAGTCGGCCGTCGAGCAGGTCGCGCGGCTGGGCTTCGACCCGCAGGACGTACGCCACGTCGTGCTCACCCACTTCGACGCCGACCACACCGGCGGGCTCGCCGACTTCCCCTGGGCACAGGTGCACCTGACCGCAGCCGAGAACTTCGCCGCGCTGCACCCCCAGGGCGCCGTCGAGCGAGGCCGCTACCTGCCCAGCCAGCGTGCCCATGGTCCGGTGATCGTCGAGCACACACCTGGCGAGGGCGAGTCCTGGAGGGGGTTCGCGGGGGCCAAGGAGCTCACCGAGATCTCCGCGGGCCTGGTGCTGATCAACCTGCCGGGCCACTCCCGCGGCCATGCCGCCGTCGCCGTCGACGCCGGTGACCACTGGGTCCTGCACGTGGGTGACAGCTTCTACCACCACGGCCAGATCGACGGATCCGGCCACGCCCCGCGCACCCTGACCCTGATGGAACGCCTCATCGCGCACGACCGGAAGAAGGTCCGGGCCAACCACGAGCGCCTCACCGAGCTCTGGGCCGCCTCCTCCCCCGACCTCGTCCTCGTCAACGCCCACGACCCCAGCCTGCTCCGCCGCGCCATCGCGCGCACCACCCCAGCCTGAGTTCCGGGCCTACCGCCCCGAGCAGGTAGTCCCAGACGTACGAGCCCATTACTTGCCGGTAAGCGGGCGCGAACGTCTGGGACTACCTGGCCGGTGGAGCCGGAAATACACGAAGGCCCGGACCTCTCGGTCCGGGCCTTCGTTTCGGAGTAGCGGGGACAGGATTTGAACCTGTGACCTCTGGGTTATGAGCCCAGCGAGCTACCGAGCTGCTCCACCCCGCGTCGCAAGAACAACTCTACCCGCGAACCGAACCGAACCCCAATCCGGGCGTCCGGGTCGCGACAAGCCCGAAGCCAGCGCTACCGATGAGCAGATGCAGATCGACCCCGAAATCACGAAGGCCCGGACCTTTCGGTCCGGGCCTTCGTCTTGGAGTAGCGGGGACAGGATTTGAACCTGTGACCTCTGGGTTATGAGCCCAGCGAGCTACCGAGCTGCTCCACCCCGCGTCGCAAGAAGAACATTACACGCGAGGGGAAACGATCCCCTAATCGGAGGTGCTCTCAGCCTCCCGAGATGAGATCGGCGGCCTGGTCCACCTTGTCCTGGGCCTCGGCGATGAGGCGCTCCCGCTCGGCGTAGTCGCCGGCCTTGCCGGCCTCGTCGGCCTGGGCGAAGAGGGCGCGGGCGTCCTCGAGGAGCTGACCGGCCTCACCCCCGGAGCCGTTGGCCGGCGGGGTGGTCTCGGCCGGTTCCTCGTCGGGATCGGACGCCGTCGGAGGCGTCGGCTCGGCACCGGTGAGCGCGACCTCGAGGGCCTCGTTCAGCGTCGTTCCGTAGCCGACCCGTCCGTCGTAGGAGACCAGCACGAAGGCCAGCTGGGCATAGCCCGAGGTCGAGGCGGTCGCTCGCCGGGCGTAGATCGGCTCGACGTACAGGATGCCGTTCTTCGCCGTCGGGTACGTCACGACCTGGCCCCACACCGGCGCCGAGCCGGAGCGGTTGAAGGAGGCCACCTCGTCGGCGATCGCCTTGTCCGTACGGAACTCGTTGGAGACCATTCCCGGACCCTGGGTGTCGTCGGGGAAGCCGGTGGTGATCCGGATCTTCCCGTAGTTGTCCGAGGTGGCGTCCGAGTCGACCGACATCATCGCCGCCAGGTTGGGACGGTTGTAGGGCACGAACGCGGAGGTCAGCGACCAGCGCGCCGTGCCGGAGCCGTCGTCGAGGAACATCCGGTAGGGGGTCTGCTGGTGGTTGTCGTCGTTGGGGTCCTCGGGCACGGCCCAGCGCTCGTTGCCGGAGAAGAAGACGTCCGGGTCGGAGACGTGGTAGCGCGCCAGCTGGTAGCGCTGCACCTTGTAGAGGTCCTCGGGGTAGCGAAGGTGCTCCAAGAGCTCCTTCGGGATCGACGACTTCGGCATCACGGTGCCGGGGAAGGCCGCCTCCCACGTCTGCAGGATCGGGTCGGCCTCGTCCCACTCGTAGAGCGTGACCGTGCCGTCGTAGGCATCCACGGTCGCCTTCACCGCGTTGCGCATGTAGTTGATCTCGTCGGTCGGCAGCGTCTGCACCCCGGCCGAGGTCTGGGTGGCGTCGTCGGTCATCGAGGCGAACGAGTCACGCGCGGCCTGCGGGTAGCGGTCGGTGGTGGTGTAGCCGTCGACCACCCACTGGATCCGGCCGCCCACGACCACCGGGTAGACGTCGTCGTCCAGGGTCAGCCACGGCGCCACCTTCTGCACCCGCTCCTTCGGAGAGCGGTCGTAGAGGATCTCGGAGTCCTCGGTGACCCGCGAGGAGAGCAGGAAGTTCGTGGAGCCGAACTGGATGGCGTACATCAGCTGGCGGAAGTTGGACCCGATCGGGATGCCGCCGGCACCTTCGTACGTCGTCCGGGTCTCGCCGTCCTCGGAGTTGTAGTCGAGCTCGACCGCGGCGCCCTTGTCGGCCTTGCCGACGATCGAGTACTCCGGCGAGTCCTCGCCGAAGTAGACCTTGTCCTGGAACTTGCCCTGCCCGGAGGTCAGGTCGTGCTGGCCGGTGCGGTCGCCCTCGGCCCACTGCATCTGGTTCGACTCGGTCTTGTCGTCGGCGCCGCGCATGTTGGCGTAGGAGGCGATCACACCGTTGGAGTGGGTGTAGACCGTGTGCAGGTTGGTCCAGGTGCGGTCGGAGTCGGAGATGCCGGCCTGGTTGAGCTCGCGTACGCCGAGCACGACCGCCCGCTCCTTGCCGCCGACCTCGTAGGTGGAGATGTCCAGCGGCTCGTGCACCGAGTAGTAGGAGCGACCCTGCTGGACCTGCTCGAACTCGCGGTGGACCACCGCGGGGTCGACGATCGGCAACGAGGAGGCGGTCTCGTCGAGCTGCTCGGGCGAGGCGCCGTCGGCCTCGGCCTGCGAGGTGTACTCGGTCACCTCGAGGTCGTCCTTGGCGATCCCGTAGGCGTCCTGGGTGGCCTTGATGTTGGCCGCCAGGTAGGGCTTCTCCTTGTCCTGCTCGCTCGGCCGGACCTGGAAACCCTGCACGACCGCGGGCCAGATCATCCCGATCAGCAGCACCGAGATCGCGAACAGCGAGATCGCGATCGAGGGCAGCTGCCAGCTGCGCCGCCACATGTTGAGGATGAACAGCACGCCACAGATCACCGCGATGGCGAGCAGGATCTGGTTGGCCGGGAGCACCGCGTGCTCGTCGGTGTAGGTCATCCCGTCCAGGCGCGGCCCGGAGCCGTTGACCAGGTCGTAGCGGTCGACCCAGTAGTCGAGCCCCTTGACCAGCAGGATCAGCCCGAACATGGCGCTGAGCTGGATCTGCGCCGAGCGGGTGAACCGGTCGCGCTGCGCGGTGAGCCGGATCCCGCCGTAGACGTAGTGCACGATCATCGCGCCGATGGTGCCGAGGATCAGCCCGGTCAGCGCGAAGTTGACCAGGTAGTGCCACCACGGCAGGTCGAAGACGTAGAAGCCGATGTCCTTGCCGAAGAACTCATCGGTCTTGTCGAAGTCGCGCCCGTGGCGCCACATCAGGTACGTACGCCACTGGCCCGCGCCCGAGAAGCCGGCGAAGATGCCGGAGACGCCGGCGATACCGATCAGCAGCCAGGTGCGGATCGGGGCGATCGCGTCGCGGTAGCGGTCCAGGCCACCGATGTCGTCGGCCGGGTGGAAGTAGGGACGGGTGCGGTAGGCGAGCGCCGCGGGCAGCCCGATCATGATCGCCATCAGCACGAAGAAGATGACGAAGAGTGCCGTCCGCGTCCAGAAGACCGTGCCGAAGACGCTGCTGAAGTCGATCGCGTCGTACCACAGCGCGTCGGTGTAGATCGCGGCGAAGGCACTGATGCCGAAGAAGAGCACGATGACCGAGACGGCCGAGATCGCCAGCCATCGGTTGCGGCCGGTGCTCTGTGTGCGCGCCGGCGCCTGCGCCGGGTCGTCGTCGTCGAACAGACTCATTCCTCACCCTCCGGGTTCTCCTCAAGAGTGACACGCAGCAGTTCGAGGAGCTCGGGGACCAGGTCGACGCCACCGATGACCGACTGGTCGTCGTCGTGCGCCTTCAACCGCAGGGCACAGTACGTGGCGCCAGCACGTGTCGCGCCGGCCACGATGCGTACCTCTTGCCGGTCGGGGTGCGCCTTGGCGAACTCCGCGGCCGCCTCGGCGTCGTCGGGGATCTTGCCGTCGGCGTCGGGCGGCAGCACCAGGCGCTCGACGACCGCCGCACAGCCGGTGACCCCCTGGGGCCAGGCGGTCGTCTGGAGGACCTCCTCCAGCTGGGTCGTCACCGGGACCTGGTCCTGCTCGATCGGGGTCAGCGACCCGTCCTGGTCGGGAGCGTCCAGGCCCATCATCGTGGCGAGCGCGGGCTCGGCCCGGACCAGCGCGGCGGTGTCGACCAGCGCGAAGAGCCGCGCCGGCCCGTCCCAGCCCTCGCCGGCGACGTGGGACTCGATCTCGAGGACGGCCGCGGCCAGCGCGGGGTCGGTCTCCAGGTCGAGACCTCGGCTGAGTTCGGGCGTGGGCTCAGGGGTGTCGTTCACTTCGTGCTCCCACAGGTCGGCAGCTTGGCATTCGGGTCCTCGGTCCAGGTTTCGATCGCCTTGATGGCGTCGTCGAGAGTCTCCACGCGGGTCAGGCGCATGTCACCGTTCTCGGCGCCCTCGACGTCTTGGCAGTTGCCGGCGGGCACCAGGAAGAGCTCGGCTCCGTCCGAGGCCGCACCCGGGATCTTCTGCTGGATCCCACCGATCGGGCCGACGTTGCCGTCACCGTCGATGGTGCCGGTGCCGGCGATCTTCTTCTCGCCGGTCAGCGGCCCCTCGGTGAGGGTGTCGTAGACCGAGAGCGCCATCATCAGCCCGGCGCTCGGTCCGCCGATGGCCGGATCGAGGGTGATCTTGATGTCGTAGGGGAACTCGTAGGTCGCTCCCAGCGAGACACCGATGAAGGCCTTGCCGTCCTTCTCACCGGTCTTGATGGTCTCGGTGAGGGTCTTGCCCTTGCGCTCGATGGTCAGCTCGATCGTGTCCCCGGGCTCGGCCTTCTGCACCTCGGCGACGACCTCTTCGGGGGTGTCGACCGCCGTGTCGCCGACCTTGGTGATCACGTCGTCGGCCTTCAGCTTGCCGGCAGCCGGCGCGTCCTCGCTCACCTCGGCGACCGAGACCTCGTCGACGTCCTCGCCGAGCCTGGTGAGCGCTGCCGCGATCGCCGCGTCCTGAGCGCTGGCCATCTGCACCTGCCCGGCCTCGCGGTCGTCCTCGACGGTGCCCTGGTCGGGGTAGGCGACCTCGCGCGGATAGACCGCCTCGGTGTCGCTCATCCACGCGCCGAGCAGGGTCCAGAGTCCGAGCCGAGCCTCGCGGGTGGTCTCGGAGACCGTGGTCATCCGCAGCTGGCCCTTGTCGCGGTAGCTCGGGCGACCCTCGACCTGGACGATGTCCTTGCCGTCGAACTCACCCAGGACGTTGACCGTCGGCCCGGGGCTGTAGATCGTGAACGGGAGCGGGACGACCCAGGCGATCACGATCAGGGCAACCACGAGCGGCAGGGCGACCAGACCGGCCAGGGTGCGCTGTGTCATAGCGTCACCTTCTCATTCGAGCCCAAGTGGACCCTAAGAGGCGTCGCGGTTGACTCGGACCGCGACTCCGGTCGACCTGTCGGGCGGCGGCTGAGGCGCTGCGTACCTTCTCGAGCGCTCGCGCGTCTTCTCCTTCTCGAGCGCGACGCCGAGACGGCGTACGACCTCTTCCCGGTCCTGCTCGCGGCCCTCACGTCCGAGGAACGCGACCCAGGCCATCGCCAGCACGGTGATGACCGCAGAGGGTACGAGCCAGAGCAGGATGTCCACGTACGCAGCCTATTTGGTGGCGCCTGGGCCGCGCATCAGGGCGCGCCGACCCACTCGTCGGTGCCGTCGGTGAAGACCTGGTGCTTCCAGATCGGCACCTCGGCCTTGAGGGTGTCGATGAGGTCGCGGGAGGCGGCGAAGGCCTCGCCACGGTGGCCGGAGGCGGTGGCCACGATGACGGCGATGTCGCCGATGTCGAGGTGGCCGGTGCGGTGGACGGCGGCCACACCCGCGACGCCGTGGTCGGCAGCCACCTTCTCGGCGACATCCGCCAGGCGGGCCAGGGCGGTCGGATGGGCCTGGTAGTCGAGGCCGGTCACGCCCTTGCCCCCGTCGTGGTCACGTACGCGGCCGACGAAGAGCGTCACCCCGCCGGAAGCGTCGTCGTCGAGTGCGTCGAGCACCTCGGTGACATCGAGAGGGGTCTCCCGGATGTCGAGAAGCTTGACGGCGCCATTCTTCGGTTCAGCCATGGGACCACACTAGTGCTTGCTGACAGCGGGCTTCCGTAACCGCGTAGGCTGGACACATGAGTCAGACCCCAGGTGGCCCCGACGAGCCGGAGGAGCCGGAGAACCCCTTCAAGGGCACGCCCTTTGAGGCGTTCTTCGGTGGTTTTCCTATCGGCGGCGTCGGTGGAGGCCCCGGCGGCATGCCTGACCTGAGCCAGATCTTCGGTCAGATCCAGTCGCTGCTACAGCCCTATGACGGCCCGCTGAACTGGGACGTCGCGATGGACCTCGCCCGCAAGGTCGCCGCGTCCTCGCCCGACCCGACGCCTTCTCAGCGGCAGAAGGACGCCGTCGCCGACGCGATCCAGCTGGCCGACCACTGGCTGGAGGAGACCACGTCGTTCCCCTCAGGCGTGAAGTCCGCCACCGCCTGGTCGAAGGCCGAGTGGCTGGTCAACACCCTGGATGCGTGGAAGCCGCTGATCGAGCCGGTCGCCGCCTCTACCGCGGCCGCGATGAGCGGCCAGCTCCCCGAGGACATGAAGGCCCAGATGGGCCCGATGATCGGGTTCGTCGGCAAGGCGATGGGCGCGTTGTACGCGAACCAGGCCGGCACCGGCCTCGGCCATCTCGCCGGCGAGGTCATCTCCGTCTCCGACATCGGCATCCCGCTGACCGAGCCCGGTCAGGCCGCGCTGCTGCCGGTCAACGTCGAGCCCTTCGCCGAGGGCCTGGGGGTCAGCACCGACGACGTGCTGCTCTTCCTGGCCCTGCGCGAGGCCGCCCACCAGCGGCTCTTCGCCGGCGTGCCGTGGCTGCGTGACCACGTGGTCGCGGCCGTGACCGACTACGCGCGCGGCGTCGAGCTCAACATGGAGGCCATGCAGCAGCGCATCGAGGAGCAGATGCGCGGCCTGGACCTCTCCGCCATGCAGGACCCGTCCCAGCTGCAGAACATGTTCGAGGAAGGCATGTTCGAGGTGCCCGACTCGCCCGCCCAGAAGGCGGCGTTGGAGCGGCTCGAGATCGTGCTGGCGCTCGTGGAGGGCTGGGTCGACGAGGTCGTCGCCCTGGCCACCGCCGAGAGGATGCCGGTCGCGGCGCAGCTGCAGGAGGCCGTACGCCGCCGCCGGGCCGCCGGCGGTCCGGCCGAGCAGACCTTCGCGACCCTGGTCGGCCTCGACCTCCGGCCACGACGGCTGCGCGACGCGGCCGCGCTGTGGGGATCGCTGCGCACCCGGCAGGGCATCGAGGCCCGTGACGGCGTCTGGATGTCCCCGGCGCTGCTGCCCACCTCGGCCGACCTCGACGACCCGCTCGGCTTCCGTGAGGGCGCCGAGGCTCCCGATGTCGACTCGATCGACTTCGACGCGGAGCTCAAGAAGCTGCTCGGCGGAGACGCTGAGGAGTGAGCGAGCGCCAGCGAGCGAACCACGAACACAACACGCCGCCGCGTCCGTACCCTGGCGCTTGCGCGACGGAGGTGGCGGCGTGAGTCTGCACGCTGACGCGCTCGCGACCCTGCGGGCGTGGGACGCTCCGTCCGCTCCCCAGGAGACGCTTCGGCAGCGCTATGTCACTCATCTCGAGGCAGAGCCGACAGGGGTGTTCAAGTCGTGCGTCCCCGACCACCTGACGGCCTCGTGCCTGGTGCTCTCCGACGACGGTTCCTCGGTGCTGCTGACCCACCACCGCAAGGCGCGGCGCTGGTTCCAGTTCGGTGGTCATCTGGAGCAGGGCGACGCGACCCTGTGGGCGGCCGCCGCCCGTGAGCTGCGTGAGGAGTCCGGCGTGCCGGGCCTGGTGCCGCTGCCCGGGTTGGTGCAGCTCTCCGAGCACCCGGTGCCCTTCTGTGCTCCGTCCGGGGACGTCCACCATCTCGACGTACGCTTCATGGCCATCGCTCCCGCTGGTGCGGTCCCGGCCGTGAGCGAGGAGTCGCTGGACGTACGTTGGTGGCCGATCGACGGCATCCCTGATCCCGAGCCGGAGATGATCGAGCTCATCAAGCTCGCCCAGGCGCGTCTCTAGCGCAAGCGGGAGCCGGCCGGGGTCGTCCCGAGCGCCGTGTGAGCGGTCGGCCGCCGGCCGGCGGCAAGCGCTGCGGGTGGCTCGCCGGCATACCTGACGGCCTCGCGGGTCAGGTGGCTCTGGTCCGCGTAGCCGTGCCGGGCCGCCACCTCGGCGATGGGCAGCCGGCCGAGGTCGGCGGCGGCCCGCTCGAAACGTACGACGCCGGCGGCCGCCTTCGGAGTGAGCCCCACGGCCCGCTGGAAGCAGGTCGTGACGTGGCGGTGGCTCCATCCGGTCTCGGCCACCAGGTTCCCGATGTGCGCCTGGCCTCCGGACTCCGTGATCCGGTCCCATAGCCACGACACCATCGGATCGGCCGGTTCACCGGCTCGCGCCAGCAGGGCGGACTGGACCAGGTCGAACCTGCGCCGCCACGTACCGGCCTCGTCGAGCTGCTCCGAGAAGGACGTACCGAGCTCGGGGATCAGGTCCTCGACCCCGGTCACCCGAGCGGCGACCTCACGGCCCGGGACGCCGAGCAGCCGGCCGACGCCGAGCGGCGTCAGGTAGACCTGCACGCACGCGTGGCTGCGCCCGGACCTGGTCGAGACCGGACCGGGCATGAAACCGGCCAGGAACGACCCGTACGTCCCCACCCCCTTCCCCGCGGCGACGTCGACGATCTCGAAAGGGTCGCCGAAGGAGAGCACCAGCGGCAGCAGCGTCCCGGCGGGCTGGCGACGCTCGAGCGGAACGGCCGACCGCTCCCGGAAGCCGACGACGCCCGCCACCAGGCCTCGCAGGCCGGGATGGGTCGGCTGTCGTACGATCTCGCGGGTCACGCCCGTCATGGTCCGATCATGGCCGGTCGATTTCGTTCAAGCCAGCCGATCCGTCCAGGACACACGATGAGGTCATGCGAAGACTTGCGATCGTGGAGTTCCTGAGCGTCGACGGAGTGATGCAGGGGCTGGGCTCCCCGGACGAGGACCGGGACGGCGGCTTCGAGCACGGCGGCTGGGGCGTGCCCTTCGGCGCCGCTCTCGGCGAGGTGCTCTCTCCAGACGTCGGCGCGCAGACGTCGGCGTACGTCTTCGGGCGGCGGACCTACGAGAAGATGGCGGCCTTCTGGCCGAACCGACCCGACACGGATCCGATGGCGGCGAGCCTCAACTCCACGCCGAAGTACGTCGCGACCCGCACGCTCGCCGACCTGGCCTGGAGCGGCGCGACCGTGCTCGACGGCGAGGTCCTCGATGCGGTCAGCGCCCTCAAGGCCGACGGGTCGGGAACCATCGTCGCGCTCGGCAGCGGTGATCTCGTCCGTCAGCTGATGAGCGCGGGGCTGGTCGACGAGCTGAGGCTGTTCGTGCATCCGCTGCTGATCGGCACCGGCAAGCGACTCTTCGGTGGCCTGCCGTCGCCGAGCTCGCTGCACCTGCAGGACATCGCCTCGACGAGCCTCGGGACCGTGGCGCTCACCTACTCCGTGGGCGAGTGGTTCTCCTCGGCGGTCCCGGTGACGACCGCGCAGGCCTCCGCCGTGTGAGCGGGAGCCGGGCCGGTCGCCTTGCTGAGCAGCCGGCGCAGGGCGACACGCTCGTCGTCGTCGAGCCGGGCCAACAGATCGTTCTCGGCGGCGTCGACCCGGCGGCACAGATCGGCGACGGCCCGCGTGCCCTGGTCGGTGGCGACGATCTGACGCTGGCGGCGATCTGCCGGGTTGGGTCGGCGCTCGACCAGCCCGGCGTCGACGAGATCGTCGACCAGATAGGTCATCACCGTCTTGTCGATGCCGAGGTGGCCGGCCAGCGCCAGCTGGCTGGGGTGGTCGTCGCCGACCACCGCGCACATCGTCTGGTAGCCGCGCGCTCCGTGGGGGAAGTCGCCGATCGCCTCGGTGACCCGCTGCCGGTAGCCGCGCAGCAGCGCACCCAGACCCCAGCCGAGGTCGTCGGTGCCCTCCGTCTGCCCGGGGCGAAGCTCGGTCTGCGGTTCGGCTCTGGTGGTCACGGGAACATCCTAGCAAATCGTTCTGTTGAGCCAATCGTCTGCTTCACATACGATCTTGTGATGAACGATTCTTGGAGGAACGATCGATGACTCTCGAGCTGGGCGTGGCGCTCGACCCGGCGCTGCCACCCGAGGCGATGACCGGTCTCGCGCAGCGTGCCGAGGAGGGCGGTCTCGACCTGGTGGTGATCGGCCCCGGTGACCTGGACCCCTGGACCACCGCGACGTGGCTGCTGGGCAGCACGAAGTCCATCCCGGTCGGCGTCGCGCTCTCTCCGGCCGGAGCCCCCGACCCACGAGACCCCGACGCCGGTTATCCGAGCGTCGCCGATCGGGCCCGCGACAGCCTCGACCTGTTGGCCGGGGCACGCCTGATCACCGACCCGGGTGCCTGGACGAGCGCTCTTGCCGATCCCTCGCCCGCCGACCTCGAGCGCGCCGCCGCGGCCCACGTCCCCGTGGTCGTGCCGGTCTCGACCGACGCCGAGGTGGACCGGGCGGCTCGTCTGCTCATGGAGCTCGGCGGTCCGCGGCCGGCCGGGCCGCGGCGTACGTCCTCGGTGCGGGCGAAACGGCGCCCGGGCATCGCCTACGACGAGGTGCCCGCCTCGCTCGCCGCGACGGCCGTCGAGCCCGGCGACCCGGCCTACCGGGCGGTCCGCTCGACCTATCTCCGTGGCGGACGGCCCGGCCTCGTGCTGCGACCGACGACCGCCGCGCAGGTGGCCGAGGCGCTGGGCTTCGCCGACCGTCACCGGCACCTGCCGCTCGGGATCCGCAGCGGCGGCCACGGGGTCAGCGGCCGGTCGACCAACGACGGCGGGCTGGTCATCGACCTGGGCGGGATGAACGAGATCGAGGTCGTCGACGCGTCCCGACGCCGCGTACGCATCGGGCCGGGCGCCACCTGGAAGCAGGTGGCGGCAGCGCTGGACCCGTTCGGGTGGGCGCTGGGATCGGGCGACTACGGCGGTGTCGGGGTCGGCGGGCTCGCGACCGCGGGCGGGATCGGCTTCCTCTCACGCGAGCACGGGCTCACCATCGACCACCTGGTCGCCGTCGAGATGGTGCTCGCCGACGGAGCGATCGTGCGCGCCGACCACGAGGGGAACCCCGACCTGTTCTGGGGCGTACGCGGCGCGGGCGCCAACATGGGCGTCGCGACCGCCTTCGAGTTCGAGGTGGACGAGGTCGCGGAGGTGGGCTCCGCCCAGCTCACGCTCGTGGTCCCCGACATCGAGGAGGCACTGCTCCGGTTCGGGGCGGTCGCGGCCGCGGCGCCGCGGGACACCACCGTCTTCCTGGTGACCGGCCGCCCGCGGCCGGAGGGCTCCGTGATCCAGCTCTACGGGCTGGTCCACTCAGCCGACCCGGAGGTGATCGTGGAACGACTCACCCCGTTCGCCTCCCTCGGGGCGCTGGTGCAGCAGCAGGTGGTCCTCGCCCGCTACGCCGACGTGATGAGCCAGGCCCCTGACGTCGGCACCGACGGCCACCACGGACACGGCGAGCCGCAGGCGCGCTCGGGGCTGATCCCGGCGGTGACCAGCGAGTTCGCCCGCGACGCGGCGCTGATGCTGCGCTCCGGCGACGTGTACTTCTTCCAGCTGCGCACCATGGGCGGCGCGATCGCCGACGTGGATCCCGACGCGACCGCCTTCGCGCACCGAACCGCCGGGTTCCAGATCACCGCGATGGGCGGGGACCCGGTGGCGCTGGACACAGCATGGGCCCACCTGCGGCCGCACCTCGACGGGCTCTACCTCAGCTTCGAGACCACCCGGTCCCCCGAGCGGATCGCGGACGCGTTCCCGCCCGCGACCCTGGCCCGCCTGCGCGACCTCAAGCAGCGCTTCGACCCAACCAACCTTTTCCGCGACAACTTCAACATCGACCCTTCGGAGAACCGATGACCGACTACGGCCACGACCTGCTGTTCGGCACCTTCGTCACCCCGTCCGCCCAGTCCCCGCAGAAGGTGGTCGACCTTGCCGTCACCGCCGACCGCGCGGGCCTGGACCTGGTGACCTTCCAGGACCACCCCTACCAGCCCGCCTTCCTCGACACCTGGACCCTGATGTCGTACGCCGCCGCACGCACCTCACGCGTCCACCTGGCCGGCAACGTCCACTCGCTGCCGTTGCGACCGCCCGCGATGCTCGCCCGCTCCGTCGCCTCGCTCGACCGGCTCTCCGGGGGCCGGATCGAGCTCGGCATCGGCGCGGGCGCGTTCTGGGACGGCATCGCCGCGATGGGCGGGCGGCGGCTCACCGCCGCTCAGGGGGTGACCGCCCTACGCGAGGCGATCGGCATCATCCGGGAGGTCTGGGACGTCTCTACCCGCGGCGGCATCCACCTCGACGGCGAGTTCTACCAGGTCGACGGGGCCAAGCGCGGCCCCGAGCCGGCTCACGACATCCCGATCTGGGTCGGGTCCTACAAGCCGAAGATGCTGGAGCTCACCGGAGCGTACGCGGACGGCTGGCTGCCGACGCTGGAGTACATCGAGGGTGGGTTGGACGCGGTGCCGGGCCTCAACAGTCGCATCGACGAGGCAGCCGTCGCACCTGGGCGCTCGCCCGGCGACGTACGCCGCCTGCTCAACCTGATGAACGTCTCGTTCCAGCCCACGAGCCGGGCGCTCCTCAACGGCCCGGTGGACCAGTGGGTGGAGGATCTTGCCGGGCTGGTCCTGGAGTACGGGTTCTCGGCGTTCCTGATCGGTGGTGACGACCCGGTGGTGGCCGAGCGGTTCGCTGCCGAAGTCGCGCCGCAGGTGCGCGAGCTGGTAGCCAGGGAGCGCTAGTCGACCTGGTCGTCCAGCTGGTCGTCGATCTGGTCGACGTCGTCGTCCTCCTCGCCCGGAGGGGCGGGGAGCTTGGCGGCGGCGGACCAGCCGGCCAGGTAGCCCTTGGCGCGCTCGGCCTGCGGATAGCGGTCGACCCACGCCCAGAAGGCCTCGTTGTGCTTGGCCTCGAAGAGGTGGGCGAGCTCGTGGACGAGCACGTAGTCGACGACCCAGCCCGGCATGCCTCGCAGCCGGTCGCTGAGCCGGATCGAGCGGTCACCCGGGGTGCACGAGCCCCAGCGACTGTTCTGGTTGTCGACCCAACGTACGGAGTCGGGCTTGGCCAGGCCGCCGAAGTACTGGTCGCTCAGCGCCGCCGAGCGCCGCATCAGATCATCGTCGCTGGGCTTGCGACGCCGTTCGGCCTTCTCCAGGCGGGCGACCATCTGCTCGACCCACTCGGCCTCCTCGCGCTGGGACATCGCGGCCGGGATCATCACGATGATTCGGTCGCCATCACGGTAGGCGGAGACCGTACGCCGACGCCGCTTGCTGCGTCGCACCTCGATCTCCGGGCCGTCCATAGGTCAAGAAACTACCTGTTCGCCCAGGCCAGCAGGCGGTCCCGTGGCCAGGTGTTGATGATCCGTTCCTCTTCGATACCCGCCGTTTCGGCTCGTTCGCACCCCAGGACGAGGAAGTCGAGCTGCCCCGGGGCGTGTGCGTCCGAGTCGATCGAGAAGAGGCAACCGGCGTCGCGAGCGAGCTCGAGGAGCTTGGACGGCGGGTCCCTCCGCTCGGGTCGGGAGTTGATCTCGACGGCGACCTCGTGCTCGGCGCACGCCTCGAAGACCTTGCGGGCGTCGAACTGGCTGCCGGGCCGGGTGCCGCGGTTGCCGGTGACCAGTCGACCGGTGCAGTGACCGAGCACGTTCATCCGGGTCGTGGAGACAGCCGCGACCATCCGCTTCGTCATCTGCTCCTTCTCCATCTTGAGCTTGGAGTGGACGCTGGCGACCCGCAGCTGGAGCTTGGCGAGCATCTCGTCGGTCTGGTCGAGGCTGCCGTCATCGAGGATGTCGACCTCGATCCCCTTCAGCAGGGTGAACCCGTGTCCGGCGAGGTGGTCGTTGACCGCGTCGACGACACCGAGCTGGCGCTCCAGGCGGGCGGCGCTGAGGCCGTTGGCGACCGTCAGGCGCGGACTGTGGTCGGTGAGCACGAGGTATTCATGCCCCAGCTCGATCGCGGTGAAGGCCATCTCCTCGATCGGTGACCCGCCGTCGGACCAGTCGGAGTGGCTGTGCAGGTCGCCGCGGAGTCTGCTCCGCAGCCTCTCCCCCGCCCCGTCGGCGGTCAGCGGACCGCCGTGGACCCGCTCGGTGTCCAGCAGCCGCTGCGGAACCTCGCCGCGCGCGGCCTCGCTGATGACCTTGGCAGTGCTCGCCCCGACCCCGCTCAGCTCGGTCAGGGTGCCGTCGGCCGCCCGACGGCGTACGTCCTCCTCGGCGAGGGGCAGGATCGCTGCCGCAGCGGTGCGGAACGCCTTCACCTTGTAGGTGTCCTCGCGTCCGCGCTCGAGCAGGAATGCGATCCGTCGCAGCGCTGCGACGGGGGACAACGGCTCGCCTACCAAATCTTCCTCCAACTATTTTTGCCTCCACAGGCGGTGGAGAATGCTTTTCCCTGGTCAAGGTCCTGATTCAACCGAATATTCTCCAGCCGGTCACTTGGTTACCCACAGGAAAGCGCGTGTCTTCCACCGGCTGTCCCCAAGCAAAGCGGGGTTGTCCACATGTTGTCCACAAGCAACGCGGAGTGGGACGTTGACGCGCTCCCACATCCTCTTTAAGTTCGATGTCAGTGGGACCCCCGGCGCCGCCGGACGGCCTTCGCAAGGGGAAGGCGAAGGACGATCCAGGCACCGGGGGTCCCTCCAGTTTTCACGTGGCTCAGCGACCTTGGCAAGTGCCTTCGGCAGCGCTTCGATGCCCCTTCGAAAGTCCCGAATCCCCCGGTATGACGCCAACACGCCGACACTCGCTTGAGAGCCCGTGTTGCCGCCGAAAGCGCCGCGTGTCGTAGGGTCGAGTTGGCTCGGCATGACGAGCTTCCGACGGGCTTCCCTGACAACCCCGTCGCGACGACCAGTTACATAAAGGCAAGGAGGCCGTCATGGCGGAGACCTGGAGCGGCGAGTTCTACTGCGTGAAGTGCAAGGAGAAGCGCGAGGCGACCGGTGAGATCCGGGTGAACGACAAGGGCACCAAGATGGCCAAGGCCGTCTGCCCCGTCTGCAGCACCAACCTCAACCGCATCCTCGGTAAGGCCTGAGCCTGCGACTCCGCGACGAAGGAGCGGAGTCGCAACGCGAAGGGATCGAGCGAGCGCAGCGGCTGAGCTTGCGAAGCCGCGAAGCGGGTCGAGATCCACGCTTCCCGGAGCAATCTGCCCAATCCGCTCGAGACCGACCAGCGCACGACCCGCGGCGGCGCCCCCGGCATTGTCCGGCGGCGCCGCTGCCGTGCTTTTCGGCGAGGTTATCCACAGGCACTGTCGATTGTCGGTGCGGGAAATCTCGGCCGGTGTGAGACTCCCGGCATGAGCACGCGCTACCGGATTCGGCCGGGGTATGTGGCCGTACGACGTGATGAGACCCGACTCCAGATCGGCATCGACCCGCCACGGCGGGCGATCGTGCAGGACGGCGTGGAGGTACGCCGCCTGCTGACCGACCTCGCCGCCGGGCAGGCGGTCGAGCCCGACCACCTGCCCGGGCGGCACGCGATGCAGCAGCTGGGCAATGCCGGCCTGCTGATGGAGGCGGACGGTGGGGAGCCGCCACCACGGGTGGGCTTCGACGGTCCGCCGGCACTGCTCTCGGCGGCTCGGGCGCTGATCGGACCGGCCCCGGCAACCCCGGGCGCGCCCGACATCGTCGTACTCCTCTCCGACGGGCCGCTGGACCGCGAACGAGCCGACGAGATGGTGCGCGAGGGCAGAGCGCACCTCGTGGTCGAGAGCGGCCCCGACACCTGGACGGTGGGTCCGCTGGTCGTTCCTGGGGTCACCGCGTGCCTGCGCTGCCTCGACGCGACGCTCGCCGAGGAGGACGAGCGGCGGGCCGTGGTCGTGAGCCAGCTCGTCGGCAACGAGGTGCCCAGCGACGCGCTGCTGCAGTCCCTCGCGCTCTCCTGGGCCGTACGCGACGCCCGCACCTACCTCGCCGGGCGGACCCCGGCCTCGTGGTCGGCGTCGGTGATCCTCACCCGTGACGACGCGCCCACCGTCCGACCGTGGCTGCGGCATCCCTACTGCGGCTGCGCCTGGGACCTGATCGCCTCGGCCGGGACGGCGACCGGTGAACCGGCTTGACCTCCGCCGACGCCTCCGGCACTCTTGCGGACATGGTCACGAAGAGCGCGCTGCGACGACGAGGCATGGGTCTCTGACCCCGCCCTCGCGTCAGCCTGCCCTCTTCACCTCCTAGGACCACTCTCGTGCACGAGCACACCCTTGCCTTGTCCGCATCCCTGCAGAGCGCCGTCGTCACCTGCTTCGGCGACGCCTACGCCGGTATCGATCCCGAGATGCGGCCGGCCACCCGGCCCGAGTTCGGCCATCTCCAGTCCAATCTCCCGCTGCGGCTGGCCGGCCCGCTCGGCCTGCCGCCGCGGGAGATCGGCGCCCGCCTCATCGATGCCGTCGACCTGGGCGATGTCGGCGCCCTCGAGCTGGCCGGCGCCGGGTTCCTCAACCTCACCTGGTCCCCCGACGTTCTCGGCGCGGCCGTCAGCGACCTGCTGACCGACACGCGCCTGGGCGTGCCCGTCCCGGAGAGTCCGAGTCGGGTCGTCGTCGACTACTCCTCCCCCAACGTCGCCAAGCCGATGCACGTCGGCCACCTGCGCTCCACGGTCATCGGCGACTCCCTGGCCAGGGTGCTGGCCTACGCCGGCCACGACGTCGTGCGGCAGAACCATCTCGGCGACTGGGGCACCCAGTTCGGCATGCTGGTCGAGGAACTGCTCGGCGAGGGTCTCAGCGACCCGGCGGCGGTCGCCGACCTGGACATGACCGAGCTGCTCGCGCTCTACCAGCGGGCCAAGGCGCGCTTCGACGACGATCCGGGCTTCGCCGACTCGGCCCGGCGGCGGGTGGTCGCGCTCCAGTCCGGCGAGCCGACCACCCTCGCGCTGTGGCAGGCGCTCGTCGACGCCTCGATGGCTGAGTTCGAGGCCACCTACGGCCGGCTCGGCGTACTCCTGACCGATGACGACTTCGACGGCGAGAGCCGCTACAACCCGCAGCTTCCCGGCGTCGTCGACGACCTTCGGGCATCGGGCCTGCTGACCGAGTCGGCCGGCGCCCAGGTCGTCTACCCCGACGGCTTCACCGGCCGCGACGGCGCCCCGCTGCCGCTGATCGTGCGGAAGGCCGACGGCGGGTTCGGGTACGCCGCCACCGACCTCGCCACGATTCGCCACCGCGTCGACGAGCTGGCCGTGGACCGGGTCGTCTACATCGTCGACCACCGGCAGAGCCAGCACTTCGAGATGGTCTTCGCCGTCGCCCGCGCCGCCGGCTGGCTGCCCGACTCGGTGGAGGTCCAGCACATCGGCTTCGGCACCGTGCTCGGCCCCGACGGCCGGCCGTTCAAGACCCGCTCGGGCGAGACGGTATCGCTGACCGCGCTGCTGGATGCCGCCGAGGAGGCCGCCGCGGCCAGCTACGCCGGCCCCGAGGTCGTACGTGCCGTGGCCAACGCCGCGGTGAAGTACGCCGACCTCTCCAACAACCTCGCCCGCGACTACGTCTTCGACCTCGCCCGGATGTCGGCCACCACCGGCGAGACCGGCCCGTATCTGCAGTACGCCCATGCCCGGGTGTGCAGCATCCTCGCGCAGGCACCGCAGCAGACGCACGGCATCAACACGCTCTCCCACCCGGCCGAGCAGCGGCTGGCGCTGGAGCTGACCGGCTTCGCCTCGGTGGTCGCCAAGGTCGCCAACACCTTGGAGCCGCATCACCTGACCGCGTACCTCTATGGTCTGGCGACCGCCCTGACGGGGTTCTACGAGAACTGTCCGGTGCTCAAGGCAGACGGTGAGGTCAGGCAGACCCGGCTCGCGTTGTGCGAGGCGACCCGGCGAGTGCTGTCAGAGGGACTCCGGCTCCTCGGGATCGAGGCGCCACAGAGGATGTGAGCGGTGGTGCTCAGGACCACCAGTCGGAGTCGAGCTTGGCTTCCATGGAGCGCACGTGACGTCGCGAGCAGGCCTCGCAGAACGACTTCGAACGCCCACGCTCGACCGCGGTGGTCCATGCGAGGAGGCGGTTGGGGTCGGCCTCGTAGCATCCGCAGAAATCGCAGGTCTTCATGTCTCAACGATAGGTCGAAATCCTGCGCTTCCGAGGGTGCAACACCGAAATTCTGGATCACCCGGATGTGAGTTCCGTGTTACCTCCCTGAGGGCAGGACGCAAGCACTGTCGAGGCCCAGAACGTGGTTGAGACGGCCGAACGCCAGCCACGATCCGAGGCACATGCTCAGCTCGACGATCTCGGCATCGGTGTAGTGGGCCGACATCCGGTCCCAGAAGTCCTGGTCGATGCCGTGGTGGTCGATCGCGTAGCGCTCGGCGAACTCCGCGGCGAGCCGGGTGCGGTCGTCGAAGGCGTCCGTCGTGCGCCACTCCTCGACCGCCTCGGCGAACGACTCCTCGACCTTCTCGCCGTCTCGTTCGGTGCGCCAGTCGAGGCAGAAGACGCACCCGTTGATCTGCGCGATCCGGAGCCGTGCGGCCTCGAACTCGCGGAGGCCGAGGGTGGTGTGCTCGTAGACGGCGAGCGAGAGGCCAGCGGCGGCCGGACCGATCCCGTGGACCATCTCGCCCCAGACGTACGCGATCGGGTCCTTGCCCTTGGGGACGTCGATGATCATGCGGTCACACCTTCCTGGGCGGTCTTGGCCGCGCCGAGCTTGCCGGTCGCCGGACGCAGCGGTACGTCGAGCGCGTCGTAGAGGCCAGGAGCCGAATCGATGAGCCACTCGACCGCGCCGACGAGTCGGCCGACCGCGGTGGCGTTTCCGCCCGCCGCCCGGTTTCCGGACTTGTCGGTCGCCTCGACCGTGACCTCGATCCGCGGGTCGCCCTCGATGATCACCCGGTGGGCGCCGTCGCCGTCGGGCGGCGTCGGCCAGTGCGGAGCGCACGAGGGATGGATGCGGGTGACGTGCTCGACGACGATGAGCGGCTCGCCGCCGACGATCCCCTGGACCTCGAAGCGCACCGCGCCCTGGGTGCCCTTCTCGAAGTCGCCCATCGAGGTGGTGGTCACGGTCTCGTCCAGCGGCAGCCGTTCGACGGTCTCCCGGATCTCGTCGAGCTCGACCTCGAGCCCGCGGGCGATCAACCGGACCTGGCCTCCCCACACCATGGTCGGCACGGTCTCCATGAGCATCGGGGCGTCGTAGTCCATCGGCTGCCCCATCCCAACGAGATAGCGGACGGAGTCGGGCTGGTCATAGGTCGAGTAGTCGAAGATCTCCTGGCACCGGACAACGTCCACGGTGCTGCCCAGACCGCTGACCAGCAGCGGCAGCACGTCGTTCCCCCACCCCGGATCGACGCCGGAGACGAAGAGGGACCCACCACCCTCGGCGATCGCGGCCAGCAACGGCTCGCGCATCTCCGGCGGAGCGTTGCGCTGGTCGTAGAGCGCATAGAGGGCGGGCGTGACGACCACGGCTCCGGTCCCGAGGGCGCGCACGATGTCGGCGAGTGCCTCGTCCGGGCGGATGTCGCCGGACGCGGCGTACACGATCGCCTGCGGGCGTGCCGCGAGCACCGCGTCGATGTCGTCGGTGGCGGCGACCCCGAGGTCAGCGCCGAGCTCGGCGAGGTCGCCGGCGTCGCGGCCGACCTTCTCGGGATCGTGGACGAGCACGCTCGTCAGCTCCAGCCGTGGATGTGCGTCGACCGCCCGGATGGCGAGTCGACCGATGTTGCCCGTACCCCAAACGCATGTGGTGACCATGCGACCTCCCTGATCGGTTTGCATGAAAGTTCCGAAACCAGTGACACCCGTCACACGGATACTAGAACATGTTCTAGCAATCAGTGATGGAAGTGATGGAAAGGGAGGTCATCATGAACAACACACCACGGGAGGGCGGGTCGCGAGGCCTGTCACGCCGAGGATTCATGCTCGGCGCGGGGTCGCTGGCCGGGGCCGGGATGCTGGGAGGAGCATTCGGGACCCCGACCTGGGCGGCCGCAGCCCCGTCGTCGATCGGCAACGGCGCCCAGGTGCCCGTGCTGGTCATCGGCACCGGGTACGGCGGCTCGGTCGCGGCACTGCGTCTGGCCCAGGCCGGCATCAACGTCCACATGGTCGAGATGGGCCAGGACTGGGCCACCGCCGCACCCGGGCCCGACGGCAAGATCCATCCGAAGGTCACCAGTCCCGACTACCGCTCCTTCTGGATGCGTACGCGGACCAAGGCGCCGATCAGCAACTTCCTGGGCTTCCCGATCGACAAGGACGTCCCGAAGTTCGCCGGCATCCTCGACGCCGAGGACTTCGCCGGGATCTCCGTCTACCAGGGACGCGGCGTCGGCGGCGGCTCGCTCGTCAACGGCGGCATGGCCGTGACCCCGAAGCGCGCGAACTTCGCCAGCATCCTGCCCTCGGTCAGCGCCGAGGAGATGTACGCCACCTACTACCCGCGTGCCAACGCCGCCCTCGGGGTCGGCACGATCGACCCTGCGTGGTTCGAGCGTACGTCCTACTACCAGTACTCACGCGTGGGCCGGAAGCACGCGCAGCGCTCGGGTTTCGCCTGGACCTTCGTGCCGGACGTGTACAACTGGAACTACATGGTGGCCGAGGACAACGGCAGCGTCCCCAAGTCGGCCCTGGACCAGGAGATCCTCTACGGGAACAACTACGGCAAGAAGACGCTGCCTAAGACCTACCTCGCCCAGGCCGCCGCCACCGGCAAGGTCACGATCTCCTCGCTGCACCGGGCGACCTCGGTCCGGCCGGCTGCCGCCGGTGGCTACGACGTCGTCCTCGAGCAGATCAACACCTCCGGCGCCGTGGTGGCCACGAAGACGGTCAACGCCGGGAAGGTGTTCTTCGCGGCCGGCAGCGTCGGCACGAGCAAGCTGCTGGTGAAGATGAAAGCGACCGGCGCGCTGCCCGCGTTGAACGGCGACGTCGGTCAGGGATGGGGCGACAACGGCAACGTCATGTGCGGACGCGCCAACCACGTGTGGGACCCGACCGGTGACGTGCAGTCGACGATCCCGTGCTCGGGCATCGACAACTGGGACGCCGGCGGGGCCTTCGCCGAGGTCGCGCCGCTACCGGCCGGGCTCGAGACGTTCGCGTCCTTCTATCTCGCGATCACCAAGACCACACGCCGCGCAGCCTTCACCTACAACTCCGGCACCGGCAACGTCGACCTGTCCTGGCAGACCGCGTGGAAGCAGGACTCCATCACGATGGCGAAGACCATCTTCGACAAGATCAACAAGACCGAAGGGACGATCTACCGGACCGATCTCTTCGGCACCAACAAGATCTGGGGCGACCACCTCACCTACCACCCGCTCGGCGGCGCCGTCCTGAACAAGGCGACGGACAACTACGGCCGGCTGCACGGTTACAACGGCCTGTACGTCATCGACGGCGCGCTCATCCCCGGCAACACCAGCGTCAACCCGTTCGTCACGATCACCGCCCTCGCGGAGCGGAACATCGAGAGGATCATCGCCACCGACCTCTGATCGAGGCGAGGTACAAAAGTAGGACCGGCCAGTCCGAGGGTTTCTCGGACTGGCCGGTCATCTTCCACACCCGCGATCAGAGGGGTGAGGTCTGGGGTCCCATCGGGGACTTACAGCGCGCGGGCAAGAGCCAGCTTCGCCTGGACGGCGGCTCGCTCGGCCTTGCGGCCCAGGCGAGCAGCCTTGACGAGGGCATGGCCTCGCCGCAGTTCACGCGCCTCTCCCAGGCGCGCGGACATTTGCGCGCGCGCCAGGTCTTCGTAAAGCAAGTTCATCTGAGTGCTCCGTACTCGGTTGGTGTTCATGTCTGGTGGTCCTTCTTCTTCGGATGCCGACCCTGTGGTCAGCGGGCTCCTGCGCCCATGGTCATCACGATCGTGTTCATAGCTGTTGCCTCTCGTCGTTGAACGGCTGCTGGTGTTGATGGTGTTCGGTTGCTCAGGCGGCGTCCTTACGGGGCCGGCCACGGGGCCGCTTGCGGGGGATCACCTTCCCCTGCAGGAGCAGCTGGCCGCCCCAGACGCCCCAGGGCTCACGCCGGTCGAGGGCGCTGGCGAGGCAGAGCGGCTGCACGGGGCAGGTCGCGCAGAGCGCCTTGGCGAACTCGACGTCGGCAGGAGACTCGGCGAACCACAGCTCGGGGTTGTTGGCCCGGCAGGGCAGCTGGTCCTCGTCGTAGCGGTTGGCGCGGTCGTGGAGAACGCCGAGAGTGACCTCGGGCTCGAGAATGCTGGTCATATGTACACCTCCTTTGTGACTGATCGCGGGTTTTGAGAAACAGAAAGGCCGCGGATCCCGGGTTTCGGGTTCCGCGGCCTGGAGGCTGCTGTGACTACGTGGTTCTACGTAGTCGGACAGCTCCAGGCTCGAATCCCGTGGGACTTGACCTTGATGGCATCCGCCTGCGGGGACACGAGTCCCTCGACGCGCATGCCGTAACCGGCGCCCGTAAAGGCACCAGCAGCCGGGGTGGCCCACTTCGGGCTCTGACCGATCAGAGTGAACAGCGGGCTCGACAGCTCGGGGTGGCCGCACGCGGACATGGCGATGCCATTGATCGGCGTCTTGATCTGGTTGATCTTCACTGGGGCCACCTCCTTCGGGGCTGTCGGGCGCGCCTCATCGGCGCGCGGCTTTACTTGATGAAGGAACAGTAACCGGCCGGACAGGCCCGCCGCAAACGATTAAACCCGTTGATTTCGACGAATTTTCGTGAAGGACTTCTACGCCTCGGCCGAGATCACCCGAAGGACTTCCGAACCGTACGTCTCCACCTTGCTGCGGCCGATGCCGGCGATGCGCTGCAGATCCTGGAGCGTGCCCGGCTTCTGTTCGGCGATCTGCTCCAGGGTCGCATCGGTGAAGACCACGAACGCCGGCTTGCGAATCTCCTCGGCCGTCTCCTTGCGCCACTGCTTCAGCCGGTCGTAGAGCACCTCGTCGTAAGGCGCGTCGCAGCCCTCGTGGCGGCCCATCCGCTTCTCGGCCGCCGAGCCGAGCGGCCCGCCACAGGCCTTGCACATCCGCGCCTTCCCGGACCCGGGGCGCCTGGTCGGCGCCACGGACCGAGCCGGCCGCAGCGGGTCGAGGAACCGCGACGGCCTGCGCCGCGCGGCCTGGCCCGGCTGACGCGCCAGCGCCCAGGACAGGGTCAGATCGACCCGCGCCCGGGTGAGGCCGACGTAGAGCAGCCGCCGCTCCTCCTCGATCTCGGCCGGGGTCGGCTCCTCGCCACGGAGGATGAACGGCATCGTGCCGTCCTGGAGGCCGACCAGGAACACCGAGTCCCACTCCAGCCCCTTGGCGGCGTGGAACGTCGCCAAGGTCACTCCCGACGGCACCGGTGCGTGCTGCTCGGCCGCGCGGCGGTCGAGCTCGGCGACGAGGCCGGCCAGGTCACCGCCGGCCCCGGAGAAGGTGCGCGCCTGGTCGATCAGCGCCTGCCACGACTCCCAGCGATCGCGGGTCTGTCCCCTGCCCTCGGGCGGCTCCGAGGTCCAGCCCATCCCGGCCAGGATCCCGTGGACCGACTCCAGCAGCTCGTCACCGATCACGGCGCCCTGACCGCCGCGCGCCGCGCCGCGGATCCGGGTCACCGCCTCGCGGACCTCGGGCCGGTCGAAGAACCGGGCGGCGCCGCGCAGGACGTACGGGATCCGGCGGGCGGTGAGCGCGTCCTCGTAGGCCTCCGACTGGGCGTTGATCCGGAACAGGATCGCCATCTCGTTGTAGGGCTTGCCGCCCTGGTGCAGGCGCAGGATCTCGGCGGCGACGCCCTCGGCCTCGGCGACCTCGTCGGGCTGCTCGACGTGCTCGACGGCGGGCCCGGAGTCACGCTGGGCCTGGAGCTGGACACCGGCGCTCGGCGTACCCTCCAGGACCTTGTTGGCGGCCTTCACGACCTGCGGCGAGGAGCGGTAGTTGCGGACCAGCTCGACCGAGGTGGCACCGGGGTGCTTCTTCGGGAAGTCACGCAGGTAGGCGGCGTCGGCACCGGCGAAGGTGTAGATCGTCTGCGCCGGGTCGCCGACGACGCAGAGCTCGCTGCGCCCGCCCAGCCACAGGTCGAGCAGCGCCGACTGCAGCGGCGAGACGTCTTGGAACTCGTCGACGGTGAACCACTTGTACTGCCGCCTGACCTGCGCCGCGACGCGCTCGTCGTGCTCCAGCAGGCCGGCGGTCAGGAGCAGCACGTCCTCCATGTCCATGCGCGCCTGGGTGCGCTTGACGTCCTCGTAGGCCGCATAGATGTGTCCCACCATCGACGGGGTCAGGCCGCCGACCTCCCGGCCCCGCGCCTCGGCCGACTTCGGGTAGTCGTCGGGGTGGACGTTGGAGACCTTCGACCACTCGATCTCCGAGGCCAGGTCGCGCGCCTGGGCCTGGTCGACGTTGATCCGCTGGCGCTGCGCGGCCGCGCGGATGAGCGGGATCTTCGACTCGGTCAGGTTGGGCAGCTCGGTGCCGTAGACCTTGGGCCAGAAGAACCGCAGCTGACGCAGGGCGGCGGAGTGGAAGGTGCGCGCCTGGACCGCGCCGGCGCCCATCGCGCGCAGTCGCTGCCGCATCTCCCCCGCGGCCCGGGTGGTGAAGGTGACCGCGAGGACCTCCTGCGGCGCGTAGACACCGGTGGCGACGCCGTACGCGATCCGGTGGGTGATCGCCCGGGTCTTGCCGGTCCCCGCACCCGCCAGCACCCGGACCGGACCCCGCAGTGCCTCCGCCACCCGGCGTTGCTCAGGGTCGAGGGCGGCGAGGAGGGACTCAGGGGTCATGGGCGGGAAGAACTCCTCGGGGTGGGAACGTTGTGCCTTGGAGACCAACACTATTGGCTCGCACCGACAGTTCTGAATGAGGAGAACCCCCGATGACCAGCTTCACGATGTACACCACACCCTGGTGTGGATACTGCCAGCGACTCAAGGGTCAGCTCGGACGTGAAGACATCACCTTCGACGAGGTCGACATCGAGCAGGTCCCCGAGGCCGCGCAGATCGTCGAGCAGGTCAACGGCGGCAACCAGACCGTCCCGACCCTCGTCTATGCCGACGGCACCGCGATGACCAACCCGTCGATCGCTCAGGTCAAGGCGAAGCTCGCCGAGCTGGTCTGACGCCGGTCACCACGAGCCGGGCAGCTCCCCGCCGTACCACTCCTCGACCAGCGAGCGGCTGATCGAGATGCCGCTGGGCAGCTTGATCTCACCGCTCTTCGCGACCTCCTCGAGCTCCGCGCGGGTGAACCAGCGCGCCTCGCGGATCTCGTCGCCGTCGACCGCGATGTCGGTCGACGCCGCACGCGCGAAGAAGCCGAGCATCAGGCTGGCCGGCAGCGGCCAGGGCTGGTTGCCGAAGTAGTCGACCTGCCCGACGCGTACGCCGACCTCCTCGGCGACCTCGCGACGGACCGCGTCCTCGAGCGACTCCCCCGGCTCCACGAAGCCGGCGAGGGTGGAGAAGTTGGGCGCGGGCCAGCGTGAGTGGTTGCCGAGCAGGCAACGCTCCTCATCGCTCCCGGGCTCCCCCGACGTCACCAGCATGATCACCGCCGGATCGGTGCGGGGGAAGGTCATGTGCCTCTCCGCGCAGGCCAGCTCGTGCCCGGCCGCGCGCGGCTCGAGACGTCCGCCGCAACGCGAGCAGAACCGGGTCGCCCGGTGCCACTCGGCCAGGCCGATCGCGTGCATCAGGAAGCTCGCCTCGGTCGTGTCGGCGAGCAGCGCGGGGAAGAAGCCGCGCAGGTCACGCCAGGTCTCTCCGGCCTCCTCACGGCCGGTGAGCACGGCGAAGCTCGCGCCATCAGGGGAGTCGCCGAGGAGCAGCCGGATCCCCTCCGGGGAGGTCTCCGGCGTACGCCACCTCACTCCGGTCTCGCCTGACGGCTCGACCCTGTTGCCGGCGACCACGAGAACCCTCGTCGTCTCGGCCGACCAGGCCTTCTCGACCCAGCTGTCGTCGGCGCGCAGTTCGCCGGATCGGTCGTGGGGGTTCTGGATGATTCGCAGATGGATGGGCAGCTTCGGGGAGTCCACCCGGCAGAGCCTATGAGGTGGGTATAGGTTCCGCCGCGTGGATCGGTTCTGGCGCATCGCCGCTGTCGTCTCCGTCGTGGTCGCTCTGGCGATCAACCTCTACATCGCCTGGGGCTCCAGCCTCTCGTTCATGTACGACGAGATCGGCACCGTCATCCACGGACGGACCGTCCTCGGACTCGACTCGCCACAGCTGAACACCCCCGGCTACTACCCCGGGTGGGGCGTGCTGCTGGCGCCGTTGTGGCTGGTCACGTCCAACGTCTTCACGTTCTACCGGATGGCGATCGTCGTCGGTCTGGTGATCAGCATGCTCACGATCTGGCCGCTGGCCCGGGTCGCGGTTCGGCTCAGCGGGGTCACTCCGGCGCAGGGTGTGGTCGCCGGGGCCATCGTGATGGCCCTGCCGCCCCGTGCGATCCAGGCCGACTACATCCTCTCCGAGCGGTTGGTCACGCTGCTTGTCGTCCTCACGACCCTGGCGGCGTTCCGGCTCTGGGAGAAGCCGACCTACCGCGGCGTACTCCTGCTCAGCCTGCTCACCGGGCTCGCACTCTTCTCCCACGCCCGGATGCAGGTCTTCGTCGCCGCGGTCGCGCTGTGGCTGATCTTCTTCCTTGTACGCAAGTGGCAGATCGCCCTCGTCGGGCTGGTCGCCACCGGCATGCTCGCTGTGGCCGCCAACAAGGCCGCGCTCTGGTTCCACGCGCAGCTGGTGCCGTGGAAGTTCATCCAGGCGCAGGACTTCTTCGAGAAGGTCACCCAAGCCAACCCGCGGTACTGGGTCGACACCTTCGCGGGCGAGGCCTGGACGCAGATGATCGGCAGCTTCGGCGTCGTGGTCGTCGGCCTGGTCGTGGTCACCGCCTTGTTCTGGAAGGAGCTCCGCTCGCGACAGGTGGGGCCGGCCGGGTTCGTGCTGATCGCGGCCGGGTCGATGTACGTCCTCAGCTGTCTGAACTGGGGCAACGAGTACTCGCTGTTCACCATGGAGTGGCGGCGCTTCGACTACTGGATCTACGGGCGCTACATCGACCCCGTCTTCGCGGTCCTCGTGCTGGCCGGGGTCTGCGCGGCGATCCAGGCCGTACGCTCCCGGGCGGTCCTCGTCTGGACCTGGGTGATCGTCGCCGGGATCTCGCTGGTGACCATCCTCGTCGTCGCCCCCGACGCGCCCACCTGGGCCTACACCACCCCGGCGCACATCCCCGGCGCGATCCCGTGGTGGTGGGCGCTTCCGGACGGGCAGTTCCCGCAGCCGGGGCCCATTCCGTCGTTCACCAACGACAACCGCTTCTGGCTGATCGCGACCCTGTGTGCCCTGGTGCCGCTGGCGATCTGGACGCTCCTCGCGGCTCTCTCCCGGTTCAGCCCTCGGCTGAGCTCGCAGACGGCTGACCGAGTGCGCGCCGTGGTCGTCACCGCGCTCGTCCTGGTCGTGGGCACCGCCGGATCCGCCGTCGCCGACGTGGCCTCCGACAGGTTCCACGACCGCTTCGACCACGCCACCCCGGTCGTCGACGACCTGCGCTCGATCCTCGCCGAGCACCCCGACGCGGTCGTCGCCTACGACGAGAACTGCCCCCGCCGGCACTCGGCGATGAACTCCGAGCGCAACTGGCTGATGTGGTGGATGCTCCCGACGATCGTCAAGCGCGAGTGGGAGTGGGGCGACGACATCGTCTTCTCCTGCCCGAACGGTGAGCCTGCCTTCGTCACCGGTGCAGTGATGCTGCGCGAGCGGCCGTTTCCGCTTGCGACCGTCTGGATCCTTCCGGGGGATCTGCTGGATTCGCTGCGCGCTTCTGGGGAACTGCCTGAGGTTGCTCGGGTGGTTGAGTAGGGCTCTGTCTTTTGTCAGGGGTTTGCGGGCGTGTTTTTTGGTTGGGGTGGGCCGCCGACCCTCTCTCTGAGGGTCTTCTCGACCTGCCCCGGAGTAAAGGACGGCCTGCGGCCGCCGGCTGACGCCGGTCGCCTTCGGCGATCCTTGACACCGGTCCATGTCGAGAAAAGATTTGGCTGGCTATCGGGGCGGCGGCCCGGGTGTGGTCGCGGGGAACCGCTGCGGGCACAGGGGGCTTCTACGGGCGAACGAAAGTTCGTTCGCCCCACCGAGCAGAGGCTCCTCCAGCGGAAAGAAAATTCCTTCCACCAGCAGAGCCCACACCCGGCGGAGACCGACTCACGCGGCGAACGAAAATTCGTTCACCAGCCGCCCCACTAGCTCCCACGGCGAAGCGACCAGCCGATTCCCAAGCCCCTACCCAACCGACATCTCCGCGCCAGACCCCTGCCGCCGACCCGATAGCCAGCCAAATCTTTCTCGGCGACGGCCGGTGTCAAGGATCGCCGAAGGCGACCGGCGAAGCCGGCGGCCGCAGGCCGTCCTTTACTCCGGACGCCGCCGAGAACACCCTCCCCGAAAGGGTCGGCGGCAAACCCCAACCACAAACAACATCAGCCGACAAAAGCGGAACCCCGACCTACCTCCGAGTAAGCACCCGCTGCGCGACAACGAAGACGAGCACCAGCACCCCGATCGTGATTCGCGTCCACCACGAGGACAGCGTCCCGTCGAAGGAGATGAAGGTCTGGATCGTGCCGAGCACGAGCACCCCGAGCAACGACCCGACCACGAAACCGCGGCCACCGGTGAGCAGCGTGCCGCCGATGACGACCGCGGCGATCGCGTCCAGCTCCATCCCGACCGCGTGCAGCGAGTAGCCCGAGAGCGTGTAGAGCGCGAACAGCAGCCCGCCCAGCGCGGCACACAGCCCGCTGATCGCGTAGACCCCGACCTTGGTCGCCGCGACCGGCAACCCCATCAGGAGCGCCGACGGCTCGCTGCCGCCGAGGGCGTAGACGGTGCGTCCAAAGCGGGTCGAGGCGAGGACGTACGCGGCCACCGCGACGATCACCAGCGCGAAGACCGCCGTCCACCCGAGGTAGTAGCCGCCGGGCAGGGTGATCGAGCCGAACGCGATGGCCGAGAAGGTCTCGTCCTTGATCGGGATCGAGTCGACGCTGATCAGGTAGCAGAGCCCGCGGGCCAGGAACATGCCCGCCAGAGTGGCGATGAACGGCTGGATGTCGAAGTAGTGGATCAGCAACCCCATCGCGGTGCCGAGCAGGATGCCGGACAGGAGCACGACCACGATCACCGCGACCACCGGCAGGCCGAGCTCGAGCGTCCGGGCCGCGATCAGCGTCGAGAGGGCCACGTTGGAGCCGACCGAGAGGTCGATCCCGCCGGTCAGGATCACGAACGTCATCCCCACCGCGAGCACGATCAGGAACGCATTGTCGAGCAGCAGCGTCAGGAAGACCTGCGGGTCGGCGAACCCCTCGTAGCGGATCCCGCCGATGCCGAACATGCCGATGAACAGCGCGAACGTGCCGATCACGGGCAGGTAGCGGCGCGGCGGGCTGAAACGGGCGATCCGGGCGATGACGCCGGTCTCGATGGTGGGCACCTGAGCACTCATGCCACAGCCTCCTCACGGCTGGTCGGTGTGCGGTCGCTGCGCCGTTGCAGCACCGCTCGCGCCTTCGGCGACTGCAGCAGGCACACGACCACGACCACCAGCGCCTTGAACAGATAGTTGGCCTCGGCCGGGATGCCGATGTTCGGGATGGTCCGGGTGAGCGTGGCGATCAGCAGAGCCCCGACCAGGGTGCCGGTCAGCGAGAAGCGACCGCCGGCCAGCGACGTACCTCCGATGACGACGGCGAGGATCGCGTCCAGCTCGATCCACAGTCCGAGGCTGTTGGCGTTCACCGAGTGGGTGTTGGCGGCGATGATCAGGCCGGCGGTCCCGGCGCACAGCGCCGCGAAGACGTAGACGGTCCAGATGATCGTGCGGGAGCGTACGCCGGCCAGCCGGCTCGCCTCCGGGTTGATCCCGACCGACTCGATGAGCAGGCCGAGCGCTGTGCGGCGTACGACGATCTGGGTGGCCGCGAAGACACCGAGCGCGATCAGGGCAGCGACGGGGAGGGTGAGCAGGTGGCCGGAGGCCAGCGCGGCGAAGGCGTCGTTGTTGACGGTGGTGATCTGGCCACCGGTCACCAGCATCGCGATCCCCCGGCCGGCGACCATCAGTACCAGCGTGGCGATGATCGGCTGGATGCCGACCACCGCGACCAGGAAGCCGTTCCACAGCCCCAGCGCGACACAGACGGCCAGCGCCATCGTGATCGCGACGACGGCCGTGCCCACCGCGCCGTCGGCAGGGCTCTTGACGATGTAGACGCAGGCGACCGCACCCGCGATCGCCGCCACCGCGCCCACCGAGAGGTCGATCCCGCGGGTCGCGATGACCAGCGTCATCCCGATCGCGACCAGCAGCACCGGAGCGCCGTTGCGGACGATGTCGACCAGGCTGCCGAAGAGGTGCCCGTCCTGGATGCGTACGTTGAAGAACGTCGGCGTCGCGATCAGGTTGACCACCAGCAGCGCACCGAGCGCGGCCAGCGGCCAGAAGAGCCGATGGGCCATGGCGCGGGCGCCGAGTGCCTTGACGGTTCCGACGGTCTCAGGCATCTGCTCGCTCCTTCTCGGCCAGACCGCCGGGTTCGCCGGTGATGATCTCGAGCACGTCGTTGACGTCGACACCACGGTTGGGTCTCTCGGCGATCTTGCGGCGGTCCTTGAGGACCACCAGCCGGTGGCTCAGCCGGAGCACCTCCTCGAGCTCGGCGGAGATGAACACCACGCTCATCCCCTTCTCGGCCAGATCGGCGACGAGCTGCTGGATCTGGGTCTTGGCGCCGATGTCGATGCCGCGGGTGGGCTCGTCGAGCAGGAGTACGTCGGGCTCCGTGATCAGCCAGCGCGCCAGCAGGACCTTCTGCTGGTTGCCACCGGACAGACTCCGCATCGGCAGGCTCGGGTCGGCCGGTCGTACGTCGAGAGCGGTCATGAACTCCTTGACCAGCGTCGAACGGGTGGCCGTCGGGATCGGCCGCAGCCAGCCACGGCTCGCCTGCAGGCCGAGCAGCATGTTGTCGGCCACGGAGAGCTCCTCGAAGACACCCTCGGCCTTGCGGTCCTCGCTGCAGAAGGCGAGCTTGCGGTCGATCGCATGCCGGGGGCTGCGCAGCCTCCGGCGACTCGAGCCGCGAACCGTGAGTTCACCGGTGTCCGGGGCGTCGGCGCCGAACAACAGCCGGGCCAGCTCCGTACGTCCCGAGCCGAGCAGGCCGGCGATGCCGACGACCTCCCCGGGAAAGAGGGTGAGGTCGGTGGCCTCCAGGCTCCCCTTCCGGCCCAGCCCGACCGCGCTCAGCACCGGGAGGCGCTGCTCGGTCGCCGCCTCCCCGGACGCCTCGTGCGCGGCATGGTCGAGTCGTTCGAGGACCTGGAGGTCGCGGCCGATCATCAGCTGCACCAGCTCCAGCTGGGTGGTCTCCGCGACCTGCCGCTCGCCCACCACCCGGCCGTTGCGCAGGATCGTCATCCGGTCGGAGATCTCGAAGACCTGGTCGAGGAAGTGGGAGACGAAGACGATCGCGGTGCCCTGGTCACGCAGCCTGCGCATCACCTCGAAGAGCCTGGCCACCTCGTCGGCGTCGAGGCTCGAGGTCGGCTCGTCGAGGATCAGCACCCGGGCGTCGGTGTCGACGGCACGTGCGATCGCGACGAGCTGCTGGACGGCGATCGGGTGGCTGCCGAGCTCCGAACCGGGGTCGATGTCGATGCCGAGGCCCTGCAGCGAGGCGGCGGCGCGGCGGTTCATCGCCCGGCGGTCGATCGCGCCGATCCCGTTGAGGCGGCGCGGCTCGCGGCCGAGGAGCATGTTCTCGGCCACGGTGAGGTTGGGGACCAGGTTGACCTCCTGGTAGACCGTGCTGATCCCGGCGTGCTGTGCCGCGGCCGGGGTGGCGAACCGGGTCTCGACGCCGGCGATCTCCACCCGTCCCGAGTCGATCGTGTAGACCCCGGTCAGGGCCTTGATCAGCGTCGACTTCCCGGCCCCGTTCTCCCCCATGAGCGCGTGCACCTCCCCCGGCAGGAGTCGCAGCGAGACGCCGTCGAGCGCTCGGACCGCCCCGAACGTGATGGAGACGTCGAGCATCTCCACCACCGGCCGGGGTGGCTTCGTTTCTGCCTGGCTCATGTCGTGCTGGCTCCTGGCGGGTCGGGGGCGGCGGAATGCTCACCGAGGCGATGTCCTGAGCTTGTCGAAGGGTGACTCGGTGAATGCGCGCTTCCCTCACGGAGTTCCACGAGGGAAGCGACGCCTCACCGAGTGACCTCGGTCAACGGCGTCAGTACTTCCGGTCGGGCAGCGCCTCGGCGGCCTGCTCCGGGGTGAAGGTGGTCTCCTCGGTGACGATGCGGTCGGGGACCTCGTCGCCGGCGACGACCTTCTCGGCGACGTCCATCAGCTGCGGCCCCAGCAGCGGGCTGCACTCGACGATGAAGTTGATCTCGCCCGCGGCGAGCGCGGTCATGCCGTCCTTGACCGCGTCGACGGTGATGATCTTGATGTCGGTGCCGGGCTTCTTGCCGGCCGCCTTGATCGCCTCGATCGCGCCCAGGCCCATGTCGTCGTTGTGCGCGTAGACGACGTCGATCTTCGGGTTGGACTGCAAGAAGGCCTCCATGACCTGCTTGCCGCCGTCACGGGTGAAGTCACCGGTCTGGGACTCGGTGATCTTGATCGTGGAGTCCGAGGAGATGACGTCCTCGAACCCCTTCTTCCGGTCGATCGCGGGCGCCGATCCGGTGGTGCCCTGGAGCTCGACGACGTTGATCGCGCCGTCCTTGTCGACATCGGAGGCGTCGGCGTTGTCGACCAGCCACTGCCCTGCCTTCTCCCCCTCCTCGACGAAGTCGGAGCCGATGAAGGTGACGTAGAGCGAGGTGTCCTCGGTGTCCACGGCCCGGTCGGTCAGCACGACGGGGATCTTGGCGCGCTTGGCCTCCTGGAGCACCGCGTCCCAGCCGGTCTCGACGACCGGGCTGAACGCGATGACATCCACCTTCTGCTGGATGTAGGAGCGGATCGACTTGATCTGGTTCTCCTGCTTCTGCTGCGCGTCGGAGAACTTCAGGTCGATGCCGGCCTCCTCGGCCGAGTCCTGGATCGATGTGGTGTTCGCGGTGCGCCAGCCGCTCTCGGCGCCGACCTGGGCGAAGCCCATGGTGATCGAGCCGTCGTCGGCAGCTTCGCTGCCACCGCACGCGCTGAGCGACATCCCGCCGACGGCGAGCGTGCACAGGGCGATGAGGGTCTTCTTCACTGTCGTCCTCCAGTTTTTCACTGCGGCGGCCAGTGTGACCGTCGTCACGATGCGCCCTAGTGTGAGCGCTAACATTCACGCGGTCAAGCGGAATCGGAAGATCGGTTCGAATCGGCAGCAGGTCGTCCGGAACTCCCCATACTGTGTCGACCATGACGCTCTCCCTGACCCCGGAACAGGCGCGCCGGATCGCCGTCCGCGCCCAGCTCCTCGATGCGCGTCGGCCCGTCTCGCTGGTGGAGACCGTCGACCAGCTGACGCTGCTGCAGATCGACCCGACCAGGGCGATCGCGCCGAGCGCGGATCTGGTGGCGTGGTCGCGGTTGGGGGATGCGTACGATCATTCGGATCTGACCTTCGCCCTCGAGCAGGAGCGCTCGCTGGTGGAATTCTCCAGCTTCATCGTGCCCATGGACGAGATCGAGACGGTCCTCGCCCTCGCTCCGGGCCGGATCCACCCCACGGCCGTCGAATGGGTGGAGGCCAACAGGAGATTCCGTACGCAGATCCTGGACCGCCTGCGAGCCGACGGGCCGCTCGTGGCCGGCGAGATCGAGGACACCGCCGAGGTGCCCTGGGCCTCGACCGGATGGACCAACGACAAGAACGTGCTGCGGATGATCGAGCTGCTCAACCGGATGGGCGAGGTCGCCATCGCCGGCCGCCGCGGCAAGCTGCGCACCTGGGACATCGCCGAGCGCGTCTACCCGTCCGACCTACGACTGCCCTCCCCGGACGAGGCGCTCAGGGTGGAGACGGTGCGCCGGTTGGGCTCGCTCGGGATCGCCCGCCCCGGGCGGAAGGACTCCTCCGGAGGCGAGGTGCTCGGCGCCGGCGACGCGGGCGTGCCCTGCACCGTGGCTGGCGTCGACGGCGAGTGGCGGGTCGACCCCGAGGCCCTGGCCGCCCTCGAGGACGGGTTCTCCCCGCGGGCTGCCCTGCTCTCCCCCTTCGACCGCCTGGTCTACGACCGCGACCGGGCGCTGGACCTGTTCGGGTTCGAGTACGTCCTGGAGATGTACAAGCCGGCCGCCAAGCGACGCTGGGGCTACTTCGCCCTCCCGATCCTGTACGGCGAGCGGCTCGTCGGGAAGCTCGACGCGAAGGTGGACCACAAGAAGGCGCAGATGAACGTCTTCGCCGTCCACGAGGACATCGCGTGGACTGCCGAGATCGGTGACGCGGTGGAGGCCGAGATCGAGGCGCTGGCCGGGTGGCTGGGCGTCGAGATCACCCGCCCGTGACAGTGACCCGAAAACAGGGCAAACCGACGCGAATTGCCCTTCTCCACCTCCTTCGAGGCGCTTACTGTGAACGAACGGGGTCGGAAATCGATCAAAGGAGACGATCCGGATGGCAACGCTCAACCCCTACATCAGCTTCAAGTCCGAGGCCGCTGAGGCGCTCGAGTTCTACCGGTCGGTGCTCGGCGGCACCGTCGAGACCATGACCTTCGACTCGATGGGCGACGCGATGGGTCCGGTGCCGCCGGAGGCGAAGGGCATGGTCATGCACGGCTCGCTCACCCTCGACGACGGCCTCGTCCTGATGGCCGCCGACACGCCTGACGGGATGGGCATGGACTACGTCGCCCCGAGCGCCGGCATCACCGTCGCGATGACCAGCGCCGACCCCGCCGACCACCCGCGCTTCGCCGACTACTACGCCAAGCTCTCCGATGGCGGCAGGCCCGGGATGCCGTTCGCGCAGGCTCCGTGGGGCGACTACTTCGGCCAGTTCGAGGACAAGTTCGGCGTGAGCTGGATGTTCGACGTCGCAGGTCCGGAGTCGGCACAGGGCTAGGGCGCGTCTCTCAAAGACACGGCGGCCGCGAGCGGCGTTTCGGGCCGATCTGGCAAGGCGGCGCTGCGAAGGCATCCTGGATGTCGAGCGGCGCCAACGCAGCCAGATCGGATGCGAAACGCCGCGTAGCGGGCGTGGATTTGGGAGACGCGCCCTAGACAAAGGTCCGACCAAAGATCCGTCTTTCGTAGGAGGCGCCCGGCGGCGAGTCGTTTTACCGTCAGTACATGCTGATCGCAGAAGACCTGCTGCTGCTCGTGCTCGACGACGAGAAGGGCACGCTCGCCTCGTCCTGGGTCCAGCAGGCCCTGGGCGGAGCGATCCTGACCGAGCTCGTCATGGCTGGTTCGGTCCAGATCGTCCCCAAGTCCGGGTTCACCCCGGCCAAGGCCATGGCGCTGCCGGGCAGGCGGCCGGACGAACCGATCCTGGCCGCTGCGTACGACGTGTTGGCGGCCAAGCCACTGGCGGCCAAGAACGCCGTCACCAACCTCGGCAAGGGTCTGCACGAGGCCCTCGCCGCGCGGCTCTGCGACCGCAACATCCTCAAGCGCCGCGACGAGAGGATCCTCGGCCTCTTCCCGCGCACCACCTGGCCGGCCGCGGACTCGACCCACGAGAACGCCGTACGCGGCCACCTGGTCGCCGTGCTGATCCAGGGCGCCGCGCCGGACGCACGGACCGGACCGCTCATCGCCCTCCTCTCCTCCATCGACCTCGCCCACAAGGTGGTCGACACGAGGACCGTCGGCGCCGGGGCGGTCAAGAAGCGGGCGAAGGAGATCGCCCGGGGCGACTGGGCCGCCAAGGGCGTCAAGGACGCGATGGACGAGGTCACCGCGGTCATGGCGGCGGTGATGGTCGCCACCACCGCCGCCACGACCGCGGCCAGCTGACACAACCCGAGGATCGCAGCCACCGGGTGGCTGCGATCCTCGGGTCTGCGTCTGCGGTCAGCCGAAGAAGACCCGCAGGTCGGCGGCGATGACGTCGGGGCGCTCCAGGGCCGCGTAGTGACCGCCCTCGGGGAACTCCGACCAGTGCTGGATGTTGGCGTTGTCCCGCTCTGCAAACGCCCTGATCGTCTGGAAGTCGTCCTTGAAGACCGCGACCCCGATCCGGCCCTGGGAGACCTCCGGCTCGCGCTCGGCGCGCCCCTCCTCGAAGTGGTAGCGCGCGGCCGAGGCGTAGGAGTTGGTGAGCCAGTAGTAGGTCGCCTGCTCGATGACCTGCTCGGGGGTGACCAGCGAGGTGCCGTTGCCGAACGACTCGAAGAGCTCGCTGTAGGCCAGCGTCCCGACCGGCGAGTCGGCCAGCGCCGCACCGATCGTCTGCGGGCGGGAGCCGTTCATCGTGTTGTAGCCGCCGACGGACTGGAACCACTGCAGGTGCTCCAGCGCGGCGTACTCCTTCGGCCCGAAGCCCTCGAACTCGCTCGGGTCGCCGGACGGGAACGAGAAGAGCTGCAGGACGTGCGCGCCGAGGAACCCCTCGGGGTCGAGCAGGGCCATCTCGCGCCCGACCATCGCGCCGCCGTCGCTGCCGTGCACCCCGTAGGACTCGTAGCCCAGCCGCCGCATCAGGACGTCGTACGCCTCGGCGACCCGCCGCATCGTCCAGCCGGTGTCGAGGAGCGGGGCCGAGAGCCCGAAGCCCGGCATCTCCGGGATCACCAGGTGGAAGTCCGCGGAGAGGTCCTCGACCATCGCGAGGAACTCCAGGAACGAGCTCGGGTAGGAGTGGGCGAGCAGGAGCGCCTTGGCGTCCTCCCTCGGCGAACGTACGTGGATGAAGTGGATGGTCTGGCCGTCGATCTCGGTCAGGTAGTTGGGCAGAGCGTTGATCCGCGCCTCGACCGCGTGCCAGTCGAACGCCTTCCAGCGCTCGACCATGTCGGTGAGGTAGGACGTCGGGGTGCCGTAGGTCCAGGAGTCCCCGGGCACCGCGGGGGCGAACCGGGTGTTGTCCAGACGGGCGCGGAGGTCATCGAGGTCCGCCTGCGGGAACTCGACGGTGACGGTGCTGATCTCGGTGTTGATTCCCTTGTTGACCTGCGTGTTCATGACATCTCCTTGGTTGTTTTCGACCTTGTGAGACCAGGTTATGAACGGTTCCGGCAAGCCTGATTCCGGAATTTCGGTGGCCGACGAAATTGTTTTGGCGCAGTCTGAGCCCGTGCTGGAAACCTCCGCTCGACTCCTGGCGCTCCTCGGCCTCCTGCAGTCCTCGGCCGGCTGGACAGGAGCCGATCTGGCCGCTCGGCTCGACGTCTCCGAGCGCACCGTACGCAACGACATGACCAAGCTCCGCGAGCTCGGCTATCCGGTCGAGTCGGTGCGCGGCCCCGGCGGGCGCTATCGACTCGGCGCCGGTGGCAATCTCCCGCCACTGCTCCTCGACGACGAGGAGGCCGTCGCCGTGGCTGTCGGGCTGCGCGCCGCCACCGGGATCGCCGGCGTGGCCGAGACCAGTGCCCGAGCCCTCACCAAGCTCGACCAGGTGCTCCCCGACCATCTGCGCCGCAAGCTCGCCGCGGTGGTCGACGCGATGGAGACCGGCCCGGTCAACACCGACAGCAACGTCCCCGACCCGGACGTCGACGCCGGCCTCCTGCAGGCGCTGGCGACCGCGATCCGGGACGGCTCCGGCGTACGCGCCGACTACCGCGGCGAGCCCATCGAGGTCGAGCCCTACCGCCTGGTCTCCTGGCAGCGCCGCTGGTATCTCGTCGCCCGCGACCCGCGCGAGGACTCCTGGCAGCCGCTGCGTGTCGACTGGCTGCGCCTCAAGATCCCCGGCGGCCGCCCCTTCCGCCCGGTCGATCCGGGCTTCGACCTCACCGAGTTCCTGGTCCGTGAGGTCGCCCGCACCGGCTGGGCCGTCCACGCCCGCCTGATGATCGCCGCCCCCGCCGAGGAGGTCATCGCCCGGATCAACCCCACCGTCGGCACCGTCGAGCCGATCGCCCCCGACCGCAGCGTCCTGGTCACCGGCGGCGACAGCCTCGAGGTCGTCGCCGTCTGGATCGGCATGCTCGGCCTCGACTTCACGGTCGAGTCACCCCCGGAGCTCCGCGACCACCTCGACGTCCTCGCGAAGCGCTACTCCGCCGCCATCGGCCCGCCGGAGTGATCACGTCGTGCTGATCGCGGAAGATCTCGTGCTCCTGACGCTCGAGGACTTCAGCGGACGACCCGTCAGTGGCCTCAGCGCCCAGACGCTCGAGCTCCTGGCCGGTGGTGCCCTGGTGTCCGAGCTCGCCCTCTCCGGAGCGGTCTACCTGCGGCCCGACCCCGTGACGCGCATGCTGGAGGTGCATCCGACCGGGGTCCGGATACCTCAGGATCCTCTCCTCCAGCACTGCCTGGCGTTCGCCGGCGGCAACCCGCGCCCAGCGTCCCTGGTCAGGAGATGCGGGATCGACATGTACGGCCATCTGGCCGATCGGCTCGTCCACCGAGGCCTGCTGCGTCGGGATCAGCAGAAGCGCTTCCTCATTACCCGGACCACCTGGCCGGCCGTCGAGGTCACCTACAAGCAGGACGTACGCCGCCACCTCGGCGCCGCACTGTTCGACGGCGTCCACCCGACCCGGCGCACGGCCGCATTGATCGGCCATCTCGCAGCCGTCGAGCAGATCCACCGGCTCTTCGGCTCTCCCACCGCCTTCCCGACAGACGTGATGGACCGCGCAGATCACGTCTCTCGCGGCGACTGGGCCGCCACCACCGTACGCGGCATCTTTCGGTCCTCTCGCAGACGAGGCGACTGGTTCGGAGGCGGCGAGGGCGGCTGGGGTGGCGACGGCGGTGGAGGTGACGGTGGCGGTGGCGGCGGAGGAGGCGACGGTGGCGGCGGAGGCTGAGCCCGTCAGCGTCCGGCGTCTCGTCCGAACCGAGCCAGGTAGTGCCACGCCCGCTTGATCGCCTGTGGGTCCTGGCCACCGGACCGAGCAGCGGCACCGAGGAGACCAGGCGTGAGTACGTCGCCCAGCGATCGCGCCAGATCGACGTACTCCTGACCGCGATAGCTCGGATCGAGGGCGTCGGTGGACAACCGGAACCCCGGGTGCCACTCGACCTCACAACCGAGCGCACAGGCCGCTGCCTCGACTCGTGTGTTCCGGAAACACGGGTCGAGCACGACCGCCTCGACGTCTCGCTCGATCACGACGCCACCGTGCACATGTGCCTCGACACACTCGTCCAGGTCGTCGAACCCGGAGGCATCAGCCATCGCGGACAGCTGTGGCAGCATCTCGGGGCCGCCGAAGTCGGTCGGCTCGAACACCGAGTCGGGGAAGCAGAACGTGGACCGCTCCAGGAGGTCCGCCCGGAGCCGCAGGTGTGCCGAGCCGAACCGGATGGCGCCACCGTAGCGATCCTGACGGCGGTTCCAGGCGCCATAGACCGGCCGATCGGCGGCGGGCGCCCGGTCATATCGCCCGCCGAAGAGCCGGCTCTCCCATCGCCAGCGGTCTCCACCCGGATGCGCCGTGAGCCCACCGTTCGACGTCCCGGTCTCGAACTGCGACCGGTACACCCCGTCCCGCGCCAACGACTCGATCACCAGCCCGCCCGCGTACGGCCAGTCGGGGTGGAACTGGAGCGTGACGCTCATCGTCGCTCAGCGACCGCGTCCACGAACGCGCGCACGAGGGGGTGGACCGGGGCTCCGGCGAGGGCACCGATGTGGGGCTGGAACATGCTGGTGACGTAGAACGGGTGGTCGGGGAACTCCAGGACCTCGGCGCCGGCGTCGTCCGCGGTGGCGCCGACGACGACGCCGATCTTCTCCAGCGCGGCGACGGCCTCGGCGGTCGGCGCGTAGTTGCAGAAGTGCATGCCGACGAACGGCTCCGGCTGCCAGCCCGCGAAGCGGGTGCCGGGGACGGGGGTGACCAGCCGCTCCTCGCCGTAGAGCGAGCAGGCCAGGGCGGCCACGGCGTTGGCGTCGCCCGCGCCGTCGGACTCGGCGTGGGTCGCCGCGGAGCCGAGTACGTTGCGGGTCCACTCCAGCACGGCGTACTGCATCCCGCCGCACGCCCCGAGGAACGGGATCCCTCGCTGCCGCACCACGGTGAGAGCCTCGAACACCGCAGCATCGGAGGCATAGGGCGAGCCGGGAACGAGCCAGACCCCGTCGTACGCCGCGATCTCAAAGCCGGAGTCGGTCGGCACCCACTCCGTCTCGACACCGAGCTCGGCCAGCTGTGGCCGAAGCGCGTTGAGCTCCTGATGGCTGCGGTGTCCCCGGTCGTCGCCGAGCAGTGCGATCATGCGCCGAATCGTCGCAGCCGCACCGGGCTCGATCCAACCGATTACCGCAGCCGCTACTCCGGCTTGATGCCCAGCCGGTCGAGCTCCTCGTCGATGACCGCGGTGTCCAGCTTCTGGAAGACCGGGGTGGGCTTGGCGACCGGGGTGCCGACGACGATCGGGTGGCGCTCCCAGGTGGGGGCGCCGGAGTAGTCGCCGGTGATGATCGGGTAGGGCTTGTCGGTGTCGAGGTCGCGGGCCTCCTCGATGCGGGGCATCGGGGCCACCTCACCCTTGCCGCCCAGCGCCTTGTCGATCTCGTTGGCGGAGAACGGCAGGAACGGGGACAGGATCAGGTTGAGGTCGGCCACGCACTGGGCCATCACGTGCAGCACGGTGCCGAGGCGCTCACGGTCCTCAGGAGCCTTGGCGAGCTTCCATGGCTCGAGATCGGTGACGTACTTGTTGACCTCGCCGACCGCACGCATCGCCTCGCCGATCGCCTGCTTCTGCCGGTGGCGGCCGATCAGGTCACCCACCGTGCCGAACGCGGCGCCGACGGTGTCCAGGATCGCCTGGTCCGCCTCGGTCAGCGTCCCGGCGGGCGGCAGCTCGCCGAAGTTCTTCGCGATCAGGGTGGCGGTGCGGTTGACCAGGTTGCCCCAGCCGGCGACGAGCTCGTCGTTCGTACGCCGCACGAACTCGGCCCAGGTGAAGTCGGAGTCGTTCGACTCCGGGCCGGCGGCCGCCACGAAGTAGCGGAACGCGTCGGGCTGGTAGCGCGAGAGCAGGTCGCGTACGTAGATCACGATCTTCTTCGAGGAGGAGAACTTCTTGCCCTCCATCGTCAGATACTCGCTGGAGACGACCTCGGTCGGCAGGTTGAGCGTGCCGTACTCCCCGGGCTCGCCGCCCTTCGAGCCGCCGCCGTTGTAGGCGATCAGCTCGGCCGGCCAGATCTGGGAGTGGAAGACGATGTTGTCCTTGCCCATGAAGTAGTAGGACAGCGCCTCCGGGTCGTTCCACCAGTTGCGCCACGCATCGGGCGAGCCTGAGCGACGGGCCCACTCGATCGAGGCGGACAGGTAGCCGATGACCGCGTCGAACCAGACGTACATCCGCTTGGTCGGGTTCTCGCGCCAGCCGTCCAGCGGCACCTTGATGCCCCAGTCGATGTCGCGCGTCATCGCGCGCGGGCGGATCTCCTTGAGGATGTTCTGGCTGAACCGGATGACGTTGGGACGCCACAGACCGGTCTGCTCGCGATCGTCGAGGAAGGCGTGCAGCGCGTCGGCCAGGGCGGGCAGGTCGAGGAAGAAGTGCTGGGTCTCGATGAACTCCGGGGTCTCGCCGTTGATCTTGGAGACCGGGTTGATCAGCTGGTCCGGGTCGAGCTGGTTGCCGCAGTTGTCGCACTGGTCACCGCGGGCACCGTCGGCCCCGCAGATCGGGCAGGTGCCCTCGATGTAGCGGTCCGGCAGCGTCCGGCCGGTCGACGGCGAGATCGCGCCCTTGGAGGTCTGCTCGACGAAGTAGCCGTTGTTGTAGACCCCGAGGAACAGCTCCTGCACCACCGAGTGGTGGTTGGCCGAGGTGGTGCGGGTGTAGAGGTCGTACGTCAGGCCGAGCGAGGTCAGGTCCTCGACGATGATCCGGTGGTTCTTGTCGACGAGCTCCTGGGGAGTCACGCCGGCCTCGTCGGCGGCGATCAGGATCGGGGTGCCGTGCTCGTCGGAGCCGGAGACCATGAGCACGTCGTGGCCCGCCATCCGCATGTACCGACTGAAGACGTCGGAGGGCACGCCGAAACCGGCCACGTGGCCGATGTGGCGCGGGCCGTTAGCGTACGGCCAGGCGACTGCGGACAGAACGTTGCTCATGGCTCCATCCTAGGGAGCGGGCGCCATCGGCCGTCCATCGACACAGCCATCGACACCGCCCACCCGGATCACGGGTTGAACATCTGGTCCCGCTGGTAGGCGTACTTCCGGATCCACGGCAGCCACTTGGCGAGCTGGGCGCCCGGGCAGGAGGTCTCGTTGGTGTGGAAGTGGCCGTCGATGACCCAGACCCGCACCCGCCGTCCGGCCGGGAACCGGTCGCTCCCCTTGGAGATCGTCTCGAGCGTGCCGCGCTCGTCGCGGCCCGCCATGTCGAGCTTCCAGGCCGCCATCCGCTCGGTCTTGATGAGCGCGTCGTCGGAGGGACGTACCTTCTCGAAGTTGCCGATCAGGGCGATGCCCATCGACTGGTGGTTGAAGCCACGCGTGTGCGCACCCTTGACGAGCCGGTCGATGCCGCCGGAGCGACCCTCCCAGGCGCGGCCGTACTTGTCGATGAGGAAGTTGTAGGCGATGTCGAACCACCCCAGTGACCTGGTGTGATAGCTGTAGATCCCGCGGATGATCCCCGGCACGTCGCCCTTGGAGTAGTTGTTGCTCGTGGCGGTGTGGTGGATGTGGACCTGCTTGAGCGAGCTGTTGTACTCCGGGCGGCCGTTGCGCCAGGAGTTGTTGGCACCCCACTGCGCCCGGGTGAAGATCACCGGCTTCGGCGCCCACTTGGGGCGCGACCGCGCGACCCGGCCGTTGGCGCCGTCGCCGGCGCTGCCGTAGCCGAGATCGTCGGCCTCCCGCTTCGGGGCCTTGACGTCCTCCTGCGGGCCGGTGTTGATCAGGGTCAGCTTGAGGTCCTTGGGCTGCGCGCCCTCGACCCGCACCTGTACGCCGCTGGCCCGGCCGGTCCACACCGGCTGGGTGCCCCGGCGCTCGACCTTGCCGCGCGCGGCGACGTCCCCTTCGCCGCCGTCGGGCAGGTCCTCCTGCAGCGGCAGCTCCTGCCACTCGCGCCACTGGTCCGACTTGCTCACCCGCACCTCGACCTGGGGAGTCTCCGAACCGGTCCAGGAGACCCCGACCATCGAGAAGGTCGTCGTGCTCAGCTTCTCCGTCGACGCCGCGGCGGCGGACCGCTCGGTCAGCCGCGGGGGCAGCTTCACGTCACGGGTGGCGATGCCGTCCTCGAGACGAGGCAGCTTGATCACCTGAGCGTCCTCGGCGGCTGCCGGACCGATCGCCGAACCGAGGGCAGGCACGAGCATCGACGCGCCGAGAACGACAGCGGTCAGGGTCACGGTGATGACGCGGGGGAAGCGGGCCATACCCCTGATTTTGGAGAATCAACGCCCCGACATGCCGCAAACGCATGTGTTCGGTGTGTCGTTTGGGACCTCTGTGACTACTGCGACGGGGTCGGCGCAAACGGCACCGGCCGTCCGGCGTACGCAGCCAAGTGCTCATAAGCACCCGCACCGTCCGGCGCCGAGAGCGCGTTGGCGAATGCCCGCCCCTTGCGCTCCGGCCCGAGGATGCGGTCCATCGCGACGACCGCCCGCTGGGCGACCGCCTCGTCGAGTCCGTCGGTCGGGCGGCCGAGCGCCGCACACAGGTCCCAGGTGTGGACCGCGATCTCGGCCGACTGCCAGTCGGGGTCGATCATCACCATGTCGTCGGGTCCGACCTCGCGCCACAGGTTGATCAGCGCGTTGCCGCGCGTACGCAGTTCCTCACCCAGGTTGACCGCGTAGTCCTCGCGGCCGTCCCATCCCGGCGGCGAGCCCTGGAGCATCGTCACGAAGACGCGGGGCTGGGCGATCATGTGGTTGGCCAGCTTGCGCAGGTCCCACTCAAGACACGGCGTCGGCCGGGTCAGATCGTCCGCCGTGACGGTGTCGAGAACCTCTGCTGCCTGCGTCAGTGCGCGCTGGAGCGCGAACACTCCCATCTGGTCAACCACACGACCATGGTGTCAGGCGAGGCTGCGTCCCGCGAAAGCAGCCAGCCGCTCGTACGCCCCGGCGCCCTCGGGCGCCGTCACCTCGGCGTCGAACGCACCCGTGCGCATCTCCGGCTTCAAGGTCGCCTTCATGAAGGCCAGCCCCACCTCGGCGAGCTCCGGGTCGAGCTCGGAGGTCGGGACGTCGAGCGCCTGCGCGAGGTCCCAGGAGTGGGTGGCGTACTCGGCTACGAGCAGGCCGACCGGCACCGACGCACCGCCCTCCCAGCCGTCGGTGCCGGGGCCCTGGTCCCACGCGTGCAGCACGTCGTCGGCACCGACCTTGAACGCCGGCCCCCAGCTCTCCTTCACGTGCGGCGCGGGCGCGCCCCAGTCGGGCTCGCCGCCACGAAGCATCGTGACGAAGTTGGTGCCGTCGGCGATGACGTGGTCGGCCAGCGTGCCGACGTCCCACTGCCGGCACGGCGTCGGCCGCGAGACGGTCTCGGCGTGCACCCGGTCGAGCAGGTCGCCGGTCTGGTCCAGCGCCCGCGAGAGGATTCCTGCCTCGTCTGTAGTAGTCACCCTGCCAACGTACGACTGGATACGCCCGGCGTCACCGCCAAATTCCTCCCAGGCGGGCTCAGCTGAAGTCGAGGTCGTGGACCCGGGCGCGCTTGAGCTCGTAGACGTAGGGGTAGGCGGTGATCAGCTGGAACCCGTCCCAGAGCTTGCCGGCCTCCTCGCCCTTGGGCGCCTTGGAGATCACCGGGCCGAAGAAGGCCGAGCCGTTCATCGCGATCGTCGGGGTGCCGACGTCGTTGCCGACCTGGTCCATGCCCTCGTGGTGCGACTTCGCGATGGCCTCGTCGTACCCGGAGTCATCCATCGCGTCGGCCAGCTCGACGGGCAGCCCGACCGAGGCCAGCGCCTCCTCGATCAGGACCCGGTCGAAGTCGCGACCCTCGACGTGACGGCGGGTGCCGAGCGCGGTGTAGAGCTCGGCCAGCTTCTCCTGGCCGTACTCGTTCTGCACCGCCATGCAGACCCGCACCGGGCCCCATGCGGTCTTCAGGAACTCGCGGTACTCCTCCGGGATGTCCTTGTCCTGGTTGAGGTAAGCCAGGCTCATGATGTGCCACGTCACCTCGACGTCGCGCACCTTCTCGACCTCGAGGATCCAGCGCGAGGTGATCCAGGCGAACGGACAGGCGGGGTCGAACCAGAAGTCGGCGGAGGTCTTCTCGGGGGTCTTCTCGGACGGCGCAGCGGGAGTGGTCTGTGTCATGTCGACACGAACCACTCCCGCTGCGGATCTGTTCCGGACCTCAGTTGACGGTCGTGAAGGCACCCCCGCTGGCCCAGTAGGCGACCTCGTCGCCGCTGTAGGCAGCGGTGACGGCGTACTCGCCCGCGGGGAGCTTGACGAAGGTGACACCGGAGGCGCCGCCGCTGAGGGTCTTGGTGACCGTACGTCCGCCGTTGGTCGTGATCTTGACCGTCCCGGTGGGCAGGTAGCCCGGCGCGGTGACCTTGACGGCCACCTCCGCCTGCCGGGAGCCGCCGGTCGCGGTGACCTTGACGCTCGGCTTGACGCGGACCCGGCCGCTGGGGCCGTACGTCTTGCTCACCGTCTCGCCGCTGCTGGAGCGGGCGACCACGGTGACACTGAGCCGGTGGCCGACATCGGACTCCGTCGGGCGGTACTTGTTGCTCGTCGCACCGGAGATCGGCGTGCTTTCGCGCGTCCACTGGTACGTCAGGTCGACGGCCTCGCTGAAGCTGCCGGGGTCGACCTGCATCAGGCCGCCGAGGCGAGTGCCGCCCTTCACGAAGCCGGCCGCGGTCTGCGACAGCTCGCCGCCGCTCGGAGGCTCGGCCGGCTGCTGCGGCGCCTTGCCGCCACCGACGAGCGTGCTGGCGAAGGCGTACGACTGCTTCGGGCGGTAGCCCTCCTGGACGCCGACGACGACCGCGCCGATCCTCTTCCCGGAGGCCGTTGCGGGCACCTTCAGGAAGCGGGACTTGGTGCGTGCGATCAGGGTCTTGTCGGCGTACCACCTGACCTCGCCGATCTTGGCCGACGGCTCGTAGTCAGCTCCGCCGACGGAGACCGTCGAGCCGACCTTCTGGGTGCCGGAGATCTTCGGCTGTGCGAGCACCTTGAACGTGCCCTGCTTGATCGGCGGCAGGATCTGGCTCATCGTCTTCGCCTGGCTGTAGTCCCGGCGGGTGCCGGTGAGCACCGCCGCGATCTGCTTGCCGGCGAGGTGGCCGGGGATGCGGAAGGTCTTGTTGGTCGCACCCGGGATCGGCTTCTTGTCGACGATCCACTGGTAGCGGATCTTGTTCGGGTTCGGGCTCCACGAGCCGGTGTTGACCGTGACCGCCTTGCCGACCTGCGCCGTGCCCTCGACCGTGGGCCGCTTGGTGACCGAGAGGCGTTTCGTCGACGGTGTCCCCTTGTCGTTGATGTGGATGAATCCGGTCGGGTAGTTCACCGAGTCCTTGCCGATCCGGCGCCAGCTGATGTCGCTGCCGTAGTTGGACTCCGAGATGGTGATCGTGTCCGCGCCGACCTTCTCGACGATCGCGACGTGCCCGAAGCGGCTCGCGCTCGGGTGCGAGGAGTGCCACCAGGCGACCGAGCCGACGGTCGGCGTCCGGTTCGTCAGCCTGCTCAGCGCAACGCCCCAGTTGGTGGCGTTGCCCTCGCCCGACCAGGGGCGAGCGTTCGGCAGGCCGGTCCGGATCAGCTTGTACGCGACGTAGTTGGTGCAGTTCCGACCGGCGTACATCCGCCAGTACATGCTTCCCCAGGCACTTTCGTAGCCGCCGGTGGAGTAGCCCTTGCTGCGGCAGTCCGAGAAGCCGGAGCAGAGCGTGATCGAGCCCGCGTGCGCCGGTGATGCCAACTTGGGGATGACTTGCACACCGAGGCCGACGAGCAGCAGAACCGCGCCGGTGACCAAGGTCCGGCGCAGCGCCCCGCCAGGCTTCCCCACCCGGCGCGACTCCTGTGAATACTGATGTTTCTGTGACTTGAGGGGCACATGAGCACCCTAGAGAAAGTTGTCAACCATTGATACCGGTGTGTCGGAATTACAACACTGTATTTTTACTTTCCACGCTCAGCGACTCCCAAGAACGGGCAACAACGGCGTTATGAATGTCTCGAAATCCGAGCAGAATGAGAGGATCCAGGCATGCCTGGAACCAATCTGACGCGCGCCGAAGCCACCGCTAGGGCCGCCCTCCTCGACGTCCTGTCGTACGACATCGAACTCGACCTCACCACGGGTACCGAGACCTTCGGTTCGACGACGACGATCACCTTCACCTCCACCGAGGCCGGCGCCTCGACCTTCGCCGATCTGGTCGGCGCGACGGTCCACGAGATCACGCTCAACGGCGCCGCGCTCGACCCCGCGGTGGCGTACCAGGACTCCCGGATCCAGCTGGACGGTCTCGCGGCCGAGAACGTCCTCGTCGTCAAGGCCGACTGCACCTACTCCCACACCGGCGAGGGCCTGCACCGCTTCGTCGACCCCGCCGACGACCGTGTCTACCTCTACTCCCAGTTCGAGGTCCCGGACGCGCGCCGCGTCTACACCACCTTCGAGCAGCCCGACCTCAAGTCCGTCTTCACCTTCCACGTCACCGCTCCCGAGGGTTGGAAGGTCGTCTCCAACGCGGTGACCCCCGAGCCGAAGCCGCTCGGCGACGGTCGCGCGACCTGGGACTTCGAGCCCACCAAGAAGATGTCGACCTACATCACCGCGCTGATCGCCGGTGAGTACCACGAGGTCCAGGACCTCTACGAGGGCAAGTTCGGCACGATCCCGCTGGGCCACTACTGCCGCCAGTCGCTGGTCCCCTACCTCGACCGCGACGAGGTCGTGAAGATCACCAAGCAGGGCTTCGAGTTCTTCGAGGACGCCTTCGACTTCCCCTACCCCTTCGGGAAGTACGACCAGCTCTACGTGCCCGAGTACAACATGGGCGCGATGGAGAACGCCGGTGCCGTGACGCTGCGCGACGAGTACCTGCCGCGCTCCAAGCAGCCGCGCTCCTTCTACGACTTCCGCGCCTCGGTGATCCTGCACGAGATGGCGCACATGTGGTTCGGCGACCTGGTCACCATGAAGTGGTGGGACGACCTCTGGCTCAACGAGTCGTTCGCCGAGTGGGCCTGCTACCACGCCCAGGCCAACGCGACCGAGTTCACCGACGCCTGGACCGGCTTCACCAACGCGCGCAAGCAGACCGGCTACCGCCAGGACCAGCTGCCCACCACCCACCCGATCGCCGCGGACAACTACGACCTGCAGGCCGTCGAGGTCAACTTCGACATGATCACCTACGCCAAGGGCGCCTCCGTCCTGAAGCAGCTGGTGGCGTGGGTCGGCCTGGAGCCGTTCCTGGAGGGGCTGAAGGCCTACTTCAAGGAGTTCGCCTACGGGAACTCCGAGTTCAAGGACCTGCTGCGCCACCTCGAGGCCGCCTCCGGTCGTGAGCTCCAGGGCTGGGCCCAGGAGTGGCTGCAGACCGCCGGTGTGAACACCCTCGCGCCGTCGTTCGAGCTGGCCGAGGATGGTTCCTACGCCTCCTTCGCGGTGCGCCAGTCGGCCGCCGCCGACTACCCGACGCTGCGTCGCCACCGCATCGGCCTCGGCCTCTACGACCTCGTCGAGGGTGCCCTCGTGCGCCGCGACGCGTTCGAGATCGACGTCACCGGCGAGCTGACCGAGGTCCCGCAGCTGGTGGGCGTCAAGCAGCCCGACCTGCTGCTGCTCAACGAGGGCGACCTGACGTACGCCAAGATCCGGCTCGACGAGCGCTCGCTGGCCACCGCGCTGTCGTCGCTGTCCGCGCTGGACGACTCGCTCTCGCGCGCGCTGATCTGGGGCGCTGCCTGGGACATGACCCGCGACGCGGAGATGCGGGCCAGCGACTTCGTCGAGCTCGTGCTCGCCAACATCGGCCAGGAGACCGACGCCTGGGGCGTCACCCGGATCCCGGTCTTCGCCGCCCAGGCCGTCGGCTCCTTCTCGGCCCCGGCCAACCGCGACGCCCTCAAGGCGCGCTGGGAGAGCGGGCTCAAGGGCCTGCTGGAGGCCGCCGCCCCGAGCAGCGACCACCAGCTGACCTTCGCCCGGACGTACGCCGCGGCCGCCCGCTCCGAGGCCGCGATCGCCGACCTCCAGGGCCTGCTCTCCGGCGACCTGGCCTACGACGGTCTCGACATCGACCAGGACCTGCGCTGGGCGCTCGTCACCGGCCTGGCCGCCTCGGGCACCTTCGGCGAGACCGAGATCGCCGCCGAGCTCGAGCGCGACAACACCATCTCCGGCAAGGAGAAGTCGGCCGCCGCCCGCGCCGCGCAGCCCACCGCCGAGGCCAAGGAAGCGGCCTGGGACTCCGTCGTCGTCCGCACCGACGTCGCCAACGAGACCGCCCGCTCGATCGTGCTCTCGTTCCAGCGCGGCGGCCAGGACGAGGTGCTGGCGCCGTTCATCGACCGTTACTTCGAGGCCGCCGACACCCTCTGGGACCACCTCGGCACCCACCGCGCCTCGACGGTGCTGGAGTTCATCTTCCCGAAGCCGGCCGCCTCCCCCGAGCTCCTGGAGAAGGCCGACAAGTGGCTCGAGACCTCCCCCGCCGAGCCCGCCGCCAAGCGGTACGTCCGCGAAGGCCGTGACGAGGTCGCTCGCGCCCTCGCCGCTCAGGAGCGCGACGCGCAGTAACCCGATTAGCCGAGTCGGCTCGTCCTGACCGCACATCCCGCCGAGTCGGCGCGTTCTAACGCGCCGACTCGGCGGGGTTTTGTGTCAGGACGCGCCGACTCGGCCTCAAAACGCACGAACGGAAGGGAGATCTTTCCCTTCCGTTAACAACTTTATAGCGCATATGGGGGCTTGCCGCAAGACCCCCGGATTGGGGCAGAATCTCCTGCTCGAACAGGTAAAGTGCCTGTTCAGACAGGGGATTCAACGTTGCAAGCATTCGATCTCGCGGGCCGTCACGATGCCAAGGCGGACCCGGCACTGATCGCCGATGACGAGCAGCACTTCGCTGCCATCGGGCAGAGTCTCGAGGAGCAGATCTCCGAGCTGAACGAACGGCTGGACGACGTACGCCGCCGGCCGGGCGGGCACGGGCAGGAGGCGATGGACCGCGACCTGGAGGTGCACCGGATCGGCGGGCAGCTGCGGATGCTGCGCAGGTTCAGCCTGGACCTGTGCCTGGGGCGGATCGTCACCGACTCGGGAAGCACCATCTACATCGGCCGGCTCGGGCTGACCGCGAGCGACGGCCGGCGGCTGCTGGTCGACTGGCGCTCGCCGGCGGCGGAGCCGTTCTTCGCGGCCACGCACGCCGACCCGCGCGGGCTGCTGAGCCGGCGCCGTTACCGCTGGACCAATGGGCGGGTCACCGACTACTGGGACGAGGTCTTCACCGCCGAGGGGCTCGAGGGGCATGCGGCGGCGCTCGACGACCAGTCGGCCTTCATCGCCACCCTCGGCAGCAGCCGCTCGCCGCGGATGCGCGACGTGCTCGGCACGATCCAGTCCGACCAGGACGCGATCATCCGGGCGTCCTCGCGGGGCGCCCTGGTCGTCGACGGCGGTCCGGGGACGGGCAAGACCGTGGTGGCGCTGCACCGCACGGCGTACCTCCTCTACTCCGACCCGCGCCTGGGCGAGGGCAAGGGTGGGGTGCTGTTCGTGGGGCCGCACGAGCCCTATCTCTCCTATGTCGCGGACGTGCTGCCGAGCCTGGGCGAGGAGGGCGTACGCACGACCACGCTGCGGCGGATGGTGCCCGAGGGTGCCTCGTTGCTGCCCGAGCCGGACAAGGAGGTGGCCCGGCTCAAGGCCGACGCCCGGATGGTCGCGGCGATCGAGCCGGCGGTGGCGCTCTACGAGAAGGCTCCGTCGAAGCCGACGCTCGTCGAGACGCCCTACGGTGACGCGGTGATCAGCACCCGCGACTGGACCGAGGCGATCGCCGCGGCGGACCAGGGTACGCCGCACAACGACGCCCGCGATCAGGTCTGGGACGCGCTGCTGAGGATCGTGACCGAGAGGATCCAGGAGAACGGCGCGAACGACCCGGACCGCGACTACGACGCCGATCTCGACGACTGGGGCGACGACCAGGAGGAGGACGAGTTCGACGCGTACGGGCTGGTCGACGAGGACGCGACCGACGCCCTGCGTGCCTCGCTGGAGACCAACGCCGGGCTGCTCGACGTCTTCGGCGAGGTCTGGCCGCGGCTGCGGCCGGCCGACATCGTCGGGGACCTGTGGGAGGTGCCCGCGTTCTTGCGGATGTGCGCACCCTGGCTCACCCCGGACGAGGTCAAGGCGCTGCAGCGTGAGGACCCCAAGGCCTGGACCGAGGCGGACCTGCCGCTGCTCGACGCCGCCCACCGCCGGCTCGGCGACCCCGACGCCTCGCGGCGCCGGAGCGCCAAGAAGGCGGCCGCGGCCGCAGACCGGAAGGCGAAGGCCGAGGTCGTCTCGGACCTGATCAGCCACGACGACTCCGAGATGAAGGTGATGTCGATGCTGCGCGGCCAGGACGTACGCACCACACTGCTGGACGACTCGGTGCGGGAGCCGGACGAGCTCGACCCGTACGCCGGGCCGTTCGCGCACATCGTCGTCGACGAGGCTCAGGAGCTGACCGACGCCGAGTGGCAGATGCTGATCAGCCGCTGCCCCTCACGCAGCTTCACGATCGTCGGCGACCGGGCGCAGGCGCGGCACGGGTTCACCGAGTCGTGGCAGGAGCGGCTCGAGCGGGTCGGCCTGGACCGGATCGAGATGGCCGGCCTGAGCATCAACTACCGCACGCCCGAGGAGGTGATGACCGAGGCCGAGCCGGTGATCCGGGCGGCGCTCCCCGACGCCAACGTGCCCACGTCGATCCGTGCCTCCGGCATCCCGGTCGTCCACGGTTCCGTCACGGACCTCGACGAGATCCTGGACACCTGGCTCGCCGAGCACGAGGAGGGTCTCGCCTGTGTGATCGCCGCCGGATCCTCGGACGTGAACGAAGGCCGGGTACGCCGATTGAGCCCCGTGCACGCCAAGGGGCTCGAGTTCGACCTGGTCGTCCTGATCAGCCCCGAGACGTACGGGACCGGGATCGAGGGTGCCGTGGACCGCTACGTCGCGATGACGCGGGCGACGCAGCAGCTGGCCGTTCTCGTGTGAAACGGGTCAGTGCGTCGCGGCGGGGAGGTTGTCGTCCTCGGCCTTGTGGGGCTTGGGCAGCAGCCCCTCGCCGCGGAACACACCCGGCAGGAGCACCAGGAGGGAGATGACCAACATCAGGATCACCGGGATGAGCAGGATGAGCAGGAGCAGACCGGAGGCGGTCATCGCGTCGGCGACCGGCCAGCCGTTGGGGACCTCGGCGCTGGCGGGGCCGGCGGTAGCAACAGAGGCGACGACGGCGGCGGAGGCGGAGGCGCCGAGGAGGCCGGCGCGGCGCAGGATCTGGTTGCTCACGAGGCAGATACTAACCGGCGTACGTCCTGGTTCTCATCTCTGCCCCACGTCCCCTGGACGGGAGTCGAGGCCCGCCCCGGGATTGGCCCCCGGCCTTGAACGCCTTGGATACTGGAACCCATGTCCATCCCCCCGAACCCCCCACTGGTCTCGGTCTCCTGGTCGACGCTCGGCGAATGGGTGATCGGCATCCCCTTGCGTATCGCCGGCCTGATCGTGCTGGCGATCGTGCTCCGCTGGGTGCTGCAACGGGTGATCGACAAGGTCGTCGTCCGCACCATGGAGTCACCTGGTCTCACCGGCAAGATCGCCAAGATCGGCGAGGCGCACGAACTCAACGCCGCGTCGTCACGTCGCAGTCAGCGGGCGCAGGCGATCGGCTCCCTGCTCAAGAGTGTCGTCACCGGTGTGCTGGTCGCGATCTTCGCCACCATGATCCTGGACGAGCTCGGCATCAACATCGCTCCGATCATCGCCTCGGCCGGGATCGTCGGTCTGGCGCTCGGTTTCGGCGCCCAGTCGCTGGTGCGGGACTACCTGTCCGGCATCTTCATGATCATCGAGGACCAGTACGGCGTCGGTGACAGCATCGAGGTCAACAACATCAGCGGCACCGTCGAGGCCGTGACGCTGCGGATCACCCGGATGCGCTCGCTCGACGGCACGGTCTGGTACATCCCCAACGGCGAGATCCTCACCGTCGGCAACCACAGCCAGAACTGGGCCCGCGCCGTCATCGACGTCGGCGTCGGCTACAACGAGGACCTCAACAAGGTCCAGCGCGTGCTGCGCGAGGTCTCCCACGACCTGTGGGTCGACGAGGAGTTCAAGGGCCAGATCATCGAGGAGCCCGAGGTCACCGGCGTCGAGGCGCTGGCCGCCGACTCCATCACCCTGCGGGTGCTGATCAAGACGCTGCCGCTCAAGCAGTGGGCGATCGCGCGCGAGATGCGCCAGCGGATCAAGGCCCGCCTCGACTACGAGGGCATCGAGATGCCCTTCCCGCAGCGGGTCATCTGGCACCGCGACGACAAGGCTGCCGCCGAGGAGGAGCAGACCAAGGCCTGACGTACGCCTGAGGTACGCCGCCAGTGATGCCCCGGCCGAAGCCGGGGCATCACCGCATTTCAGGCGAGGGCGGCGTCGAGGGTGATGGTGGTGCCGGCGAGCGCCTGGCTGACCGGGCAACCGGCCTTGGCCGCCTCGGCGAGGCGGACGAAGGTGTCGTTGTCGAGCCCCTCGACCACACCACGCGTGGTCAGCTTGATGCCGGTGATGCCCTTGCCGGGGGTGAACTCGACATCGGCGCTGGTCTCCAGGCTGGTCGGCGGGGTGCCGTTGTCGGCCAGGCCGTTGGAGAAGGCCATCGAGAAGCAGGAGGAGTGGGCGGCGGCGATGAGCTCCTCGGGGCTGGTCTTGCCGCTCGGCTCCTGCGAGCGGGCCACCCAGGTGACGTCGTAGGTCCCCAGGCCCGAGGAGTCCAGCGTCACCTTGCCGGCGCCCTCGAAGAGCGAGCCCTCCCAGACGGTGGTGGCAGTGCGGGTGGTGGCCATCGTTATCTCCCAAAGTTCGAGTGTGTGCGTACGTCCCCGATCCTGCCACGGGACGCGCGGGCGGACCCGCGTGGAAGAATGGCTCAGTGACGTTTTATGAGGAGATCGGCGGGATGGACACCATCCGCACGATCGTGGCCAAGTTCTACGAGGGCGTGGCGACCGACGAGCTGATGCGGCCGATGTATCCCGAGGAGGATCTCGGTCCGGCGCAGGAACGCCTGACGCTCTTCCTGGCTCAGTACTGGGGCGGGCCGACGACCTACTCCGAGCAGCGCGGCCACCCGCGGCTGCGGATGCGTCACGCCCCGTTCGAGGTCACCTCGGAGGCTCGCGACCGCTGGCTCGCCCACTTCCGCGAGGGCCTCGACGCCGCCGGGCTCACCCCCGAGCAGGACGCGCAGTTCTGGGCGTACGCCGAGCACGCGGCGAACTTCATGATCAACGCGCCCAGCTAGCCCACGTGCACGTGCGGCCGACGGCTCCGGTCCGGCTCGGCACGCCGCAGGATCTCCCGGGTGGTCGGGGCGACCTCGCCGACCCCGGTGAACAGGAACCGCAGCAGGTTGATCGCCGGGTTGCCCTCGGTCCACTCGAAGTAGATGTGCGGCACAACACCGGTGACGTCGCGGATGTGGAGCATCGTCGCGGCCAGCGCGTTGGGCACAGCCGGTGCCTCCAGGCGCAGCACCCGGCGGCGTCCGGTCACCTCGCCGCGTACCGCCAGGGTGCCTTCGAAGTCGGACGGGTCCGTGACATGCACCTCGACGAAGATGATGTCGGCGTCGTCGACCAGGTCGTTGTCGAGGACCATCTGGCGCAGCTTGTCCTCGTACTCCTCGGGCCCCTCGGTGCCCTCGTGCTCGTTGGCGACCAGCCGGATCTGGCGGCGGGCGCACTCGCGCAGGAAGGTCTCGGCCTTCTTGTCGAGCTCGACGCCGGTCACGCGCAGCTCGAAGGAGCGCATGATCCGGGAGACCAGCGAGACCCCGATGATCGCGGCGATGAAGCAGGCGGCGATCTTGACGCCGTCGGGACGCTCGATCACGTTGGAGACCGTGGTGTAGGCGAACACGACCGCGATCAGGCCGAACAGGACCCTGCGGACCTTCTGACCGGCCTTGTGCGCGGCCAGGGTCACCGCCACCGCGGCGGAGAGCATCAGGACCAGCACACCCGTCGCGTACGCCCCGCCCTGGGCATCCACGTCGGCGTCGAAGATCCAGGTGATCAGGAACGCTGCCGCCGAGATGGTCACCACCAGCGGCCGGGTCGCGGCCGCCCACTCCGGTGACATCCCGTAGCGCGGCAGGTAGCGCGGGATCAGGTTGAGCAGGCCGGCCATCGCCGAGGCGCCGGCGAACCACAGGATGAGGATGGTCGAGATGTCGTACGCCGTCCCGAAGGCGCTGCCGAGGTAGTCGTGGGCGAGATAGGCCAGGGCCCGGCCGTTGGCCTCGCCGCCCTCCTGGAACTCCTCGGCGGGGATCAGCAGGGTGGTCACCCAGGAGGAGGCGATCAGGAACATGCTCATCGTCAGGGCGGCCGCGGTGAGCAGCTTCTTCGTGCCCCGAATCCGGCCGGCGGGGTCCTCCTCGGTGTCGCTCGCCTCGCCCCTGACCTGCGGCATCACCGCGACACCGGTCTCGAACCCGCTCATCCCGAGGGCGAGCTTGGGGAAGACGAGCAGCGAGACGGCGATCATCGTCGTGACATCGCCGTGCTCGACGAAGAGCGCGTCGTTCCAGCTGGTGAAGACACCGGGGTTGCTGAACACGTGCACCAGGCCGACGGCGATCACGACCAGGTTGAGAGCCAGGAAGGTGACCACCAGGCCGACGGCGATCCCGATCGCCTCCTTGAACCCCTTCAGGAAGACGGCGCCCAGGGCGGCGAGCAGCACCAGGGTGATCACCATGTTGTGCCCGTCCCACGTGGACGGGAAGAGCGGGTTCTCCACCACGTGCGCGGCGCCGTCGGCGGCCGAGAGCGTCATCGTGATGATGAAGTCGGTGGCCGCGAAGCCGAGCAGGGCGAGCACGAACGCCTTGCCGCCCCAGCGGGACAGCAGCCGCTCCAGCATCGCGATCGAGCCCTGCCCGTGCGGGCTCTCGGCCGCGACCCGGCGGTAGACCGGCAGCGCACCGAGCAGGGTCAGCCCGACCAGGACCAGGGTCGCGATCGGCGAGAGCAGCCCGGCAGCGAGCGCCGCGATGCCCGGCTGGTAACCCAGCGTCGAGAAGTAGTCGACACCGGTCAGGCACATCACCTGCCACCACGGGTGCTTCTTCTCGTGGGTCTCGGTGGGCGCTGCGGCGCCCGGGACGCTGCTCGCCGTGGTCACTGCGGTCACCCGATCAATTCTTCAGCCCGATCGACCCGGATCGGGCATCCGAGCCCCGCGGGAAGGCGTAAGGATTCCGTCAAGATTCCGGGAGGCGGGTGTCAGAGGAGCGTCCAGACACCCGCGAGGGCGTAGATGCGAGCGCAGGCTGGTCGTATGGAGCTGCTGGAGAAGGTCACGGCGGTACGCGCCGGCGCGGCGGCCGCCGTCCTGTTGATCGCCACGGCGGTCCTCACCGTCGCCGGTGTCGGCTTCTCGACCTGGCTGATCACCATGGTCGTCCTCAGCACCGGAGCCGCACTGACGCTGAGCACGCCGTACGCCCTGCTGCTGGCGATCACCGGGTGGGGGCTGGTCACCGGGTTCGCGGTCAACACCGGCGGTCAGCTGTCGTTCGCCGCCAGCGACCTGCGCCACCTGGGGCTGCTCCTCGCGCTGGGGGTCGTCGCCTCCCGCTACTCCCCCGGACCGGCCTCGGGCTCCGCCTCGGCGTCGAGGGTGTAGCCCACACCAGGGGTGGTGACGAGGTAGCGCGGGTGAGCAGGGTCGGCCTCGAGCTTGCGGCGCAGCTGAGCGGCGTAGACCCGCAGATAGTGGGTCTCCTTGGCGTACGCCGGGCCCCAGACCTCCTTGAGGATCTGGTCGCGGGGCACCAGCCGGCCCACGTTGCGGGCCAGCAGCTCCAGGAAGGACCACTCCGTCGGGGTCAGCCGGACGTCCTCACCGGCGCGGTGGACCCGCTTGCGCGCGAAGTCGATCTCGAGGTCGCCCACGGTGAGCGTGGTCGCGGCCGGGGGCGCGGACTCCTGGGACCGTCGGACAGCCGCCCGCAGCCGCGCCATCAGCTCGTTCATCGCGAACGGCTTGGTGACGTAGTCGTCGGCCCCCAGGTCGAGCGCCTCGACCTTGTCGTCGCCGTGCTGACGCGCGGAGAGCACGACCACCGGCACCTGGGTCCAGCCCCGCAGCCCCTCGATCACCTCGGTGCCGTCGAGGTCCGGGAGGCCGAGGTCCAGCAGGACCACGTCGGGGTGGGTCGCCGCGGCGGCGGCCAGCGCCGAGCGCCCGTCGGCCGCGGTCTCCACCTCCCAGCCGGCGGCCCGCAGGTTGATCGCCAGCGCCCGCAGCAGCGCCGGCTCGTCGTCGATCACCAAAACCTTGCTCATGCCGCCGCCTCCGTAGCGCAAGCGCCATCGTACGGACGCGGCGGCCTGAGGCCTATGGTCGCTCGCTGGCGCTCGCTCATGCCCGCGGCACCGCCAGCACCATGGTCAGCCCGCCCCCAGGGGTGTCGTCGGCAGACAGCTCGACGCCCAGCGCCTCGCTGAGCCCGCGGGCGACCGCGAGGCCGAGACCGAGGCCGCCGGGCGAGGTGTCGTCGAGTCGCTGGAACGGCTCGAACATCCGCTCACGCTGGCCCTCGGGTACGCCGGGTCCCCGGTCGACGATCATCACCTCCACAGTCTCGGGGGTGACGTGGGCGAGGATGCGCACCGGCCCGCCGGACGAGACCCGAACCGAGTTGGCGACCAGGTTGGCGACGACGCGCTCGAGGAGACCCGGGTCGGTGCGTACCAACGGGGTGTCCTCGCCGACCTCGAAGGAGACCGCGGCCGGGGGAAGGCCCGCGACGGCCAGAGGGAGGGACTCCTCCAGGCTGACCGCGCCCATGACGGGATGGACCAGGCCCGCCTCGACCCGGGACAGATCCAGCAGGTTGTCGATGAGGCTCTCGAGCTGGTCCGCGGACCCGGCGGCCGACTCGACCAGCACCTTGCGGTCCTCCCCCGGCATCCGGCCGACCAGGAGCCCGTCGAGCGCGGCGCGCATGGTGGCCAGCGGCGTACGCAGGTCGTGAGAGACCGCCCGGAGCAGCGCGGTCGAGGTCTGCTCGGCCCGCTCCAGCGCCATCGCCCGGTCGGCCTGGTCCCGCAGTCTCCGGTATTCCAGCACCAGCGAGGTCTGCACCGCGAACGCCTCCAGGACCCGGCGTTCCCGCCCTCGCAGCGGGCTCCCGCGCAGCACGATCACATGGGTGTCGTTGACCGCGACCTGGGTGTCGCCCTGCTCGGGCTCGGCGGGGTAGCCGACCCCGGCACCGGCCAGCCGCACCCAGCCCTGCGGCGTCTGTTCCAGGAGCACCGCCGCCTGCTGCCCGAAGGTCTCCCGCACCCGGTTCACGATCGCCTCGGCGGTGTCCTGCCCGGTCAGGACCGAGCGCGACAGCGCACCCATGGTGGCCGCCTCACCCTTGGCCTGACGAGCCTCCTCGGCGCGCCGGGAGGCCCGGTCGACGACGGTCGCGACCGCCACCGCGACGGTCACGAAGACGATCAGGGTCACGACGTTGCGTGGCTCCTGGATCGTGAACTTGTGCACCGGTGCGGTGAACCACCAGTTCAGGTGCAGGAAGCCGGCGATCGCGGCGGCCACGGCCGGCCAACGTCCTCCGATCAGGGCGACCAGCACCGTGGCCGCCAGCAGCAGCATGCTGGCCAGCGGGAGCCGCTCGGCCGCGCCGGCGGCACCGTCGCGGTTGAGCAGCCAGGCCAGCCCGAGCGGCACCAGGACAGCGCACAGCCAGCCGAGCAGCTGTCGCCTCCGGCTCAGCGGCGAGCCGACCGAGGCCCGCGCCTGCGCACCCCGGGCGATCTCCTCGTGGGTCACCAGGTGGACGTCGATCGACCCGGCCGCGGTGGCGATCCGGTCACCGGTGGAGCCGGTGAACAGGCGGCGTACGCGGGAGTGCCGGGAGACCCCGACGATGATCATGGTCGCGTTGGCGCCGACCGCGAAGTCGACGACCGCCCCGGCGGCGTCCTCCCCCACGACGGTGTGGAAGGTGCCGCCGAGCGAGGCGGTGAGTGCCTGCACCCGGTCCAGCCCACGGTCCTCGGGGCGGGCCAGCCCGTCCGAGGCGACGACGTGCACCGCCATCAGCTCGGAACCCTTGGCACGCTGGCACAGCCGTGCTCCCCGGCGCAGCAGCGTCTCCGACTCCGGCCCGCCGGTGACCGCGACCACGATCCGCTCCTTGGTCGGCCACGGGTGCTCGATCCGGTTCTCGCGCCGGTAGTCGCCGAGCGCGTCGTCGACCCGGTCGGCCAGCCACAGCAGCGCCAGCTCGCGCAGCGCGGTCAGGTTGCCGACCCGGAAGTAGGAGGTCAGGCTGGCGTCGATGTTCTCGGGCCGGTAGATGTTCCCGTGCGCCATCCGTCGCCGCAGCGCGTCCGGGGCCATGTCGACGAGCTGGATCTGGTCGGCGGTGCGGACCACCTCGTCGGGCACGGTCTCCCGCTGACGTACGCCGGTGATCCGCTCGACCTCGTCGTTGAGCGACTCCAGGTGCTGGATGTTGACGGTGGTGATCACGTCGATCCCGGCCGCCCGGATCTGCTCGACGTCCTGGGCCCTCTTGGTGTGCCGGCTGCCGGGCACGTTGGTGTGCGCGAGCTCGTCGATGCAGACGACCGTCGGGGCCCGGGCGATCACCGCCTCCACGTCGAGCTCGGTGAAGGTCGCCCCGCGGTAGCCGATCTCCCGGCGCGGAACCAGCTCGAGCCCGTCCAGCATCTCGCCGGTGTGCACGCGCTGATGGGTCTCCACGAACCCGATGACCACATCGGTCCCGCGGGCGACCCGTCGCTTCGCCTCGCCGAGCATGGCGTACGTCTTCCCCACCCCCGGCGCCGCACCGAGGTACACGGTCAGCCGGCCGCGCCTGGGCACGGCCGGCTGCTCCGCCCTGTGATCGATGCTCACGAGGATCAGTGTGCCGCCTGCTTCACCGCGATGTTGAGCAGGAGCACGTTGACGTGCGCGTCACCGAGCACGCCCCACGTACGTCCCTCGGTGCTGTCCGCGACCAGCTCACGCACCTTCGCCTCGGTCAGACCGTTGACCTTGGCCACGCGGGCGACCTGGAGCGAGGCGTACTCCGGGGAGATGTGCGGGTCGAGGCCGGAGCCAGAGGCCGTGACCGCGTCGGCGGGCACCTCGGCGGCCGCGACGCCCTCACGGGCGGCGACCTCGGCCTTGCGCTCCTTGATCGCGTCGATCAACGCGGGCTCCTCGGGGCCGAGGTTGGACCCGTAGGAGGACAGCGTGTCGTAGCCGTCACCGGCCGCGGAGGGGCGCGGGTAGAACAGCGCCGAGTCGCCGTTGACCTGCCCGATCAGGGCGGAGCCCGCGGCCTCGGACGGGTCCGTCGTGTGGCTTCCGTCGGCCGTCACCAGCGAGCCGTTCGCCTGCCAGGGGAAGGCGACCTGGGCGATGCCGGTGACGAGGAGCGGGTAGCCGAGACCGAGCACGAGGGTGGCCGCGATGAGCACCCGGAGCCCGGCCCAGGAGTGCCGCAGAAGGGCGTAGATGTCGTTCATGTTCACAGTCCTGGGATGAGGGAGATGACGAGGTCGAGGAGCTTGATGCCCACGAAGGGAGCGATCAGGCCACCGACGCCGTAGAGGAGGATGTTGCGGCGGAGCAGCTCGACGGCCGACGAGGGCCGGTAGCGCACGCCGCGCAGCGCCAGCGGGATCAGCACGATGATGACCAGCGCGTTGAAGACGACCGCGGAGACGATCGCGGACTCCGGCGTCGAGAGCCGCATGATGTTGAGCACCTCGAGCTGCGGGAAGGCGACCACGAACATCGCCGGCAGGATCGCGAAGTACTTCGCGATGTCGTTGGCCACCGAGAAGGTGGTCAGCGCGCCTCGGGTGATGAGCAGCTGCTTGCCGATCTCGACCACGTCGATGAGCTTGGTCGGGTCGGAGTCGAGGTCGACCATGTTGCCGGCCTCCTTGGCTGCGGTGGTGCCGGTGTTCATCGCGACCCCGACGTCGGCCTGGGCCAGCGCGGGCGCGTCGTTGGTGCCGTCGCCGCACATCGCGACCATCCGGCCGCCACGCTGCTCCTTCCGGATCAGCGCCAGCTTGTCCTCCGGCGTCGCCTCGGCGAGGAAGTCGTCGACCCCCGCCTCCTTGGCGATCGCGGCCGCGGTGGCGGCGTTGTCGCCGGTGATCATCACCGTGCGGATGCCCATGGCGCGCATCTCGTCGAACCGCTCCCGGATGCCGTCCTTGACGACGTCCTTGAGGTGCACGACACCCAGCACCCGCGCCGGGTCGTTGTTGCGGTGCTCGGCGATGACCAGTGGCGTACCTCCACTCTCGGCGATCTCCGAGACGACCACGCCGGTCTCCGGGGGCACCTGGCCACCGTTCTCGCGGACCCAGGCCGTCACCGCGGAGACCGCGCCCTTGCGTACGCTCAGGCCGGGGCTGTCCAGGCCGGACATCCGGGTGGTCGCGGAGAACTCGACCATCGTGGCCTCAGCGGGCCCACCCATGGAACGACCCACCAGCGTCAGGATGCTCCGACCCTCGGGGGTCTGGTCGGAGAGGCTGGCCAGGACCGCGGCGTTCTCCGCGCCGGTCAGGGTGACACCGGTGACCGGGATGATCTCGTGGGCCTGCCGGTTGCCGTAGGTGATCGTGCCGGTCTTGTCGAGCAGGAGCACGTCCACGTCACCTGCGGCCTCGACCGCGCGCCCGGACATGGCGAGCACGTTGCGGCGTACCAGCCGGTCCATGCCCGCGATCCCGATAGCGCTCAGCAGGGCGCCGATGGTGGTCGGGATCAGGCAGACCAGCAGCGCGATCAGCACCAGCCACGACTGGTGCGCGCCGGAGTAGTCGGCGAGGAAGTAGAGCGTCCCGCAGACGACCACGAAGATGACCGTCAGCGTCGAGAGCAGCACGTTGAGGGCGATCTCGTTCGGCGTACGCTGCCGCTCCGAGCCCTCGACCAGCGCGATCATCCGATCGACGAACGACTGGCCCGGGTCGGAGGTGATCTGCACGACGATCCGGTCGGAGAGGACCAGGGTGCCGCCGGTGACCGCGGATCGGTCACCGCCCGACTCCCGGATCACCGGGGCCGACTCGCCGGTCACGGCGCTCTCGTCGACGCTCGCGACACCTTCGATGACGTCGCCGTCACCGGGGATCCGCTCCCCGGCCTCGACGACCACCCGGTCGCCCTTGCGCAGGGCGGTGGAGGCGACCGCCTCCTCGGTGCCATCGCCTCGCAGCCGACGCGCCGAGGTCTCGGTCTGCAGCGCCCGCAGCGAAGCCGCCTGAGCCTTGCCGCGGCCCTCGGCGACCGACTCGGCGAGGTTGCCGAAGACGACGGTCAGCCAGAGCCAGACCGTGACGAGCCAGCCCATCACGCTCGGGTCGAGGATCGAGAGCACGGTGGTGGCCACCGCGCCGATCTCGACGACCAGCATGACCGGGGTCTGCACGAGCAGGCGCGGGTCGAGCTTGCGCAGCGCACCCGGCAGGGCAGCCCTGATCTGGGCCGCCGACAGCGCCCCCTTCGAGGGCGGCACGGTGTGCCGGTCGTGGTGGTGCTCCTGGGGTTCCTCTGTGTCGGAGGCAGGAGGAAGGACGTTGAACTGGGTCATGACAGCGACTCCACGATCGGACCGAGAGCAAGGGCAGGGACGTACGTCAGGCCGACCACGACCAGCGTGACGCCGGTGAGCAGCGCGACGAAGAGCGGGCGGTGGGTGGGCAGCGTGCCGGCACCGACCGGCAACGGCCGCGTGGAGGCGAACCTGCCTGCCAGCGCGAGCACGACCACCAGCGGCGCGAACCGGCCGAAGAGCATCAGCACGCCGAGCAGCGTGTTCCAGAACGGGGTGCCCGAGGTCAGTCCGCCGAAGGCGGAGCCGTTGTTGTTGGCAGCGCTGGTGACGGCGTACAGCATCTCGGAGAAGCCGTGCGGGCCGGAGTTGAGGATGCCCTCGGGGCCGGCCGGGAAGGAGACCGCGACGGCTGCACCGACCAGCACCAGGATCGGGGTCACCAGGATGTAGACCGCGACCAGGGAGATCTCGTGCCGGCCGATCTTCTTGCCGAGATACTCCGGCGTACGCCCCACCATCAGGCCGCACAGGAAGACGGTCACGATGGCGAGCATGAGCATGCCGTAGAGGCCCGAGCCGACGCCGCCGGGCGCGACTTCGCCGAGCATCATCATGAAGAGCGTGACGCCGCCGCCGGGGGCGGTGAGGCTGTCGTGCATCGCGTTGACCGCTCCGGTGGATGTGCCGGTGGTCGCGGCCGCGAAGAGCGCCGAGGCGGCCTCGCCGAAGCGGGTCTCCTTGCCCTCCATCGCGCCCCCGGCCAGCTGCGGCGCGGTGCCGGGGCCGGCCAGCTCGGCCCAGGTCAGCAGCGCGGTTCCACCGAGCAGGAGGACTGCCATCGTCGCCAGGATCGCGCCGCCCTGGCGGCGGTCGCGCACGATCAGGCCGAAGGCCCACGCCATCGCGAACGGGATGATCAGGATCAGGAAGATCTCGAGCATGTTGGTGAACGGGGTCGGGTTCTCCCAGGGGTGGGCGGAGTTCACGTTGAAGATGCCGCCACCGTTGGTACCGAGCTCCTTGATCACCTCTTGGCTGGCGGCCGCGGCCGACGTCACGGTCTGCTCACCGCCGCCCAGGGTGGATATCGTCTGGTGGCTACGCAGGGTCTGCATGGTCCCGCTGGCGATCAGGACCAGTGCGCTGACGACCGAGATCGGCAGCTGCACGCGCACCACGCCGCGTACCAGGTCGGCCCAGAAGTTGCCGACCCGGCCACGGCCCTGCTTATCGCCGTGTCCGCGGCCACGGGCAAGGCCCCGGGCGAAGGCGGCGGCGACCGCCATCCCGACCGCCGCGGAGACGAAGTTCTGCACCGTCAACCCGGCCATCTGAAGGAGGTTGCCCGCGGCGGCCTCGCCGGAGTACCACTGCCAGTTCGTGTTGGCCACGAACGAGACCGCGGTGTTCCAGGCGCCGTCGCTCGGGAACCGGTCGAAGCCGAGGCTCAGCGGCAGCCACTGCTGGGTCCGCGCGAGCAGGTAGAGGAACAGCACACCGACCAGGGAGAACCCGAGCACCGCCAGGGCGTACGAGCGCCAGTGCTGGTCGGCGTCGGGGTCGACGCGCAGCACCCGGTAGGCCACCTTCTCGGCACGCAGGTGCTTCTCGGAGGTGTAGATGTGAGCGAGGTAGCGGCCCAGCAGCGGGACCGTGAGAGCCAGCGCGGCGATCAGGACGACGATCTGCAGCACGGCAGCGACGACGGCGTTCATCGGGTCACCGCCTGCGGCTCGGCCTCGGGCTCGTTCTGTGTGGGGGCGACGTCGGTGTCGGCGGGTTCGCCCAAGCGCCGGTCGATGACTCCGACCAACGCGGCGAGCCCGGCGAAGGACACCAGCGTGATGAGGATGTAGACGAGATCTAGCACGGCTCCATTGCATCCCCGCGCGAGGGCAGACAGCCCCGACCTTGACGGTTCCCTGACGACGTAGACAGCGGGATTGACGCTTCCTTGACCCGGATGTCACCCGGAAAGGCGCGAGCGCCGGACGTACTCGAGTACGTCCGGCGCTCGGCGGTGCGCTCTAGTGGATGACGACCCTCATCCACACGCTCATGACGGCGGCGACGAGGGCCGCGGCGGCGACCAGCACGGCCCCGCAGTCCCGAGATGACGACGGGAGGCTGCGTAAGCCCCGCCGCTGTTCGGGAAGGTCGCGATCATCGTGGGAGGGGACTCGTAGAGACACACCTGCGACGTTAGGCGCTGCCGGCCCGGGTCCCGGTCCGCTTGACGCATCGCTGACGCGGGCGTCGCCCGCCTTGACGGATCCCTGACTCCCTGACGTTCCGGCCACGACCTGTTCCCGCGCAGACCTACCGGCTGTGACACCGCCCCGCGGTGTCGGCGTAGGCAACAATGTCGCCCATGCTGCAGCTGCGGATCACCTCGCCGGCACACCTGACGCCCAGGGTCCTCGACGTTCTGACTGCCGACCCCGCGGTCAGCGAGCTCTCCTCGCTCCCCGGTGCGTCGCTGCGTCCCGAGGGCGACGTGGTGATGGCCGGGGTCGCCCGGGAGGCCGCCAACGACGTCATCGACCGGCTCCGTGAGCTGGACGTGCACAAGGAGGGCAGCATCCAGATCGACTCGCCGAAGGCCTGGATGTCAGACCGCGCTCTGAAGGCCGCCGACCTGGCCCCTGGCAGCAGCGCGGACAGCATGGTGTGGGCCGACGTCACCCAGCAGGCCTACGACGACACCGAGGCCAACTGGACCTTCATGAGCCTGATGACCCTCGCGACGCTGCTGGCCGGGATCGCGATCGTCCTCGACTCCCAGATCCTGGTGATCGGGGCGATGGTGATCGGTCCCGAGTTCGGTGCCATCGCGGCACTGGGGGTCGCCTTGGTGCGGCATCGCTACCACCTGCTCGGCCGCTCGCTGGGCACCCTCGCCCTCGGGTTCCTGGTCGGCATCGCCGTCACCACGGTGGCTGCGCTCATCGCCCGCGCGCTCGGCTGGATCACCCTCGAGGACGTGCTCGCCGACCGCCCGGGGACGGGCTTCATCTACACCCCGGACAAGTGGTCGTTCATCGTGGCGCTGATCGCGGCGGCGGCCGGCGTGCTCGCGCTCACCTCGGCCCGGGTCGGAGGCCTCTCCGGAGTCTTCATCTCGGTCACCACCATCCCGGCGGCGGCCAACATCGCCCTCGGTCTCGCCTTCGGGGTGGGGCACGAGATCCGGGGAAGCGTATTGCAGCTGCTCCTCAACATCACCGGCATGGCGCTCGCGGGCTGGGCGACGCTCGCGGTCCAGAAGGTGGTGTGGAGCCGGATCTCCGAGCGCCGTGCGCTGTTGGTGGCCCGGCTCAGGAAACGCTGACAAAGGTCCCGCTTCTCGACATCTGACGCAAGCACTGGGAGGCTACTGGACTCAAGCAGAACATTTGGTTGACCAGAGCGCTCTCGGAGGACGCATGCGGGCAATTCAGCGGGCTATCGTCGGAGTCGGGCTTGGAGTCGTAGCCCTCGTCGCGATGGCACTGCTCATCGGGGGGATACGGTCCATCGGACCGGACCAGTCGAGCCGGCCCGCGACGCAGGCGACCGGTCAGCAGACTCCGCTCGCCGATGACCCGAGCGGTCCGCCCGAGCCCATCGACGCCGCCGAGGACACCTCGGTCGGCACCCTGCCCCCTCCGCCCGACGCCTCGCTCACCACCCAGCTCGCCTCGCGTGATCTGCTCGCGCCGCCCGAGTCGGCGCCGAACGCGCAGCGCCCGGCCGAGGGAACCACGCTGAGCGCCCGGAAGTCGCGCCCCGGGGAGAAGTCCAAGGAGACCTCGGGTCAGGTCCCGACCATGCCCGAGCAGGACTTCACCGCGACCCAGGACGACTGGGACTGGAGCGCGTGGGCCGACGCGGACAGCTGGTACGGCGATCGCGACGACAACGGTGACGACTGCCGGCGGGAACACCGCTACGACCAGCGAGACGACCGTCGCGCCGACTGTGATGACGACCGGCGCGACTGAAGCTGTCTAGAGCACGCCCTCGACGGCCGCACGCACCTGCGGGCTGGGCTCGACGGCCTTCCCGGACTCGAGGTCGTAGAAGACCAGCGTGACCTGCCCGCGGGCGAGTCGGAGGTCTCCGTCAGCGATCTCGGACTCGATCGTCATCGACTTGGTGCCCAGTCGGGAGACGTAGCTCCACACGTCGTACGGCTCCGAGCGAGCCAGGACCGGCGCGTGGTAGGTGACGTCGGTCTGCGCGACCACGACGGAGGGCCAGGACTTGATGTCGTTGTGGGAGCTGAGGCGCTTCATCAGCGCCAGTCGCGACTCCTGGAAGTACTCGAAGTACTTCACGTTGTTCACGTGCCCGTAGGCGTCGACGTCGGAGAAGCGGACGTAGAGCGGGAAGCGCCCGTCCTCGAGCCGCTTCGGCTCACCCAGCGCGAGCGGCTTCGGCGACCACTCCTCCGGATAGCCCTCGAGGTACGGCTGCAGGTTGGCCTTCTCCTCCGGCCTGAGCCGGCGCGGCGACTCGGTGGCGAAGACGTACGGCGCCAGGACCGTGCTCGCCCGCACGTAGACCTTGCGGGTGCCGTCAGGCTGGTCGCGGAAGATCTCGTAGGCCATCGTGAAGCTGGCCGCCCGGATGTCGGTCACCCAGGACTCGACGTGGACCGGCGTGAAGTCGAAGAGCAGCGGGGCGAGATACGTGACCTGGTGGCTGGCCACCACGACCCCCTCGGCCAGGCCCTGGGTCTGCGGGCTCCTGGCGTGCGTGCGCAGCATGTCCACGCGCGCCTCTTGGAGGTAGTCGACGTAGACGACGTTGTTGACGTGGCCGAGCATGTCGAGGTCGGCCCAACGCATGGGGCATTCGTAGAGGTGGCGCACGTGGCCGATCCTTCCAGATGCCTGTATCGAGCTTGTCGAGATGATCTTGGGCACTGGGCCTGGCGACCAGACGCTGTCCGGGCGAGTATGGTGTCGACCACAGTTCAACCTACTCATCAGTAACCGGGAGTCTTCATGCCTGAGGCAGTCATCGTCGCCGCCGCCCGCACCCCGATCGGGCGAGCCAACAAGGGATCTCTGAAGGACTTCCGTCCCGACGACCTCGCCGCGCTCATCACCAAGGAAGCCGTCGGTAAGGTCGAGGGTCTCGACCCCAACGACATCGACGACCTGCTGCTCGGCTGTGGTCTGCCGGGTGGCGAGTCGGGCAACAACATGGGCCGCGTGGTCTCCGTGCTGAACGGCTGGGACAAGGTGCCCGGCGCGACCATCACCCGCTACTGCTCCTCCTCGGTGCAGACCTCGCGGATGGCGCTGCACGCGATCAAGGCCGGTGAGGCCGACATCATCGTCTCGGCCGGTGTCGAGACCGTGTCCCGCTTCGTCAAGGGCACCTCGGACCACCTGCCCGACACCGTCAACCACCTCTTCGACGACGCCCAGTCGCGGACCACCGCGACCGCCGCGTCCAACGAGAAGTGGCACGACCCGCGCGCGGACGGCCTGCTGCCGGACGTCTACATCGCGATGGGCCAGACCGCTGAGAACCTCGCCACCTCGCGCGGCATCTCCCGCCAGGAGATGGACGAGTTCGGCGTACGCTCCCAGAACCTCGCCGAGAAGGCGATCGCCGACGGCTTCTGGGCCCGCGAGATCACCCCGGTCACCACGCCCGACGGCACCGTCGTCTCCGCCGACGACGGTCCCCGCGCGGGCGTGACCCTGGAAGCCATCTCCGGCCTCAAGCCGGTCTTCCGCGAGGACGGCACCGTCACCGCCGGCAACTGCTGCGCCCTCAACGACGGCGCCGCCGCCGTCGTGGTCATGTCCGACACCAAGGCCGCCGAGCTCGGCGTCACCCCGCTGGCGCGGATCGTGTCCACCGGTGTCTCCGGCCTGTCCCCCGAGATCATGGGCCTCGGCCCGGTCGAGGCGACCCGGAACGCGCTGAAGTACGCCGGCATGTCGATCGGCGACATCGACCTGGTCGAGATCAACGAGGCCTTCGCCGCCCAGGTGATCCCGTCCTACCAGGACCTCGGCATCGACATCGACCGCCTCAACATCAACGGTGGCGCCATCGCCGTCGGTCACCCCTTCGGCATGACCGGCGCGCGCCTGCAGAACACCATGCTCAACAGCCTCGACTGGCACGACAAGACCACCGGCCTCATCACCATGTGCGTCGGCGGCGGCCAGGGCATGGCGATGATCCTCGAGCGCATCTGACACCCCGCCGAGTCGGCTCGTTCTGACCGGAGATCGCATCGAGTCGGCTCGTTCTAACGAGCCGACTCGGCGTTTTCAGCGCATCTCGATACCGGGGCGGTCGCTGATGAGGTGGTCGGAGACGGCGTTCATCACCCGTCCCAGGGCCGCGAAGTCTTCCTCGCTGACCAGATCGATGAGGTAGTCGCGTACGCCGGTGACGTGGACGGGCGCGGCCTCGCGCAGCAGCTCGAAGCCGCGGTCGCTGAGGGTGGCGACGACACCGCGGCCGTCGTCTGCGGAGTTGCGGCGTTCGACGAGCCCGGAGCGCTCCATCCGGGTGATCGTGTGCGTGATCCGGGAGCGGGAGTGGGCCAGGGAGTCGGCGAGCTGAGCCATCCGCATGGCACCGTCGTTCTCGGAGAGGCGTACGAGGATCTCGTACTCCGGGAGCGAGATGTCGAAGCGGGAGCGTAGATCCGCGTCCAGGCGGTCATCGAGCAGGGTCATCCCCATCATCAGCGCACGCCACGAGCGCTGTTGCCCTTCGTCCAGCCACCGAGTCTCATCACCCACGGGGCATTACGTTAGACCTCCCTCCGGGCTGTTCCGTGCACGGGCACGCATTTAGCGGCGACGAAGTCGGGACCAACGGACGATGATTGGCGGGACCTTAGCCCGGGATGACGGGCTCCAGGGACCCGAGAAACAATTCGCCACCGCTCCAGGTAAAGGCGAAGATTGTGCGGTGTCGACTCCCCCTGCTCTCGGTCTCCGTGACTTCATAGCCGCACTTCCACGCGAGGGCCGCTGGCTCCTGTCGACGGTCGCGATCCAGCTCCTCGGTCGCGGCATGACGCTGCCGTTCACGATCATCTACCTGCATGAGGTACGCGGCTTCGACCTCGGCCTCGCCGGCACCCTGATGGGCCTGATCGCCATCGTCGGCTTGGTCGTCACCGGCCCGGCGGGCAGCCTGATCGACCGGTATGGAGCCCGCCCGGTCATCCTCGGCGGCCTGGTCTGCGCGATCGCCGGTGACGTCCTGCTCGCCTTCGCCACCACGCCGGTGCTCGCCGGTGCGGCGCTGTGCCTTCTGGGCGTCCAGGCCGGGGTGTCATGGCCGGCCGCCAACGCCCTGGTCGCCACCGTGGTCGAGGGTGAGCTGCGGCAGCGCTACTACGGGGTGAACTTCGCGCTGATCAACCTCGGCATCGGCGTCGGCGGCGTCATCGGCGGGCTCTTCATCGACGTGACCCGGCCCGAGACGTTCACCTACGCCTTCCTCGCCAACGCCGCCACCTTCACGCTCCCGGCCCTGGTCCTGCTCGGCCCGCTGCGTCATCTCCACGGCCGTGCCACACGTCCTGCCGCCGACGAGCCCGACGCGACCGCGTCGTACGCCACGATCCTGCGTCGTCCCGAGGTCATCTGGCTGGTGGTGACAGGGGTGTTGCTCGCGACCCTGGGCTACGGCCAGATCGAGAGCGGGTTCCCGGCCTTCTCGCGTCAGATCTCCGAGGTCTCGACCCGGGTCGTCGGCTTCGCGTTCGTGGTGAACTGCGCGGTGATCGTGCTCGCCCAGTTCTGGGTGATGAACCGGGTCAGCGGCAAGCGGCGCACCCGGGTGCTCATCGCGACCGCGGTGATCTGGGGCCTCGCCTGGGTGGTGTTCGGGGCGACCGGCCTGGTGCCGGGCTCCGTCGCCGCGATCGTCGGCGTGGTCGCCTTCCAGGGGCTGTTCTTCGCCCTGGGCGAGACGCTGATGCAGTCGGCCTTCCCCGCCCTGACCAACGACATGGCCCCCGACCACCTGCGCGGGCGCTACAACGCGATCAACTCGGCCGCGTTCCAGACCGGGGCGATCATCGGCCCGATCCTGGCCGGGTTCCTGCTCGAGCACGGCCAGTCGACGGTGTTCATCGCGCTGATGGTGCTCGGCTGTGTCGGCATCGTCGCCGGCTCGATGCGCCTCGAGCGCCGGATCACCCCTGCCGTGAACGGCGTACGCCCGGTGGAGACCCAAGAGCCCGCCACCCTGTGACAAATGCGCCGAGTCGGCTCGTTGTAACGAGCCGACTCGGCGCGGGGTGTGGTCAGAACGCGCCGGCTCGGCGCGGGTTGGTCAGTCGCGGGTGAGGCGACGGTGGGTGACGCGGTGGGGGCGGGCCGCCTCCTGGCCGAGGCGCTCGATCTTGTTGGCCTCGTAGGACTCGAAGTTGCCCTCGAACCAGAACCACTCACCCTCCTTCTCCTCGGTGCCCTCCCAGGCGAGGATGTGGGTGGCGATGCGGTCGAGGAACCACCTGTCGTGGGAGGTGACCACGGCGCAGCCGGGGAAGTCGAGCAGCGCGTCCTCGAGCGAGGAGAGCGTCTCGACGTCGAGGTCGTTGGTGGGCTCGTCGAGCAGCAGCATGTTGCCGCCCTGCTTCAGGGTGAGCGCGAGGTTGAGGCGGTTGCGCTCACCACCGGAGAGCACGCCGGCCTTCTTCTGCTGGTCGGGGCCCTTGAAGCCGAAGGAGGCGACGTAGGCCCGCGAGTTCATCTCGAAGTTGGCGACCTTGATGAAGTCCAGGCCGTCGGAGACGACCTCCCAGACGTTCTTGTTGGGGTCGATGCCGCCGCGGCTCTGGTCGACGTAGGAGATCTTCACCGTCTGGCCGACGTTGAGCTCACCCGCGTCGGGCTTCTCGGAGCCGGTGATCATCCGGAACAGCGTGGTCTTGCCGACACCGTTGGGGCCGACGATGCCGACGATGCCCGCGCGCGGCAGCGAGAACGAGATGTCGTCCCACAGGGTGCGGCCCTCGAAGCCCTTGACCAGGCCCTTGGCCTCCATCACCACGTCACCCAGGCGCGGGCCCGGCGGGATGTTGATGTCGGCGGTGTCGATCTTGCGGGCCTTGTCGGCCTCAGCGGCGAGCTCCTCGTAGCGGGCCAGACGAGACTTCGACTTGGTCTGGCGGGCCTTGGCGTTGGAGCGGACCCACTCCAGCTCCTTCTCGAGCATCCTGGCGCGCTTGGCGTCCTTCTGCCCCTCGACCTTGAGACGGTCCTTCTTGGTCTCCAGGTAGGTGGAGTAGTTGCCCTCGTAGCCGTGGATCGAGCCGCGGTCTACCTCGGCGATCCACTCGGCGACGTTGTCGAGGAAGTAACGGTCGTGGGTGACCGCCAGGACGGCACCCTTGTAGGACTTGAGGTGACCCTCCAGCCACTGCACCGACTCGGCGTCGAGGTGGTTGGTGGGCTCGTCGAGCAGCAGCAGGTCGGGCTCCTGCAGGAGCAGCTTGCACAGCGCGACCCGGCGGCGCTCACCACCGGAGAGGTTGTCGACGATCGCGTCGCCCGGAGGGCAGCGCAGCGCGTCCATGGCCTGCTCCAGCTTGGAGTCGATGTCCCAGGCGTTGATGTTGTCCAGGAAGGTCTGGAGCTCCCCGGTCTCGGCCATCAGGGCGTCCTGGTCGGCGTCGGGGTCACCCATCTCCATGTAGGCGTCCTCGAGGCGCTTCATCTTCGTCTTGATCTCGCCGACCGCCTCCTCGACGTTCTCGAGGACGGTCTTGCCCTCGGTCAGCGGCGGCTCCTGCTGGAGCATCCCGACGGTCGCGTCCTGGTCGCGGACGATGTCGCCGTTGTTCGGGTGGTCGAGCCCGGCCATCAGCTTGAGCAGCGAGGACTTACCCATGCCGTTCGGGCCGACGACGCCGATCTTGGCACCGTGCAGGAACGAGAGGGTGACGTTGTCGAGGACGACCTTGTCGCCGTGGGCCTTGCGCACATTGCGCAGGGAGAGGATGTAGTCGGCCATGGGCTCCACCCTAATGAGGTCGGGGCACGCCGGTACAACCGGCGCACGCCCGGCTCACCTCAGGCCGCCACAGACTCCTCCGTCTCGCCATCGTCGGACGCCGCCGGCTTCTGGTCCCACGGGTCCGACCCCGGGGCCCGCCAGTCGGAGAGCGGGTCGCGGTCAGGGTCCTCGTCGCGGGGGCCGGGCGCGGGGGCCGCAGCCGCGGCCAGGGTGCGCGGGTTGCGCGAAAGGCTGGTCATGCCGCGGTTGAGGTCGTGGCCGACGACGGTCGCCTCGACCTCGAAGGTGTTGACCTCGAGCCCGTCCTTGTTGACGTAGCTGCGAGCCGACAGCCGCCCCTGGACGACCACCGGGTCGCCCTTGCGCAGCGAGCGCCCGACGTTCTCCCCCAACTGACGCCAGGCACTCACCGTGAACCACTGCGTCAGGCCGTCGCTCCACTCCCCGGTGGACCGGTTGAGCTTCCGCGGTGTGCACGCCATCCGGAAGTTCGCCACCGAGACCTCACCGACGCTCCGCACGACGGGGTCGGCGCCGACGTTGCCGCGCAGGGTGATGATCGAGTCGTTCATCGTTGTCTCCTCAGTGTTCGCCCGCCTGATGCGGGCCTCGGAGACAACCCTGCGCTCGACCACCGACAGTTTCCGGGCGGCGTACGTCCGCCTGTGGACAACCCCGGATCGAACCGTCCCTGTGGACAGTGATCGGCCCGCCGACCGGTCAGCGCAGCGCTTTGGCCACCCCGTGGCGCAGCGCGGTGTAGGCCGCCAGCTCGGTCTCGATCGGGTCGACGACGAGCTCGCGGGAGACGTCGGCGACCGCCGTACGCAGCCGTGCATCGGCCGAGCGCGCCCGTCGTCGAGCGGTGGTGATCACCAGCAGGTGACACACGGCCCACAGCACCAGCCCGAGCCCGACACCCCCGAGGAAGAGGACGTACGGCAGCTCGACCCCGGCCACCGAGGGCGTCGCGTCGCCGAAAGTGGCTCCGGAGAGGAGCAGCGCCACCGACCACACCAGCCCGACGGTGGCGAGGACGATGAGGAGCCACTGGAGAGCCTTGACCAGCCCGGTCCACAGCGGCAGCCGCTCGGCGTTGAGGTCGACTCCGCCGACCGAGGCGTCGAGCCTGTCGGCGAGGTCGTCCATCCGCGAGACCGATGCCCGCCGGATCGCGTCGCGCCACGGCGAGGCGAGCCCGGCGCCGGCCTCGTCGGCCAGCTGGCGCACCTCGGTGTCGACCCGCGCCCGCTCGACGGCGGTGGTCTGCGGCAGCGAGGTCCGGGCGCGCCCGGCCAGCTGGGTCGCCTCCTCCCCGAGCGAGAGGTGCAGCCGCTTCAGGGGATCGGGCCGAAGCCGGGAGACCCAGGAGACCAGCGGCCAGCCGGTGGCCGCCCGGGCCCGGGTGCGTACGGACCGCTCGACCGCGTCCACCACGGTCGGCACCCCGGCGGCCTCGGAGATGGCGTCCTCGAGGGCCTCCACCCGGGGCTTGGCCAGGGAGCGCGGCTTGGCGTCGCCGGACGCCTTGGCGAGCTTCACGGCGGCGGTCTTGATGTCGGCCGAGAGCCGCGACTTGTTGGCCCGCTTCGCCGCGGCCCGCTGGGCGATCTCGGTCTTGAGCTGCGGGATCCCCCAGCCGAGCTTGGCCGAGACCGGGATCACCGGGACGTTGCGCAGCCCGTCCTGGTCGAGCAGGCGGCGTACGTCACCCAGCATCGACTCACGACGGTCCTCGGGAACGCGGTCGATGTGGTTGAGCACCACGACCATGATCTCGGAGTGGGTCCGGAGCGGCTGCAGATAGCGGTCGTGGATCGCCGCGTCGGCGTACTTCTGCGGGTCGAGCACCCACACCAGCATGTCGGCGAGCTCGACCAGCCGGTCGACCTCGAGATGGTGGGAGACCTCGGTGGAGTCGTGGTCGGGCAGGTCCAGCAGCACCACGCCGTCGAGCTCGTGCCCCTCGCGGCGGGTGTCGAGCATCGAGTCGCGGGTGGTCTGGTGACGCTCGGGGATGCCCAGCCACTCGAGCAGCTCCGCAGCGCCCTCCGAACCCCACACGCAGGCGGTCGCCCAGGAGGTGGTCGGCCGGCGGACACCGACGGCGGAGAGCTCCAGCCCGGTCAGGGCGTTGAACGTGGACGACTTGCCCGACCCGGTCGCCCCCGCGACCCCGACGACCGTGTGGTCGGCGGAGAGCTTGAGGCGTCCCTGGGCCTTGTTGACCACGGTGCGCGCGTCCTCGACGAGTCCGTCGTCGAGACGCCCCGTCGCCGCCACGGTCGCAGCGGTCAGTCCGTCCAGCCGATCGCCGAGGTCTCCACCTCGGCTGACCAGGTTCTTTGCACCTTCGAGCAGGCCGCTCAAGGGTCCCCCTTCCCTTCCTGAAAAGCTTCAGTCTGACAAGTCTCAGTCATCGCCGCGCTGGCTGGCGAAACGAGCGTCGCCGACCTTCCGCGCAGCGTGCCGCAGTCGCTCCGGTGCACCATGGTCGATCTGCAGCGCGTCGACCTGACCCGTGTAGCGCGCACGCTCCTCGTCGACGAGACCCACGATGCGTACCTCCAGCGCCTTGCGCGCCCTGGACGCGAGCCCGCGCACGGCCTGGTCGCCGAAGACCGCCTCCAGCAGCTTCTGGCCGAGCAGGAGCGTGCCACCGGCGATGCCCACCTCGGCACCGACGAGCGCTCCGCCGGTCGAGGCGAAGACGACCACCATCAGCGCGACGCCGAGGCCGTTGACCCCGTAGGAGAGGAACTTCGCGGTCGTACGTTTGTCCTGACCCTCGCTGCGCACCATGTCGAGCACGTCCTGCTGCCAGTCGCGCACCGCACGCTCGGCCTTGGGCCGCAGCGCACGCGAGGCTCGGCCGAGGTCGGCGGGGCCGACTGCGAGCAGCCCGCGGCCCGCAGGACTCATCTGCCAGGCCGCCTCCGCCCTCTCGGCAGCCGCCTCGCACTGCTCGAGGATCAGCATCTCCAGGCCGCCCTGCACGGCCGCGGTCACCCGTTCGGCCTGCTGCGGCTTGCCGCGGACCGCGCCGAGGATCCGGTCACGCAGCGCTCCGACCCGGGTCTCGAGCGCCTTGAGGATCTCTCCGCTCCCGACGAACTCCTGCCAGCGCGCGAGCACCTCGCCGCGCAGCAGCGTCCCGTCGGCGGTCGCCGCCATGATCGCCTTGAGCGCCTCGTCGTAGGCCATGTCCGCATCGGTACGCAGCCGCTGCGCGGCCTCTCCCTGACCGTCCGCGGTGTCGGCGATCGGGTGGACCTCCAGGGTCAGCGCCCGCACCGCACCGTCGAGGGTCTGGGTGACGACCTGGTGTCGCGCGGTGGCGTCGTCGGCGAGCATGTCGAGCCAGGCACGCACCTCGGCGACGTGCTCGGCCGGCAGCAGCCCGTGCTCGGAGACCTCGCCCTCGTGGACGATGAAGAGCGGTGAGTCCTTGAGCCCGCGCGAGGCGAGCATCCGGGCCAGGTGGCCCGCGACGGTCTGAACGGCCTCGGTCGGAGTGCGGTCGAGGACCACCGCGACCGCGGTGGAGCGGTTGGCGGCGAGCTGGAGGAACTCCCACGGCACCTGGTCCGCGTAGCGTGCGGCCGAGGTGACGAAGACCCACAGGTCGGCCGCGGCGAGCAGCTCGGCGGCGAGCACCCGGTTGGCCTCCTCGACCGAGTCGACGTCGGGTGCGTCCAGGATCGCCAGGCCGGGGTGGAGCCGGTCGCTGGCGACCAGCTGCAGCGCACCGGGGTCGTTGGTCGGGTGGTTGACCCGTTCCAGCTCGGGAAGCAGGCGGTCCTGGCCGAACCAACGGCCGTCTTCGGGGTTGTGCACCAGCACCGGCGAGCGGGTCGTCGGCCGCAACAGGCCCGGCGTGGTCACCTTGGTGCCGACCAGCGAGTTGACCAGCGTCGACTTGCCGGCGCCCGTCGAGCCGCCGACGACCGCGAGGAGCGGCGCGTCGATGGTCATCATCCGCGGGATGACGTAGTCCTCGAGCTGCTCGACCATGTTCTGCCTGGCCGCCCGCTGCTCGTCGGTGCCGGGCAGATCCAGCGGCAGGGTCACCTCGGTGAGCGCCTGGTGGAGCTGGATGAGCGAGGTCACCATCCGGTTGCTCTCGCCGCCGGTCGCCTCGATCTCGGCCCGTACGGCCTCGAACTCGGTGGTCGGCTTCTCCGCGAGCATCCCGGCCGTCAGAGCCTCGTAGGCCGGCGCCGGGGCCCCCGGAGCCGACTCAGGTGCGGTGTCGTCGTCTCTGTGTTCTTCACTCATCCGGTCATCACCTTCCCGCTCGGGAACGCGATGTGTGGACGTACCTCACTGATGCGGTCAACGTATGCCCTCCCCCGGGCGGCGAAGTCTGGCGGCGGGTTGCCGCGCAGGAATCGCCAGTGCAAGTATCCGAGCTCGATGGCAGCCTGCTGGTATTCACGCATGGCCGCAACCCCCTGAGCCCCTCCGTGGGTCGACGCGAACTTCCGCGCCTGCTCCCGGCGCCGAAGATCGACCACCCAGCCGACGTCGGTGTAGGGAATCAGCCCACGTTGGGCGGCGTCGGTCAGCGACCGGGTCAGCACGATCCGCTCGGACTTTCGCCGCCACACCGCGAAGACCACCATCGAGACGAACGCGGGCACCATCACCACGACGTACGCCAGCAGGAAACCGGCGCCGTCATAGAGCAGTGTCGAACCGTTCCAGGTGCCGTGGGCGAGCACCGCGATGCCGAAGCCCAGCAGCGGTGCCACGACCTTCAGCCAGCGCTTGCGCGTCACCACGGCGATGCCGATGCCGATGCCGGTGAAGGCGGTGAAGAGCGGGTGTGCGAAGGGGCTGAACAGGCAGCGCATCACGAAGACGGCGGTGAACTCACCGATGTGTCCCGAGGAGCTGTCGCCCATGCCGGGCGTGCCGTTGTAGGTGCCACCCAGGTAGAGGATGTTCTCGGTGAAGGCGAAGCCGATGCCGACCATGCCGGCGTAGACGATCCCGTCGAGCACCCCGTCGAGGAGGTGGCGGCGCCAGACCAGCAGCACGAAGAGGAACAGCCCCTTGGCCGCCTCCTCGGTGACCGGAGCCACGATCGCGAGCTGGGTCGGCTGGCTCCACCCGGCGAGCAGCGCCCCGACGCTCTGCACGATCAGCGCGGCGGCGACCGCGACGAAGGCGCCCCACCCCAGGCCGAGCGCGAGCAGCGACTTCGGCTCGGGCTCGTAGCGGTCCAGCCACAGGAAGGCGTAGACCAGCGGCACCACCGGGATCGCTGCGAAGAGCACTCCCAGGATCGCGCCGGTGGGAGCAAGATGGTCATCGACGACGCTGGTGCTCAGCAGCACGATGCCGAGCACCGGCAAAGAGGTCAGCACGACAAGCACGCCCACCACGATGGTGAACGTGCGGTTGCCTCTTGTCGGATCCTTCGGGATCGCCCCCATGCGCGCCAGACTATCGGGCGTGCGGACCGCACGCGCGACCCGACACCGATCGAGACGTCCTCGCCACCCGCCTGGCCTGGGAACTCACGAGCGTTGCCGATCCGGCGCGGCGTACGATTCCGGTATGACGGACAACGGCGCCCCCACTCCTGCAGACGACCACACCGAGAGCCACGACCAGACGGTTCCGGAGGCGTGGTCGAAGTTCATGAGAGAGGGCTGGGACGACCGCGAGGTCGAGGTCCCCGAGCATCCGATCACCCCCTGGGCGGCCGCCCGCCGGGAGCGTCTCTCGGGCATCTTCCCGGGTGAGCGCCTCGTCGTCCCGGCCGGCACCTACAAGGTCCGCGCCAACGACACCGACTACCGCTTCCGCGCCGACACCGCGCACGTGCACCTGACCGGCAACCAGACCTCCGACGCCGTCGTCGTGATCGAGCCCGACGGCACCTCGGTCCTGTACGCCCGCCCGCGCAGCGGTCGCGACACCGACGAGTTCTTCCGTGACCGTCAGTACGGCGCGCTCTGGGCCGGTGCGCGTCCCTCTGCCCGGGAGCTCTCCGACTCCCTGGGCATCGAGGTACGCCACGTCGACCAGCTCGAGTCCGGGCTCTCCGGCAACACCCCGACCCGCGTCCTGCGAGGCGTCTCGGCCGACGTCGACAAGCTGGTCGCCCCTGCCGAGGCCGCCCGCGACGAGGAGTTCGCCAAGGCGCTCTCCGAGCTGCGCCTGATCAAGGACGAGTGGGAGCTCGGCGAGCTCAAGGAGGCCTGCGACATCACCGTCCGCGGCTTCACCGACGCGGTGCGCGAATGGGACCAGGTCCTGAAGCACGGCGAGCGCTGGATCGAGGGCACCTTCTTCCGCCGCGCCCGCGCGGAGGGCAACGACCTCGGCTACGACTCGATCGTCGGCGGCGGGTCCCACGCCACCACGCTGCACTGGATCGACAACGACGGCCCGATCGTCCCCGGTGAGCTGGTGCTGCTCGACATGGGCGTCGAGGGCCACAACCTCTACACCGCCGACATCACCCGCACCCTCCCCATCTCCGGGAAGTTCACGCCGCTCCAGCGCAACCTCTACGAGCTCGTCTACAAGGCCCAGCAGGCCGGCATCGAGGCGATCCGCCCGGGCGTCACCTTCCGGGCCGGCCACTTCGCCGCCATGGAGATCCTCGCGCACGGCCTGGACGACCTGGGACTGCTCCCCGTCTCCGTCGACGAGGCGCTCTCCGAGGACAACAAGACCTACTCCCGCTGGACCCTCCACGGCGTCTCCCACATGCTCGGCCTCGACGTCCACGACTGCGCCTCCGCGTCGAAGGAGACCTACATCGAGGGACCGCTGCAGGAGGGCATGGTGCTCACCGTCGAGCCGGGCCTCTACTTCCAGAAGGAGGACAAGGTCGTTCCCGAGGAGCTGCGCGGCATCGGCATCCGCATCGAGGACGACATCGTGGTCACCAAGGACGGCTCCGTGAACCTCTCCGCCGGCCTGCCGCGTACGGCCGACGACGTCGAAGCGTGGATGGGTCAGCATCTGTGAGCTGAATGCTGACCGAGGTAGCTCGGTCAGGTCGCGCTTCCTTCGTGGACTTCCACGAGGGAAGTGGTTGCTGACCGAGGTGCCTCGGTCAGCGGCCGCCGTGGCCGGTTGCCTCGCCCTGGCCGCGACCCTGGCCGCTTGCAGCCCAGGAAGTACGCCACGGCAGCAGCCCGCCGCCTCGTCATCAGCCACAGCGTCCCCGTCCGCCTCCGCCTCGGCCTCCGCGTCGAGCGAAGCGGACGACATCTTCGAGGGAGCCGTGGTCGGGATCGACCCGGGCCACAACGGCGGCAACGCGGGCGCACCCGAGGTGATCAACGAGCCGGTGTGGAACGGGCGGTCGCAGAGCCCGTGCAACACGACGGGCACCGCGACGAACGACGGCTACCCGGAGACCGACTTCACCTGGGCCGTGGCCCAGAAGCTCGCGGCCGATCTGCGGGAGTCGGGGGCGAAGGTGGTGATGACCCGCGGCAGCAACGAAGGAGTCGGGCCGTGCATCGACGAGCGCGCGAAGACCATCAACGACGCGAAGGCCGACGTCGCGATCGACATCCACGCCGACGGCGCGGCCGCGTCCGAGCGGGGCTACTCGCTGCTGATCCCGGTGCCCTCGGGCACCAACGACGAGGTCGTCGAGCCCTCGCGACGCTACGCCCGGATGCTTCGCACCGAGATGCGGAAGACCGGGATGCCGCTGGCGAGCTACCTCGGTGAGGGCGGGTTCGTGGAGCGCGACGACCTGGCCGGCCTCAACCTGACCACGGTGCCGCAGGTGCTGCTCGAGACCGGCAACATGCGCAACGCCGAGGACGCGCGACTGCTGAAGTCCGACCGGTTCCAGGAGCGGACGGCCGCCGCCATCAAACGGGCGATGGCGGCGTACCTCCGCTCACGCTGACCTCAGATCAGATCAGATCAGAGCTTCGTCCACTCGACGGACTTGTAGCCGTACTCCTCCGCGATCGGTCCCCATGCCTTGGCGGCCGCCTTCTTCGGGTCATGGCTGGCCAGGCTGAGCGTGGTCGCCTTCTCCAGCTTCCCCTTGCCGCCCACGCACTCGCCGTCGGCGTTGACCTTGCGCTTCTCGCCCCAGGCGGCGAAGGCCAGGTCTGCGTTCTGCGAGGTCATCCACGCGGACTCGAGGTTCTTGACGAGCTTCCGCGATCCCGGGAGGACGGCGGTGTCGATCTTGGCTACCTTCGCAGCCAGCTTCTCGCGGGACGTCGCGGCGTCCTGGAAGGTCTGGATCGCCTCGTCGATGTTCTCGCACGCCTCGAGGTCGGCCTGAGCGGCGCCGATGGCCGCCTTGTCCTTGGCCGAGGTCTTGATGAGGTCATCGATCTTCTTGGCCTCGGCCGCGGCACCGCCCTCGGTCGTGGTGGCGCCCTGGGTGGTGCCGGTCTCGGCGTTGGCGTCGTCGTTGTTGTTGATCAGCCCGATGACGAAGGCGATGATCGCGACCACGACGGCCAGCGCGAGCACGATCAGACCCCAGCGCTTCAGGTCGAGACCACCAGGTCCCTTGCCCTGACCGCCCTGGCCGCCCTGACCGCGCTGCGGCTCGTAGCGGGCGTCGTAGGCGTTCCCGTACGGGTCGTAGCCCTGCGGCGCCATCGGCGGCGGCGCCGGGGTGGTGGGTCCACCGCCGACCGGCGGCTGCCCCACGAGGGTGGCGTCGGCGTAGACGTTCTGGGAGTAGGGATCACCGTACGGCTGGCCGAACTCGTCCTGGGACCGGTCCTGCGGCTGCCCGTAGGGCTGCTCGTACGCCTGGTCGTAGCCCTGGTCGGGCCCCTGGCCGTACTGCTGGTCATAGGGCTGGTCATAGGGCTGGTCGTAGCCCTGCGACCACTGGGCCTGGTCCGGCTCGAGCTGCGGCGCGAGCGGGGCGTAGGCGGGGTCGCCGTACGCCGGGGCCTGCTCGGGCGCTGGGGCGTCGAACTGCGGCTGCGGCGGCGCGAACTGCTCGAACTCGTCACGCGGACGGGTGCCCCCGGAGACCTCTTCGTCGACGACGTCGAACCGAGGGCTCATCGCGACGCTGGTCTCGTCCGGACGGATCGGCTCGGGCTGGCGGCGCTCGACCGGCGGCATCGCCTCGTGCGTCGCCTCGTAGGCCTGCTCGTAGGTCGGCTCAGGGTCGGGGGCGCCGAACTGCGGCGCGGGCTCGACGAAGGTCGGGTGCTCCGCACTCTGGTGGTACGCAGCGGCCGGACGCTCGGGCAGCGGAGGCGCAGCCATCGGCTCCGGGGTCTGCGGCACCTGCGGTTCCGGCATCTGCGGCGCGGGGGCAGGCGCGGGAGCCGGCGGCTCGGGCGCCCGCTCCTGCACCGGCGGCCGGGTCGGGAGATCCGGGAGCGGCGCCGGCGCGGCCGCCGGTGCCTCGGGCTCAGGGTCCGGCTCCGGAATCGGGGTCGGAGTGGGGGTCGGCTCGGGCTCTTCCGCGGCGCGCTTGCGCTTGGGCAGGAAGAGCGACTGCGACTGGGAAGCGAGCTCCGGCTCGAACTTCGGCGTACGCGCCGCCAGCCCGAACAGGCCACCGCTGTCAGAACCCGCCGGCGGCGGGGCCATGCCACCGCCGAAGGCAGGCTGCTCACCGCTGGGCGAGGTCATGCTCAGCTGAGGCGCCATCGAGGCCCCCGGCGTACGCCTGACCTGCTCGAGCGGCAACGGCGCCGCCTCTGTGTCGGCCTCTGGCGCGGGGACAGGAGCTCCCTGCCCACGCCTCGGCAACGACAGACCACCCTGCTCAGGATCGGCACCCCGCTGCGGCAGACGCGGCGGTGCGACCGGCTCCGGTGCACCCTGCGACGGCGGCTGATGAGCGCTTCTGACGGGGGTCCCACAACCTGTGCAGAAGCGCATACCGGTGACGGCTGCACCGCACGAGGTGCACATGGACTCCATAGTCATGTCCGGGGACCTTACCGATGATCGCGTCCAGTCTCGAACCCTCGTGGTCCGCCAATCGGACACTCAGGTCGACAGTGTGGGGACAGTGCACCCAAATACCCCCCACACCTTGGTAACACTCCGGTCAGCGTTTCGGATTCCGATGCACACAGGGGATACGGGCACCGGTAAGATCGTGCGCGGCCTGCGTAAACCCCCTTCAGCGGGGTGCTCCCCACAGGCCACGCCTCCGTAGCTCAGCTGGATAGAGCATCGGCCTTCTAATCCGACGGTCACAGGTTCGAATCCTGTCGGGGGCGCAACAGGAAATCCGTGTGGGTTAAATCATGCGCTCGCGCGTGTTTCGGCGGCGACCGCCGCAGCGGCCGACCTCCCGGCGTACACGGTCCGGAAGAACGGCAGGGTCCGGTGCACCATCGGACCGATGAGCAGCGCCTCGGCGACCGTGCCGATGCCGACCATTCCGCCGAGGAGCCAGCCGACCGCCAGCACGGTGATCTCGACGCCCGCGCGGCAGAGCCAGACCGGGGCGCCGGTGCGCTCGTGCAGGCCGGTCATCAGGCCGTCGCGCGGACCCGGCCCGAGGCCGGGTGCGATGTAGATCCCAGTGGCCGCGGCCAGCAGGAGCAGGCCGCCGGTGAAGAGCGCGACCTGAGCCACCAGGCCCGACGGCTGCGGGAGCAACCAGAGGCCGATCTCCGCCGAGGTACCGACGAGCAGGACGTTCAGCACGGTGCCGACGCCGGGCCGCTGCCGCAGCGGGATCCAGAGCAGCAGGACGACGAGCCCGATCAGGTTGGTCATCATCCCGAAGGAGATCCCGGTGATCTCGACGAGTCCCGATGTCAGCGTGTTCCAGGGCGCCAGGCCCAGCGAGCCCTGCACGAGCATGGCGAGTGCGATGCCGTAGAGGAAGAGTCCAGTTATCAACCAGGAGAGCGACTTCACAGAGAGATCCTTCACGATTGCAAAGCCAATCACGGGTCCAATCGAAGGTAAAGAAGCCAATCGGCGTAAGGTGGCCTCATGCCTCGCGGAAGAATCGGTGCCACTGCGCTTGCTGGCCTGCTCGGTCAGTGGCACGGGGAGGGCCCGGCGTACGAGAACCTCGCCGAACGGATCCAGCTGCTGCTGATCGACGGACGGCTCTCCGCCGACATCCGTCTGCCTTCCGAGCGCGAGCTCTCCGAGCGGCTGACGCTGAGCCGCACCACGATCACGGCCGCCTACCGCCGCCTGCGCGAGCACGGCTACGCGCTGAGCGTCCAGGGATCGGGTACGACGACGAAGCTGCCGCCCACCGCACCCGACTCGTTCACTGAGGGCGGCGAGATCGACCTGGTCCGGGCGACCCTGCCGGCCACCCGGCGGCTCCCGGAGGCCGCCGTCGAGGCGACCCGGCGGCTGGCCGACCACATGACCGGCCCCGGCTACACGCTGTGGGGCATCGAGGAGCTCCGCGCCGAGATCGCGGCGCGCTACACCGATCGCGGTCTGCCGACCGATCCCGACCAGATCATGGTGACCACCGGTGGCCAGAGCGCCATCGCCCTGCTCGCCCGCACCGTGATCAGCCGCGGAGATCGGGCCTACGCCGAGAGCCCGTCCTACCCCAATGCATACGACGCCCTGAGCCTCGCCGGAGCCCGGATCATCACGAGCCCGGTGACCACAGACGCCGGCTGGGACATGCCCGCGATGGAGGCGGCCATCGCCCGGACCACCCCCGTGATGGCGTACGTCATGCCCGACTTCCACAACCCGACGTCTCGCTCGATGTCGACCGAGGACCGGCTCCGTCTGCTGCACGCCGCGGCGAAGGTCGACACCATCCTGGTGGCCGACGACACCACCGCCGAGCTGAACATCGACCGCCCGCACACTCTCCCGCCGCTGGCCGCGATGGCCGGCGAGCACCAGGCCCGCGTCGTCCACATCGGTTCGGCGAGCAAGATGTTGTGGGGTGGGCTGCGGATCGGCTGGATCCGCGCGGACCCGGTGCTGCTGACCCAGATCGCCAGCGGACGTTCGGCCACCGACCTCGGCACCCCGATCTGGGAGCAGCTGGTCACCACGATCCTGTTCCGGCATCTGCCCGAGATCCTCGAGGAGCGCGCCGCACAGCTCGCCGCCGGCCGCGCCGCGCTCTACCACTCGATGCGCGAGCACCTTCCCGACTGGGAGCTGCCGCCGCGGATCGACGGCGGCCTCTCCGCCTGGGTCGGCCTGCCCGCTCCGGTCAGCTCGCAGCTCACCCTCGCCGCCCGCCCGCACGGTCTGCTCGTCACCGCCGGGCCACGCTTCGGGGTCGACGGCGCCTACGAGCGTCACCTGCGGCTGGCGATCACGCCCCGGCCCGAGCTCGTCCGGCGCGGGGTCGAGATCCTCGCCGAGGTCTGGCCCCGCGCCGCCTCCACCCCCGCCCTGGCCCTCACCACCTCCGAGGCCGTGGTCTGACCGGGCTCAACCCCGCGGCTCAACCCCGCGCGAGTGCCTCCAGGGCCCACAGCCCGAGCCCGTCGAAGCGTGCCGCCTCATAGCTGGGTACGTCCCCGCTGGTCGCCTCCAGGAGCCGGCGGGTGGTGATGTGCGAGGCACCCCGGGCGAGGCTCGCATTCGCGATGTCGGCAGCGGTCACGGTCCGCGGCGGGATCTCGCGACGCTCCCGCGCCCGGCGCCGCTCGTAGTCGAGCTCGTCGACGGTGATGCCGCGGATGATCGTCTCGGCGCTGCCCAGGGAGCGGGTCTCGATCAGCGCCTCGGCGAGCGGGAAGTCGTGGGTCTCGACGACATCGAGGCGCCACACGGTGGCACTCGCCTCGCTCACCGGGACGGGAGTCTGTCCTCGTCTCATCTCCACGGCGCCTCGAAGGCCGCGCGCGGCCGCCGCGGCCAGCGTCGTGGCCTCGGTGGGATGCCAACCGAGCGAGTCGCTGACCCTGCTCACGTCCGCGGCGCCCAGCGTTCCCACGTGGGTCCCGCCGAGCCCGCCGAGGATGGCGATCACCTGCTCGGCGGGGAGCTCCCCGTCCACACCCGGGCCGACGACGGCGAGGCGCACGGGCAGGTCGCTGCGCAACGCCGCCGCCAGCGTGAGCGAGTCGGCCAACGGGCTCAGCAGGCCGGGCTCGTCTCCCCGAGCGACCACGTCACCACCGACATCGACGACCGTGAGCGAGTCGGCGCCCAGGGCCCGAGCGAGATGCTGGAGCTGCTGGGCGAGCCCGATCGCACCATCCGCGAGGTCGTGCAGGAAGAGGCGCGCGTCCAGGTCGCCGGCAAGCCGCGGCAGCACTGACCTGCCCGGAGGAAGGGTGTCGGTCGTGGTCGATATCTCCGCGCGGACGCCGTCGACCAGGCGGAGCCCGATGAAGTCGCCCCGCGAGCGCGGGCCGGGCACCGGGTCGATGCGGAGCCGCTCCCAGGCGCAGGTCGACACGAACACGTCACCGTCGTCCAGCTCGGGTTCGAGGACCTGACGCGCCAGGAGCACGCCGAGCGCATCACCCCCACCACCTGCCGCGACGAAGAGAGTGCTCACGCAGTCGATTCTGACCGCTGCGCACCCCGGGCGCCACCTGGTCGGCCGCATCGACTGTCAAGAAGTTCGCGGGAACTCGTTGTGACCTGCGCCACGTTGGGTCACGATGTGCAGCATGCAAGGACTGATCCAGGACGCACCGCTGACCATCGACACGATCATCCGGCGCGCCGAGCGCGTCTTCCCGACGCGGGAGATCGTCACCAAGACCGCCACAGGTCTGGATCGCCACACGTTCAAGGACCTGGCCGTGGAGGTGCGCAAGCAGGCCGGCGTCCTCGACCGGCTCGGCATCTCCGAGGACGGTCGGGTGGCGAGCTTCGCGTGGAACACCCTGCGCCACCTCGCGCTCTACTACTCCGTCCCCTGCACCGGCCGGGTGCTGCACACCGGCAACATCCGCTACTTCCCCGAGCAGCTCGTCTACACCTTCAACCATGCCGAGGACGAGGCCGTCTTCGTGGACCGGTCGCTGCTCGGCCTGCTCGCTCCGCTTCTCCCCCAGCTCACCACGCTCAAGCACGTCGTCGTGATGGACGACGGGGCGCCGACCCCGCTCCCCGACGACCCGCGGGTCGTCTCCTACGAGGAGCTGATGGCCGACGCCGAGGAGGCGGTGATCGAGGGCCGGGTCACCGACGAGCGCACCGCTGCCGGGATCTGCTACACCTCCGGCACCACCGGCAACCCGAAGGGCGTCGTCTACACCCATCGCTCGCAGTACCTGCACGCGCTGGCCTCCCTGTCCGGCACGCTCTTCGGGACCAACGACCGTGACCGGGTGCTTCCGGTCGTGCCGTTCTTCCACGCCAACGGCTGGGGCTTCGCCCACTCCTCCCTGCTGGCCGGCGCCAACCTGATCCTGCCCGGCCCCGACCTCTCGCCCGCCGGCATCATCAAGCTCCTCGAGGCCGAGAAGGTGACGATCGCGGCCGGCGTACCCACGATCTGGATGGGCATGGTCCCGCTCCTGAAGGACGCCGACCTGTCCTCGCTGCGCGTCGTCATCTGCGGCGGCTCGGCGGTGCCGAAGTCGCTCTCGGAGGCCTGGCGCGAGGCGATCGGCCTGCCGATCACCCAAGCGTGGGGCATGACCGAGATGTCGCCGCTCGGGAGCGTGTTCAACGAGCGCGCCGAGATCGCCGACCTCTCCGAGGAGGAGAAGGCCGACTTCCGTACGTCGCCGGGCATCCCCGCCGTCGGCGTCGAACTCCGCATCGTGGAGCCCGGCACCACCGACGAGCTCCCCTGGGACGGCGAGACGACCGGCGAGCTCGAGTGCCGCGGGCCGTGGATCGCCTCGGGCTACTACAAGGTCGACGCGCCGAACTCCTTCTCCCCCGACGGCTGGCTGCGCACCGGTGACATCGCCGCGATCGAACCGCTTGGCTACGTACGCATCGTCGACCGCACCAAGGACCTGGTGAAGTCCGGTGGCGAGTGGATCTCGACCGTCGCGATCGAGAACCTCATCATGGGCCACCCGGCGATCGCCGAAGCCGCCGTCGTCGCGGTGCCGCACCCCAAGTGGGGCGAGCGGCCGCTGGCCTTCGCGGTGGTCAAGGACGGCGAGTCGGTGACCAAGGAGGAGCTGCTCGGCTACCTGGCCGACAACCTGGGCAAGTGGCAGGTTCCCGACGACGTGGTCTTCATCGACGAGGTGCCCAAGACCTCGGTCGGGAAGTTCTCCAAGAAGACCCTGCGCGAGGAGTACGCCGACTACAAGCTGCCCACCGCGTAGCCGGAACCGTCAGCCCAGCTGCGCGAGGATCGAGGCGGACTCGGCCCTCGCGCAGCGGGCGTCCTCGTCCTTGCCGAGGGCGGCGCGGGCTTCGGCGAGATGGCCGAGCGCGTCGGCCAGGCCGGGCAGGTCACCGGCGGCACGGAGCTTGGTCACGGCCTCCTCGAAGTGACCGGCCGCCTCGTCGACGGAGCCGAGCTGCTGGTGGATCCAGCCGATGGTGGCGATGACGTTGCCCTCGCTGCGGTAGCCGGGCGCCACCCGGCGCAGCTCGGCGAGCGCCTCCTGGCAGTGACGGAGCCCGGCCTCGTACGCCCCGTCGAGGGCCTCGTAGAGACCGAGTCGCCCGGTCGTCCAGGCCGCCCGGATCGGGTCGCCCGCGCGAGCGAAGACCTCCGCCGCCCGAGCCGCGTACGCAGCGGCCCCGGCATGGTCGCCGGAGGCCGTGGCCACGGTGGCCAGCCGATGCAGAGTCTTTCCCTCCCCCACCAGGTCGGCGGACTCGGTCGCCAGGTCGAGGGCCCGGCCGAGGTGGTCGAGGGCGTCCTCGACCCGCCCCAGCCGCCCGCAGGCCGCCCCGGCGGCACGGTGCATGACGCCGAGCCCGGCGGGGTCGCCGCCCCGGGAGACGCTGCGGCGCACACCCGGGAGCGCGGTCTCGGCCAGCGCGGCGAGCTCGATCCAGCGTCCCTGGAGATCGAGCAGACGCTCGAGGGCACCGACGAGCAGCACGATCCGATCGGGTGCGAGTCCCCGGGCGACGGCGACGTCGATCACCCGGGAGATCACTGGCAGCTGGGAGCCGATCCAGGCCAACGCCTCGACGCTGTCGCCGATGACCTCGGGGGTGACCCCGTCGTGCATCGGCTCCAGCACGTCGAGGTGGCGCTGGTGGGGGTCGTAGGCGCTGTGCACCACCCGGGCGCTGAAGGCGTAATGATCGATCATCCGCAGCTCGGCCGCCTCCCGGGCCTGCGCGGGCTCTCCGGTGGCGAGGTCGGCGGCGTACTCCCGGAGCAGGTCGTGCAGCGTGAACCGGCCGGGCGCGCACTCGGTCAGCAGGTTGGCCTCGGTGAGCTCGTCGAGCAGGCGCCGGGCGCGCACCCGGGAGATCCCGGCCAGGCTGGCCGCGGCCAGGACGGTGAACGTCGGCCCGGGGTGCAGGCCGATCAGCCGGAACAGCCGGTCCGCAGCACCGGACAGGTGCTGGACCGACCACGAGAAGGTCGCCCGGAGGTCACCCCGCCCGCCGCCGAACCCGTCCAGGCGGGACTCGCCGAGCTCCTCGGCCAGGTCGGCGAGGGAGTGGGCCGGCCGGATCGCCGCCCGGGCGGCCACGACCGAGAGCGTCAGCGGCAACGAGGCGCACAGCTCGATGATCCGCTCCACGGCCTCCGGCTCGGCCAGGAGGCGGTCCTCGCCGAGCCGCCCGGCGAGCAGCTCATAGGCCTCCGCGTCGTCGAGCAGACCCAGCTCCATCGGTCTCGCACCGGCCTCCGCAACCAGGCCGGAGAGCCTGTTTCGGCTGGTCACCAGGGTCACACAGCCCGGGCTGCCGGGAATCAGGCTGCGGACCTGCTCGCTGTCGCGGGCGTTGTCGAGCACGAGCAGCACCCGCTTGCCGGCGAGCTTGCTGCGCAGCAGCCCCGCGCGGCCGTCGATGTCCTGGGGCTGACGGGAGCGCTCCACCCCGAACGCCTCGAGCACCACCCCGAGCGCGTCCAACGGGTCGAGCGCGTCGCACGGGTCGAAGCCGCGCAGGTTCACGAACACCTGGCCGTCCGGGAAGCTGGGCGCGGTCCGGTGCGCCCAGTAGAGCGCCAGCGTCGTCTTACCGATCCCCGCCGTGCCCGCGATCGCCGAGATCACGACGGCCCGTCCGCCCTCGTCGTCGCTCCCGTCCGCCACCAGCTCGTCGAGCGCCGTCAGCTGGTCCTCGCGGCCGGCGAAGGCGGCGACGACCGGCGGCAGCTGGCGCGGCACGATCTCCTCGTACGTCCGCGCCGGCGCGGGCTCGGGATCGTCTCCCTCGATGATCCGCAGCTGCAGGTCGCGTACGTCCTTGGAGGGCTCGACCCCGAGCTCGTCGCGGAGGACACGGAAGAGGCGCTGGTAGGCGTCCAGGGCCTCGGCCGTGCGGCCGGAATGCCACAGCGCCGTCATCAGCAGCAGCCACAGGCCCTCGCGGAGCGGGTTGGCCCGGACGACCGGTCCCAGGTCGGCCACGACCGCGGCCTGCCGGCCGAGCGCCAGATCAGCGGCGGCCCGGGACTCGACGGCGACCAACCGCAGCTCGTCGAGCCGGGCAGCCTCGGTCGCGATCATCGGCGACTCGCCGACCGCGCCGTACGAACCCCCGGTCCACAGCCCGAGGGCAGCGTCGAAGAGCATGCTGGCCCGCTCGTGCTCCCCGGTCTCGGCCGAGGCGCGGCCCTGGTCGAGCAGGTCCTCGAAGCGGGCCTGGTCGATGTCCGAGCCGACCAGCGCATAGCCGTTCGCCCGGCTCTGCAGGTGGCGGCGATCCTCGCCGAGCGCCCGGCGCAGGTCACGGACACGCTGGTGAAGCAGGTTCACCCCCGTTGCCGGGGGTGAACCTCTCCACAGCTCGTCGACCAGGAGGTCGGAGGAGACCGGCGCTCCGCGCGCGGCCGCGAGCAGGGCGAGCAGAGTCCGCCGCGTACGCGACAGCTTCTGCACCGTGCCGTCGTCACAGACCAGCTCGACGGCACCTAGGACCCGGACCCGCACCACACCTCCTGTTGACCACGCAGCATTACGTCCGAGAAGAAACATCGTCTCATCACCACAGAGATGGTGACGCGTAATGCCGCCAGAAGGTTGCTTGGAGGTTGGTGCTGGATCCAGATTTAGGGCTTCTGCACTACGGAACCCGCCACAGGCCGGACTCGCCGCCCTTGTCGATCTGGAACCCGACCTGCTTGATGTTCACCCCGACCGGGACCACGAATGGCACCAGGGCCGTCCGCTGGTCACGCGGCTGCAGCCCGAACGGGTTCGGGAACACCTCGCCGCCGTCGACCGTCACCGTGCTGGGCAGGCTCTTGTACTTCTTGCCCGAGGCGTCGATGACCGTCGTACCGGTGGCAGGGGTGTCGTTGAAGACCCTCGACCCGGCGTTGACGACCTGGATCTCGACGGCCATCACCCGCGACCCCGGCGGGGTCTCGGTGCCGTCCGTGAAAGACGTCTCGAAGACGTCGTGCACGATCACCCGCAACAGGATTCCCGGTGCTTCGCCCTTGATGGTTCCCTCAGTCGTCAGCCCGAGCTGCTGGTTCTGCGCGATCCTCTCGGTGCTGTCGACGGTGATCACCTTCTTCTCCATCGCCGGGTTCTCGCGGTGGTTGTTGCTGTAGAACCCGTTATCGATGGAACTGTCCGAACCGCAACCGACCCCGGCCGCCGCAACGACTCCCCCGAGGACCAGCATGGCCATGCGACGCACACGCACTCCTTATGAAATTTGTTGCACTGGAAAGGAAATTGTTCCCCCTGATTTACCATGGCAACATGCCCGAGTCCAAGCACCGAGCCTAGGGCCTAAGGTCCCAATACCGGTCCAACTCTTGGAGACCATTTCCACAGCACGAAGTAGTGGGCGACCGCCGGGACCACCGGCACCACGAGAAACCAGGGCGTGACCAGCGGAAGCTTGTCGATCAGGCGTACGCCGCCCACAACCCCTCGCGCGCGGACCCTACTCCGTCGTCACCGACGGTCGCTCGACGAGATCGGCCAACTTGGCCGGAGCCTGGATGCAGTAGGAGTCGGTCAGGAGCTCGGCGACCTCGTCCCAGTCGGTGTCGTCGTCGAGGATCATCCCGACCACGTTGCCGCCCCAGCCGGCCTTGAAGTAGGGGTGGCCGAGATGCTCGAAGGCCACCACCTCGTCGGGCTCACCCCGGAACACGATCCGGAAGAGCTGATCCTCGCCGCCGAAGACGTGCGCGACCGTGGCCTGACCGACCCGCCAACGCACCCCGACCCAGGCATCGTCCTCGAGGCACTTCGGGAACGCGCCGAGGACGTCCCTCAGCCGCGCCACCATCGCCTCGGGGACCTCTGGACGCTCAGCCATGCCCCCGATCCTGCCAGGGAGCACCGACATCCTTAATTGCTATACATGTTTACGATCAACATGTATGTTTTCTGGGCATGAAGAAACAGACGATCGGACATGTCGTATGGCGCCTCGCCATGCGTCTGCGGGTGTCGATGGACAGAGCCCTCGCGCCCCTGGGCCTCACCCACGCGCAGTACTCGCTGATCGCCTCCCTCTACGGCCTCCGCGCCTCGGAGGCCCCCACCCAGAAGCAGCTGGCCGACCTCACCGGCCTCGAGCCGATGTACGTCTCCAAGCTCGCCCGTCAGCTCGAGACGAAGGGCTGGATCGAACGCGTCCGCGACGCGAAGGACACCCGAGCCGTACGTCTCGCCATCACGCCCGAGGGCACCGAGGTGACCCGCGAGGCGATCGCGGTGACCGGCCGCCTGCTCGACCAGCTCACCGCACCGCTCGGCGGGCGCAACAGCCGCCGTGCCGCCGAGGCGCAGGCAGCGCTCGAGGCGATGCTCGCCGCCCCCATCGACACCGACCCCACGTCTGGAGACCGATCATGACCACCGCAGCTCCCCCGCTCACCGGCGCCAACCTGGGCCTCGCCTACTTCGCGATCCGCAAGAACCTCCTCGACCTGCTCGACGACTACGACCTGACCTTCGAGCAGTCGCTCCTGCTCAACTACCTGCACCGGGGCGATGCCACGCGAGCCGATCTCGTCGCCTCGACCGCCGACAACATCAAGGTCTCCGCGGCCGAGGTCGAGTCCCACCTCGACGCGGCGATCGCGCGTGGGCTGATCGCGGACGGTCTCACGCTGACCGCGGAGGGCGCCCGCGTCCAGGAAGAGATCGTGGAGCGTACGCAGCCGCTGACCAGGTCGTTCTTCGCCGACCTTCCGCCCGAGGACGTCGCCGCGACCGCCCGCGTCCTGGCCACCCTCACCGAACGAGCGAACGCCGCCTTGGCCGCCTCCTAGGATGCAGGGCATGGCGCAGGAGCGATACGACGTAGTGGTAGCCGGCGGCGGACACAACGGCCTCACCGCCGCCGCCTATCTGGGCCGGGCGGGCCTCTCGGTCCTGGTGCTCGAGCGGCTCGACCACGTCGGCGGCGCGGCGATCTCGGCGCAGGCCTTCGAGGGCTTCCCGACCCGGCTCTCGCGCTACTCCTACCTGGTCTCGCTGCTCCCTGAGCAGATCCGCACCGACCTCGGGCTCGACATCGAGCTCGCGTCGCGGCAGACCGCGTCGTACTCCCCCTTCCTCGACGGCTCCCGCGCCACCGGCCTCCTGGTGGAGACACCCGAGGGCGAGGCCACCGCGGCCAGCTTCCGCGCGGTGACCGGATCGGACGAGGAGTACGCCGCGTGGCAGTCCTTCTACTCCGAGGTCGGCGAGCTCGCGCAGGTCGTCGCACCGACCCTCACGTCCCCGCTTCCTACGAGTGCCGCGATCCGCTCGGAGGTGGGTGCGCCGATCTGGCGTGACATCGTCGAGCGGCCGCTCGGGGAGGCGATCGAGCGGCGCTTCGGCAACGACCTGGTCCGAGGCGTGGTCGCCACCGACGCCCTGATCGGCACCTTCGCCGGCCTGGGCGAGGCGAGCCTGATCCAGAACCGCTGCTTCCTCTACCACCTGATCGGCAACGGCACCGGCGAGTGGCGGGTCCCGGTCGGCGGCATGGGCGCGGTCACCGGGGCGATCACCAAGGCCGCGTACGCCGCCGGGGCGGAGGTCGTCACGAGCGCGACCGTCACCTCGATCAGCGGCGGGGCCGTCGGCGAGGGCGCCGAGGTCACCTGGACCGACGCCTCCGGCTCCCACACCGTGGCCGCCGACTACGTACTCTCCGGCCTGGCCCCGTACGTCCTCGACGGCCTCCTCGGTCGCACCCCGTCGCCCGAGACCAAGCCGGTCGGTGCCCAGCTCAAGATCAACATGCTCCTCTCCCGCCTGCCTCGGCTGCGTTCCGGCGAGGACCCCAAGGTCGCCTTCGCCGGCACCCTCCACCTCGGCGAGTCCTACTCGGAGCTCGAGAGGGCGTACGCCGAGGCCGCCGCCGGCTCCGTCCCCACCGAGATGCCGGGCGAGGTCTACTGCCACTCGCTGACCGACCCCTCCGTCCTCGGCGACGTCCCACCCGGGACCCAGACCCTCACCTACTTCGGCCTGCACGCCCCCGCGACCCTCTTCGAGGACCCCGCCACGCGTTCGGAGCGCAAGCAGGTGGCCGTCGAGCGCGCCATCGCCTCCCTCGACCGCCACCTGCTCGACCCGATCTCCTCGGTGGTGGCTCGGTCCGCCGATGGCACGCCGTGCATCGAGGCCAAGATCCCCCAGGAGATCGAGGCCGACCTCGCCATGCCCGGCGGCCACATCTTCCACGGCGACCTCGCCTGGCCCTGGGCCCCCGACTCCTCCGACCTGTCCACCCCCGCCGCCCGCTGGGGCGTCGCCACCGACCTCGGCACCGTCCTGATGTGCGGCTCGGGCGCCGTACGCGGCGGCGCCGTCTCCGGCCTCGGCGGCCACAACGCCGCCCAAGCCGTCCTCGAGCTCCGCTGACCCCCTCCTCGATTTGGGCCGTATCCGCGCCCGCTGCTAATGTTCCTCTCGTCGCCGAGCGCGCCTGACGGGCTCCAAGACATGCGCCATTAGCTCAATTGGTAGAGCAGCTGACTCTTAATCAGCGGGTTGTAGGTTCAAGTCCTACATGGCGTACCGAACAAGGCTCCTGACCAGCACAAACGGTCGGGAGTTTCTTGCATTTCGAGGCCTCGCAGACCGGTGCGTAAGGAATGCGGTTCAGTGCCCGTCTCCTTTCCCTCGTCAATCTGGCCGATTTCAGGGCTCTCAGAGGTCGAGTCACAGTCAGGGTTGACCGCCTCCAGAGCCCGCACGTTCCCGGTGTTGACCGCCCCACGGCCCAGGCACTTGTCCTGCGTCATCGACACCCGAGAGTGCCCGAGCTGATCCGCGATCTGACGCGCAGTCATCCCGCTCTCATCGAGCAGCGTCGCTACCGTCTTCCGGTAGGCATGTGTCGAGAGGAACTCGAAGTCAGTTCCACCCCGAAACCTTACGGATCGAGCGCTGCACCAAGTTCCGGTCACGCCAACCGCCACGAGCCTTCGGGAACACTGGACCATCGAAGGCCCGCAACTTCGCACGACGATCCTTGAGCAGCGAGACCGCCCAAGACGGCAGCCGCAACGGACGCTCGGAGGCTGCCGACTTCACCTTGCGCGCCACCATGCCCTTGCCCTTGACCCGGTAGACAGTCCGCTCGAACTTCACCACTCCCGCCGGCAGATCCACATCTGCCCAAGTCACACCGAGCGCTTCACCGATTCGGACACCGGTAGCCAGCATGAAGCGCGCCAGATCCGGAAGATCATGACGTCGGGAGTAGTCACTCTCGCCGAGCGCATCGAGCCACGCCCTGATCTCGTGACCGTCGAGAGCCCGGGGCTGCCGCTTAGGTTTGGCCTCGATAGGCGTCAGCTCACGAACCGGGTTGGCCGTCACGCCACCCTGCCGAACCGCCTAGGAGCAGACGTTGGAGACCAGCGTCTTGCACACCTTCGCCGTCGACGTCGGAACTATCCGCCACCGATGCCCGGCCTCGTACTCAAGTGGCAACTGCACAAGGGCAGGTGGCGCGTCTGGGTGATCTGGGTAGACACCACGTACGACAAGCCAGAGGTCCGGTGGGATTGGTTGGGTGTGAGCGAGTTGAGGCCCGCGAGGAGCGACATCAACATCTGGAACGACCGATATCGGTAGAGCTCGCTCGACCGGGCTCGGCATCGCGCTTCCCCCCAGAACGAACGAGTAGTGATAACCCCGGCGGCCTGTGCGAACCCGGCATGGTCGCCGCTTCAGCCCCTCACGAAACGCCTAGATGTCGGTCCCGGGCGATACCATTTCCAGGAGGCGTCCACACACGTCGCCTTCGATCAAGGAGAAGCCACGTGACAACTACTAGCGGTCAAGATCACCAGATCCTGTCGGCGGTGGGTTCGCTCTCTCAGGGGTTCGACTCGATCGCCGTGGCCAGCTCCTTCGCGGACTCCTTCAAGGGCATCGACACGCTCGCGAACTCGTTCAAGGCCCTCAACTCGATCGCCGTGGCCACCTCCTTCGCGGACTCCTTCAAGGGCATCGACACGCTCGCGAACTCGTTCAAGGCCCTCAACTCGATCGCCGTGGCCAGCTCGCTCACTCAGGCGATAGGGACGTTGGGCATGATCGATGCCCGAAACTTGGCCGCCGATGCGCTGGGCCCGCGCGCACCCGATCTCAGCCCGACCGACGCGGCCGCAGTTGCTCAGTTCTGGTCCGTGACGGTGGCGTTCATCTTCATCTTGGTCGTCATCAACATGTGGCTAGCGCAGATGATCCGTATCAGACCCACCCCGAGACCCTGAATCCTGTGGATCTCGTCGGGAGTTTTACCGGTTGGCTCGGACTGGCAGTGTCTGTGAAGGCACTCGTTCGCGTGCTCCTTGTGCGGGCGCTCGAATCCGGTGAACCCACGGACGGATAGCACATGACCGTTGACCGGCCCCAAAGTAGACCGCACGTAGCGCGGCAGATGAGTCAGTCACAGAGGAGCATGCGCCGTGAAGTCTCCCGCGTACTCATCTGATTCCACGGTGGCTCCCATGCGGGCCAGCAGTTGGATCTGTTCGGCGCTCATCCACCAGCCCATCGCGTCGTAGCCGCCGTCTGGGTCGTCGAACCACCTGACCATCATCAGGCCCGCCGCGACGTCGCCCCTGTCGACGAGATCTAGCACTCGATCAGCGACAGGCGCGATGCGATCAAGAACCTCGGAGACTTGTTCGTCGATCCGTCCGTGCGTCTCGCATCGAATCTGCCACCGGTGTGCGGCAGGGACCACTCGCGGCGACGTTTGCCGGGACCCCTTGACCGAGGTCCGATCCGGTTCGATCCCGAGATGCTGCGTGACCTGGTCGGCCGTGACAGCCTCGCTGGCAAGCCAGAAATAGCAGTACTGCTGTACCTTCCACGGCGAGTCCGACATGCTCGCCAACCTACTGGGTCGGGCTTGAGGTCGCGCACTCGATTTTGTCCATTGGCCGCGCGGATCGAGAGTGGAGAGCGCGGGATGATCCGGCCACCATTAGTTGTGTCTTGAATCGGGAGGTTCTTGACGGATCTGTGTCAGGACCTGCTTGACAGTCCGCCTAGGAAATTTGAGGGACAGCGGTCCACGGCCGCTGTCTTCGATCCTAGGCCGCGGGTGCGCCTGGCTGGGGTTTAATCGGCGGCATGGTCACCTTGCCGTCTGCGCGTGAGTCGCTCCTAGTCCGTGTCGAGTTCTCCGACGACGACGCCTGGCAGCAGGCCAAGGCCGCGGCCATCGCAACCTACGACGACGGATTCTGCGCCTACCTGCACCCCGTCGACGACCCATCGAACCAGGGCGCGTCTTGGGAAGAGCTGGTGCAGGCTGCGCCGGAGTCGCCGTATCGGCCGGCTGTGATGTTCGTCGTCGACCACGAAGCCTTGGCCGCGGAGTATCCGATCCTGGTGGTGGACCTGGTCAAGGACCGTCCACCGTTCCGCTGCATCGCCGCTGAGCTGTGGGGCATAGACAACAACCTCAACATCTCGAACATGGACTGGGAGGAGTTCGCCCGAGTCACCGGCCCCGATGGTGTCTTCCGCGGGTTCAGGTAGCGGACTCCTCAGCTGCAGCCGTTCCGTTTGAACGCGGCCGCTGGCCCTTGATGCTGCGCACGGGCTGGTCGGTGGTGCGGCGTACGACGCGGGTGTCAGTGTCGGGCAGCTCGATGGCCAGGGTCGTGTCCGACACGTGCACGATCACCTCCTGGTGGCGGTGCTCCCGGCCTAGCGCGACCTTCTGGCCGGCGACCATGATCACGCCGCTGTTCGATACTCGGCGCTGGATCCGGATCGGCTCGGTCGACGGGCGTGGCACCGGCCCGACCGGTCTACTTCGCTGCAGCTTGCGGGCCTCGCCGGGCTCGAACGGGTTCGGCCGAGTCCGCAACAGTTCCCGGGACTCGGGATCGAAGAACAGCAACGGCGCACCCTCCTCGATGTAGATCCCGATCCGGCGACCCGCCAGAATTTCCGCAGCCAGGACTACCCGTTGACCCAGCGACACCGTCCCGGCACGCGACACCGTCCGTTCGACCTCGACCACGCCGGTTGGGCGCTGGTGCCGGGTGGACACCGGCGGCGGACCGGCCGGGACCGCGCCCTGGGTGGTCAGGCTGGCGATGTCCGCGGTGGTGAATCGTGATCGAAGGGACTTGACCAGGCAGCCACCGATCGACAGGTGCACCCACTCACAGTCGATCCAGAAACGCACCAGCTGACCGGCCCGCTCCGGGCCCAACCAGAACTGGTTGCCGCACAGCGACATGTTTCCCGACGCCGGCACCGGCTTGTCCACTTCGACCGGTCCACTCGGTTTCCGCGCCCGACCAGGATCCTGCCCGCCTCGGGCCTGCCGATCTGTGTCCTGCTCCTGGTGCTCGGGCTCGGCGCCGGGATCGGGCGCGACCTCCAGCGAGGGTGGCAGCCATAACTCCAACCCGTCGGCAGCGGCGGTGGCGAACCGTTGTGACGGTGTCACCGGGGCCTTCGGGTCCAGGCCCTGGTGCGGACGCTCGGTGTTGTAGTCGACCACCCACGCGTCCACCGCGGTCTGGGCCTCTGCGACCGACGTGAACGGACCGAGCTCCTCGATCTCGGGACGGAAGGTGCCATGGAACCGCTCCACCTTCCCGTTCTGATTCGGCGACGCCGGCGCGGTCAGCCGATGCGTGATCCCGTTGTGGCGACAGATCTTGTCGAACAACACCTCACCCCGGCTCGGCCCGTACCGGCTGAACCGATCGGTGAACTGCTTGCCGTTATCGGTGATCACCTCCTCCGGCACTCCGTACCGGGCTAGAGCCTGGGCGAACGCGACACACACCGCCCGCGCGGTGGCCCGCTCCACCACCGCGGCGATGACGCAGTAGCGGGAGTGGTCATCGACACCGGTGACGATCTTCGCCTCCCGCAGCTCCCCAGTAGTCGGGTCGACCAGCCGCACCCCACCCACGATGTCGATCCCCCACAGCTGCATCGGCCCGGGCCGTTCGAACCGCTTGAACGACTCCCGCGAGCGTTTACGCGGCCTGGACTTCACCAGCCCGTGCCGCAGCAGGATCCGGTTGATCGTCGAGGCCGACGGAACCCGAATCCCGGCCAACGCCTCCTCCGGCCGCCACGCCGGAGCCTTCTTCAGCAACTCCAGACGGATCCGCTTCGCGCCCCACCGAGGGTGCTCCCGACGTGCCTCGAGCACCCAGGCCTCCACCACCGGCGGTGACTGATGCGGACACGATCCCGGCCGCGAGGACCGATCCGCCAACCCGGCCACCCCCTCACTCAGGTACCGCGCCAGCCACGTATGCACCGACTGACGAGACACCCCGACCCGCGCCGCGACCTCGGTCACCGACGACCCCGCTAACACTTCCCGAACCGCGTCCAACCGCTGCTCAACCACCGACAACGCAACCAGAGCCATTCCCGGCCTTTCGCCCGACGACGTCCGCGGAACATCGTCGACCCGATCAGCCGACATCGTGGCGAACTGTCAAGCGGGTCGTGACACCGAACTGTCAAGCACCAGCCGGGACAGGACAGGCCACCATTAGTTGGCTTCGTGAGAACTTTCTGTACTGACTCAAGGCGGCCTCCGGGGGCGTGCGGCCTGGCGGCCGGTCCCCTACGTGCCGCGCAAATGAAGAAGAGCGCCCAGTCCGTAGACCAAACGCTCACGCTCCACAGCCGAGACGATCACCGATATGGGCGGCGCCACCCGAGTTCCGGATCGACGTACTCCTCATCGCCCAGCTTCTCCGCGACCTTCGTCCTCAGCCGCAGATCCGGCCACTTCCGCCAGACCTTGCGCCGGCGACCCAGTACGGCATCCTCGACGCCGGCCTCGATCTCCTCATCCGGTGCGCCGATCGCCTCCGACAACGCCACAGCATCGGCACGTCGATTGGCACGGCTCACCCCGGCTTTCCGAAAAGGAACCGCCTTGCGTGCAGCCTTGTCGTTGTTGCCATAGTTCGGACGCCGGTCGCGCTCGAGGCTCAGCCGCTTCTTCTCCTGCGGGTTCTTCACGCGACTCATGCCCTCAACGGTAGAGGAGCGCAACCTCGGGCCGGTAGCGGTTTCAGGTCGTCGGCTGATGACGAGGGAGGAGAAGGGGTTGCTGCCGGCAGGGACACACCCCGCGACACCTCGAAGCACGGTGTGGTTGGGAAGCGTGGGGGCAAGCCCCCAGACCCCCGCCAAGGGAGCCAGATGCCGGACGTGGTGACGCTCCGCCCCCGCGATGCGGACGAGCGCACGGGCAGGGTCAGATGCGTAAGGAGTTGCGTAAGGAATGCCCCGCAGCACGCCACGATCAACCACAAAGAACCGGATCAACTCATACCCACTCCCCCGCTCAACATCTCCACGTGCACGGCGACTCGGATTTATCAGCGGGTTGTAGGTTCAAGTCCTACATGGCGTACATCGAAACCGGCCCTCACCTGGACTTTCAGGTAGGGGGCCGGTCCTTTGTTGTCTAGCCCGGGCACACAGTTGGGCATGCAAAGCCCGACTGGCGCCTCTCAGCAGGTGACGGCCCCGACGGCGGCCGACTGCACGGTCTTGGCGTACTTGCCGAGGACGCCGCGGGTGTACTTGGGCGGCAGCGGCGACCAACCGACCTTGCGCTGCTCGAGCTCGTCGGCATCGACACCGAGCTCGAGGATGCGGTTGGCGACGTCGAGCGTGATGGGGTCGCCGTCCTGCACGAAGGCGATGGGGCCGCCGTCGACGGCTTCGGGGGCGATGTGGCCGACGCAGAGGCCGGTGGTTCCACCGGAGAACCGGCCGTCCGTCACCAGGATGACGTCCTTGCCGAGGCCGGCGCCCTTGATCGCGCCGGTGATGGCGAGCATCTCGCGCATACCTGGGCCGCCCTTGGGGCCCTCGTAGCGGATCACGACGACGTCGCCAGAGACGATCCGGCCCTCCTCGAGCGCGTCCATAGCCGCCCGCTCGCCGTCGAATACCCGGGCCGTGCCGCTGTAGACCGAGTCGTCGAAGCCGGCGCTCTTGACGACCGCGCCCTCGGGGGCCAGCGAGCCCTTGAGGATGGTCAGCCCGCCGCTCTTGTGGATCGGGGTGTCGAGCGAACGGATGACCGTGCCGTCGACGGCGGGCGGCGCGAGCTCGTCGAGGTTCTCGGCCATCGTCTTGCCCGTCACGGTCAGTGTGTCGCCGTGCATCAGGCCGGCGTCGAGCAGCGCGCGCATCACCATCGGGATGCCGCCGATCTTGTCGACGTCGTTCATGACGTACTTGCCGAACGGCTTCATGTCGGCCAGGTGGGGCACCTTGTCGCCGATCCGGTTGAAGTCGTCGAGGGTCAGCTCGACCTCGGCCTCGTTGGCGATCGCCAGCAGGTGCAGGACGGCGTTGGTGGAGCCACCGAGGGCCATCACGACGGCAATGGCGTTCTCGAAGGCCTCGCGCGTCATGATCTGGCGCGCCGTGATGCCCTTGCGCAGCAGGTTGACCACGGCCTCGCCCGAGCGGTGCGCGAACCCGTCGCGGCGACGGTCCACCGCCGGCGGCGCGGCGCTGCCCGGAAGTGACATGCCCAGCGCCTCGCCCACAGACGCCATGGTGTTGGCGGTGTACATACCGCCGCAGGCGCCCTCGCCCGGACAGATCGCCCGCTCGATGCGGTCGACCTCCTCACGGGTGATCTTTCCGGCCAGGCAGGCACCGACGGCCTCGAAGGCGTCGATGATCGTCACGTCGCGGCCGTCGACCTGGCCCGGCATGATCGAGCCGGCGTACAGGAAGACGCTCGCGAGGTCGAGCCGGGCCGCCGCCATCAGCATGCCGGGAAGGCTCTTGTCGCAGCCGGCGAGCAGCACCGAGCCGTCGAGCCGCTCGGCGTTCATGACGACCTCGACCGAATCGGCGATCACCTCGCGGCTGACCAGCGAGAAGTGCATCCCCTCGTGTCCCATCGAGATGCCGTCGGAGACGGAGATGGTGCCGAACTCGAGTGGGTAGCCCCCGCCCGCGTGGACGCCGTTCTTCACGGCCTTGGCGAGCCGGTCCAGCGACAGGTTGCAGGGCGTGATCTCGTTCCAGCTGGACGCGACACCGATCTGCGGCTTGGCGAAGTCCTCGTCCCCCATGCCCACCGCGCGGAGCATCCCACGGGCGGCAGCCTTCTCCAGGCCGTCGGTGACATCGCGTGAGCGAGGCTTGATGTCGGGTGATTCGGTCATACAAGCAGCGTAATAGCGGATGAGCACCCTCGGTCCGATCTCGCATCCTCCGGATCCCGGGCGTGGCGTCCTCCTCACCTCAGACCGCCATGTCAGAATGAGAATGATTCCTGATTCTAGGCGCGGGTAAGTAGAGCGCCGGGTGGCCGTCGGCCTGCCTGATCAGGCTTCTCGGACCTCGATCTTCCCTGGACAAGGACATGCCCTGATGGCATCGCCACTGCGTGACATCCTCCGGCCCGTACGCGGCCGCCTCCTCGCCTGCATCGCGCTGACCGTGGTCTCCACGGTCGCCGGACTGGTGCCGATGATCGGCATCGTCGAGCTGGCTCGGATCCTGTTACCGGCGACCAGTGGCGCGAGCATCGACGCAGGACGGGCCTGGCTGGTGGTTCAGGTGAGCCTCGGCGCACTCGGCGTAAGGCTGGCCACCATCTTGGCCGCGTCCTGGCTCTCCCACGCCGCCGACCTCGACCTCTCGGTGCTGCTGCGGCGAAGCCTGGTGGCCCGGCTGGGGCGGGTGCCGCTGGCGTGGTTCACCGAGCGCTCCTCGGGGCAGGTGAAGAAGGCGGTCCAGGACGACGTGGCCGCGCTGCACCACCTGGTCGCACACTCGGCGATGGAGCTGACGGCTGCGATCACGCTCCCGCTGACCGTGGCGGCGTATCTCCTCTCGGTCGACGTCACGATGGCGCTGGTCACCTGCGTCCCGCTCGTCCTCGGCATCATCGGTCTGCGGATCTCGATGCGCGGCGCGGCCGAGCTCTACCAGACGTACGACCGTGGGCTGGCCGAGCTCGGCTCGGCCGCGGTGGAGCTGGTCAACGGGATCACGGTGGTCAAGACGTTCGGCCGGGAGGGCCGTACGCATCGCCGGTTCACCGAGGTCGCACAGCGCTTCGGCGGGTTCAACCGCGGCTGGATGCGGCACTCGGCGCTCGGGATGCTGCTGATGGAGCTCGCGCTGACGCCGGTGCTGACGCTCGCTCTCGTCGCGGTCACCGGTGCGCTGCTGGTGAGCGGAGGGCACCTCGCCGCGATCGACCTGGTCCCGTTCCTGGTGCTGGGGCTGACCATGACCGCACCGGTGACCGTCGCCGGGTACGCCGGCCGCGAGCTGCGCGAGGCGACCGGTGCCGCTCAGCGGATCCAGGAGCTGCTGGCCACCCCGGAGCTCCCGGTCCCGGCGACCGCCGCGAACCCGGAGGGTGGCCGGGTGGAGCTGCGCGGCGTCGGCTTCGCCTACTCCCCCGGCGGTCGGCTCGTGCTCGACGGGATCTCGCTGACGCTAGAACCCGGCACCGTGACCGCTCTGGTCGGCCCGTCCGGGTCGGGCAAGTCGACCCTGGCGCGGCTGCTGCCCCGCTTCGCGGACCCCACGCTCGGGTCCATCAACCTCGGCGGCTGCGACCTGCGCAGCCTGACCAGCGAGCAGCTCTACGAGCGGGTCTCGTTCGTCTTCCAGGAGACCTCCCTGCTGCGTACCAGCGTCCGCGACAACATCCGGTTGGCCCGTCCGGACGCGTCAGACCAGGACGTACGTCGCGCCGCGGCTGCCGCGCAGATCCTGGACCGTCTCGACGCCCTGCCTCGTGGGCTGGACTCGGTCGTCGGCGAGGACGCGCTGCTCTCCGGGGGTGAGCGGCAGCGGGTCGCGATCGCCCGGGCGATCCTGGCCGACACCCCGGTCCTGGTCCTCGACGAGGCCACCGCGGCGGCCGACCCGGAGTCGGAGGCGCAGGTGCAGCAGGCGCTGTCGCGGCTGGTCGCCGGGCGCACCCTCCTGGTCATCGCCCACCGGCTCTCCACGATCACCGGCGCCGACCGGATCGTCGTCCTCGACTCCGGCCTGGTCGCCGAGTCCGGCACGCATGCCGACCTGCTCGCCGCCGACGGCCTCTACGCCCGGCTGTGGCGGGCCGACCAGCGCGCCCACTCAGAACCCGTCCACACCCAGACCGCCGAGGTGGCCCGATGATCTCCGTCGTACGCATGCTCAGCACCCTCCTCGACCACGACGGCCGCCGGCGACTGCTGCGGGTGGTCGCCACCTTCGTCGCCACCGGCGTTCTCCAGGGCCTCGCCTTCGCGGCGCTGGTGCCGCTGCTGGTCGCGCTCTTCACCCAGGACTGGGACGGGGTGACGGTGTGGGCGGTGACGTTGGTCGGGCTGCTGGTCGCCCACCACGTCCTGCTCACCCTCGCCGACCTGGCCGGCTACGACCTGGCCTGTGACCTGCTCGACCGCACCCTGGCCCGGCTCGGCGAGCACGTCGCCAGGCTGCCGCTCGGCTGGTACGACGCCGACCGCACCGGGATGGTCGGCCGGATGGCGTCCAAGGGTGCGGCCGACATCTCCTCGATCCCGGGTCACCTGCTGCGGCCGATGACCGCCGCCGTGGTCAGCCCGGTCACCGTGGTCGCCGCACTGCTGATCCTGGAGTGGCGGCTCGGGGTGGCGCTGCTGGCCGGTGTCGTCCTGGTCTTCGCCGCGACCCGCCTGCTGAGCGTGATCATCGGGCGCTCCGAGGCCGGCTACGACGCCGCGATGGCCAACGGCTCGGCGCGCGTCGTGGAGTTCGCGCTCAACCAGCAGGCGCTGCGAGTCTTCGGCCGCACCGTCCACGGCAACGAGCTCGTCGAGGACGCCTTCGCGGCCCAGCGGGCGGCGAGCAGGCGGATGCTGGTGACCGGCTTCGGTGGCCGTGGACTCCAGCTGCTCGCCGTCCAGGCGCTGCTCACCGTGGTGGTCGCGCTCTCGGTCCAGCTCGTCCTCGGCGGCAGCCTCGACGCCGCGACCGCGGTCGGGCTGCTCGTGCTCAGCGTCCGGTTCGTGGAGTCGATGGTCGACCTCGGCGAGCTCTCCAGCGCGCTGCGGATCGCCCAGGGGTCGCTGCGCCGGGTCCTGGACCTGCTCGAGATCGCCCCGCTCCCCGAGCCGGCCGTCCCCGCGACCGCGCGTGACGGCGCGGTCGAGATGACCGACGTCTCCTTCTCCTACGACGGCTCCACCCCCGTGATCGACGGGGTCTCCTTCACCGCCCCGGCCCGCTCGCTGACCGCGATCGTCGGGCCCTCCGGATCCGGCAAGTCGACGTTGCTCCGGCTGGCCGCCCGGTTCCACGACGTCACCTCCGGGTCGGTGCGGGTCGGTGGGGTCGACGTACGCGACCTGGGGACCGAGGCGCTGATGGCCGACGTTTCGATCGTCTTCCAGGACGTCTACCTCTTCGAGGGCACCCTGCGGGACAACGTCCTGCTCGCCGCCCCCGACGCCGACCCGGCTCGCCTGGCGGAGGCGGCTCGGCTGGCGCGGGTCGACGACATCGTCGCCCGCCTCCCGCAGGGCTGGGAGACCCGGGTCGGCGAGGCCGGCTCCACGCTGTCGGGCGGTGAGCGGCAGCGGGTCGCGATCTGCCGAGCGCTCCTCAAGGACGCCTCCGTGGTCCTCCTCGACGAGGCCACCGCGGCCCTGGACGCCGAGAACGAGGCGGCCGTCCAGGAGGCCCTGACCGCCCTGGCCGCCGACCGCACCGTCATCGTGATCGCCCATCGGCTCCAGACGGTGACGGCGGCCGACCAGATCCTCGTCCTGGACGGCGGCCGGATCGCCGAGCGCGGCAGCCATGCCGACCTGCTCGCAGCCGGTGGTCGTTACCGGGACTTCTGGCAGCAGCGTACGACCGCGGCTGGCTGGCAGCTGGTCGGCGAGCCGACCAGCTGAGTCACGGAGTGGTGACGGGAACGGCCACGTCTGTGCCGCCCTCCCTCGTGAATCGCGCACCCATCCGGAAGAACGACGGCGTTGCCACGAAGCGCCCGGCGAAGAGCGCCTCGCCCTGCTGGAAGAACGGCGAGGTACGCAGCATGGCCGAGGGCGCATAGCCGAACAGGTGAGCAACGGCGGCAACGTCGCCGGGCGAATTCATCCGCATGAGTACGAGGTTGTCGCACTGCGATACGACCTGCTGATGAATCTTGTCGGGTCGCTGGGTCGAGAGCACCAGCCACAGCCCGTACTTCCGACCCTCGGCCGCGATCTGCACGAGGCGGTCCACCAGCGCCTGTTGCAACGCGCCTGAAGCGTCCGCCGGACACAGGTTGTGGGCCTCGTCGATCACGATCAAGGTGGGAACCCGGCTGGTGCGCTCCGCCCACAAGCGTTCGACGAGGTCGAGACTGACCGCCATCGGTTCGTGCGGATCCTCGAAGCCACTCAGGTCGAGCACCGTCGCTCGGCTACCCGAGGACACGATCTCGGCAGCGGACGGCAGCTCGCCCGCCCAGACCTCCCAGTGGTCGAGGCCCAGGTTCTCGATCCGCAGACCGAGCGCGCGCTCGTCCGGAGAACCCACCAAGAGCTCGCGGACCACGTGGTCCAAGCCGGACGAGGCCGTCTCGTCCATGCGGTGGATCAAGAGGTTGTACTCCTCGCGATCCCGCATCGGATCCAGCTCGAGCAACGCCGCCTGAGCTTGGCGCGACATCGTGGAGAAGCGGAGTCTGAGCGGCTCGTGACCGGTCGTGTCGGCGCCGAGGACCCGTACGGCCGTCTCGGACAGACGATCGGCAACTGCCGCCGGCGCGTCGGCGCGCGCTTCGCCGAGGCTGACGAAGTCGGCGTTGGGGTCGAGCACGACGACGCGGAGCTCGGTGTTCAAGATCAGCCGCTCGAGGATCGCCCCGAGTGCGTAGGTCTTGCCGGAGCCGCTCTGGCCGCACAGGAAGGTGTGACGGTTGAAGGCCCCAGCCCTCAGCAGAGCGGGGACCTCGTGTCCGGCGGACCGCCACGTGCCGACCTCCAGCGTGGCGCCGGAGGCCTGCTGCAGCCGTTCGAGGTGCCGTTCGCCGGGCTCGGAGAGCCGGGCGTTGCGAAACGGCTGACGGCGCTCCGGCCGCGGTACGCCGGTCTCGTCGAGCGGGCCGAGCAGGACGCCGGACCCACCGTCATCCAGCGCGGCCGGATCGTTGCAGTCCAGAACCTGACCAAGCACCGTGCCACTGTTCTCGGTGTTCAGAACCACGATGTCGCCCGGGACGACGGCAAAGGTCTCCTTCCCGACGTACACGAAGGTGCGGCCATCTGACGAATGAGCGAGCAAGCCGTCAGAAGCGTTCACTTCTTCCCCCGCAATCCCTGAGGTTTCGCCGGCGGACGACCACCCGCGGAGCACTGAACCCTTCGGATCGTATCCCGCCGCTGACCACGCCACCGGGACTTCCGACACGCTCGTACGCTCAGGAGATGCGCTCGGTGAGCGCCTGAGAGTGTCGATCTGCCAATCCCTGTAGTCGAGGTGCACCTTGCGCAGCGCGGCGAGGTCGAGATCCTCCGGCTCGACCCAACTCACAGCGCGCCGACGGCGCGCAGGACGAACTCCTCGATCCGGTCGGCGGGGAGGTTGCGGGTGCCCAGGACCGAGTGGACGAGGACGAGGGTGGCGTCGACGTCGGAGACGGCGAAGATGCCCTGATCGGCGCCCTGCTCGAGGATCTCGGCGAGGACCTGCTCGACGGCGACGATGTGCTCGCGGATCTCCTGGCGGGCCTCCTCCGGGAGGCCGCCATAGACCTGGGGACCGAAGCCCATGTGGAACTTCTCGCCGAGGGTGAGGTGGTTGCGTACGTAGATCCGCAGCCTCTCGGCCGGGTCCTCGCTCGCGGCGAGCTGGGCCTGCAGGGAGGCGACGTACTCCGAGGTCTCGTGGGTCGCGAAGGCGACCATGACCGCGTCCCGGTCCTTGAAGTGGTGGTAGATCGCGGTGCGGCCGATGTCGGCGCGCTGGGCCAGCTTCGACATGCTGATCGCGTCGTAGCTGCCCTCGGCCATCAGCTCCGCGAACGCCGCGAAGATCCGCTCGCGCACCAGCCTGCGGTGCTCGGGAACGTTCTCGGCGGCGATACGGGGCACGAGAACGAACCCTAGTGCAGCAGCTCCGGTGAGCCCCCACCATCCGCGGCGGAGGCTCACCGGAGTCAGGACTCACTTCGCGCGGACGGACCGCGTTCCGGTCACGGCCTTGTAGTTGCCGTTTCCGCTGTAGCTGATCTTGAGCTTCCAGGTGCCCTTGCCGAGGCGCTTGGACTGCGCGCCGGTCAGGGACACCTTGGCGACGCCGCTCTTGATGGTGGCCCAGCGTACGACCGACTTCTTGCCGCGGGTGAAGGTCACCTTGACCTTGCCGGTCGGCTTCGCCACACCGGCCTTGCCGACCACAACGGTCTTGAACCCGACGCTCTTACCGGCCTTGACCTTCGTCGTCCACGAGGTCTTGTAGCCGACCGAGGCCTTCGCGACCGTCACCACGGGCTTCGCCGAGGACGCCGCGACGGTGGCCGAGCCCGCGTACGTCGCGGTGAAGGTGTGCTTGCCCGGCGTCAGCGACTTGGGCAGCGTGAACATGGTCCTGCCACCGGACAGCGAGCGGGTTCCGTACGACTTCGAGCCCTCCTTGAGGGTGACCGACCCGCCGACCGAGACGTCGGATCGCACCGCGACCGTCACCGCACCGGAGGTGCCGTAGCTGCCGTTTCGCACCGAGGTCGAGACGCTGGAGGAGGCCTTCACCGCGGTGAAGGTGATCGGGGTGAAGGTCTCGTACGCCGCCTGGACGGCACCACTGCCGGCGTAGGTGTAGATCCCGTAGCCGGTCAGCGCCGGGTCGGTCGCCTTCGCGTCGAGCGCAGCCTTGTCGATGATCAGCTCGGCGGTGAAGGTGCCGTCGGGGCGCAGCTCGATCGCGCCGGCCTCCGGACCGCCGATGGTCGCGATGTCATCGGCCAGCACGGCCCAGTTCACCGAGCTGTTCACCCGGCTGGTCGAGGGCGCACCCTCCGACGGCTTCCAGAGGTCGGCAACCTTGCCGAAGGCGACGTACGCACCGGCGGGCTTCCCGGCCAGCGGCGGCCGGACCCCGGTCGCCTGCGCCGGGTCGAAGCCGGTGCCTTCCACGGTCACGGTCGTCTGGCCGGACTCCGGCACGGAGGTGCGGGAGACGGTGACGGAGGCCTGCTCCGCGACCGGCGTCTCCGGCACCACGACCTCGAGCGGGATGGTCGGCTTGCGTACGTCCGCGGAGCCGCCGCTGGAGTACCAGTAGGACGCCGAGCCGACGCCGACCTGGTAGTCGACGAAGGACTGCGGGAAGGCGCCCCAGGTGGTCCCGGTGCGGGTCTGCGGGGTGCCGTTGGCAGGTGCCTCGTACTCGACACCGAGGTAGTCGGGCGTGACGACCAGGCCGGTCTCGGTCACGTCCACGCCGCTCAGCGTGGCCAGGGTGACCTCGGCGGGAGCGAGCTCCGTCCAGGCGCCGGTGTCGTTCATGTCCGAGCCGTAGCCGCTCAGCGTCGCGGTGACGGTGCCGACGCCGTTGTCGACGGTCAGCTCCGGGTCGGAGACGTAGAAGAACGACATGCCGCTGTAGTAGACGACGGTGAAGTCGCCGTCCCAGGAGATCGAGGCGTCGTCGGCGGCGGCGTCCACGGTGCCGGTGCCGCTGTCGATCACGACCTGGTGGTCGCTGAACTTGGTGAACGTGATCGGGGTGCCGTCGGGCGCGGTGCTGAGCCCGGCCCAGGTGGTCGGGGCGTACGTGCCGTCGGCCTGCTCCTTCTCGATCCTCACCTCGCCGTCGGTCGCCTTCCAGCCGGCCGCGGCACCGTTGGCCCAGGTCGCACCCTGATCGGCGGCGCTGAGGGTCTGGCCACCGGCGCCGGGGTTGCCGAGCTTGCCAGCGGCGAAGTGGTTGTAGGTGCCGGGCGCGAAGGCCCGGGAGTTCGACTCGTTGGTGAACCCCCAGCGGAACTGGACGTCGTCGACCGAGACCGGCGCGGCCTGCGCGGGGGCTGCGGCGAGGGCGGCGAGCCCGGGCGTGATCAGCCCGGCAGCCACGGCGAACGCGAGCCCACGACGGGCTCTGGCCTTCAAGGACATGGAGATATGCCTCTCGTACGAAGAAAGTGGGGATGCCGGACGACCGGCCGGCACGGCCGAGAGCGAGCCGAGGCTCCAACTCCAAGCAAGGTTAGCCTTGCCTAAGTTAGGTTTACCTTAGAAGATCCTGGACTTCTTGACAACCTGTCAGCCGCGACGCGGCCGTACGGTCCGAAGGACGATCACCACTGCCCCCAGAAGGGCCGCAGTGCCGAGCCACCACGGCCAGGACGTACGCCACGCCAGCACGCCCGAGGCCAGCTCGGTGCCCAGCCCCATCAGGGTGTCCACCGGTCCGGCCAGCGCCGGGAAGGCGGCCGTCGCGGCCGCCAGGGCGGGGAGGACCGCCGGGTTCACGGCGGGGCTCACGGCAGGGCCGACAGAGGTGGCCGGCGAGGCGCCCGCCGGTGCCGTGACCACGGGGTTGGAGACGGTCCCGCCACTGCCGTCATCGCCGGCGCCGTCGCCGACCACGGGCTTCGTGGTGGTCACCGGCTTGGCCGCGTCATAGGAGACCGAGACCGGCAGGGCGACCTTGTGGGCGTCGGAGGCACCGCCGGAGGAGTACCAGTAGGAGCCCGAGCCCGCGGTGGTCTGGTAGTCGACGAAGGACTGCGGGAACGCACCCCAGCTCGACCCGCTGCGCACCTGCGCGGTCGCCGACGACGGCACGCTCACCTTCACCCCGCGATAGGCAGGGGTCGCCGTGAACCCGCGCGTCGCGGACAGGTCGACCTTGCCGAGCCTGGCGAGGTCGACCTTCCGCGGCGCCACCGCGGACCACTGGGTGGTGTCGGTCTGCGAGGAGGCGTAGCCGGACAGCGTCGCGGTCAGGGTCGCGGCGCCCTTCGAGACGGTCAGCGCCGGGTCGGTGACGTAGAAGAACGTCATCCCCGAGTAGTAGAGGACCGTGAACGAGCCCTTCCAGCGCACCGACCCGGAGCCGGTCGAGGGGTCGATCCGCCCGGTGCCACCGGTCAGCACCACCTGGTGGTTGCTGAACCGGCCGCCCGAGGTGGTCAGCCGCGTGCCCTCGGAGTCCGTGCTCAGCCCCGCCCAGGTCGCGGCCCGGTAGGCCGAGGCGTCGGCGGAGTACTTCTCGATGCGTACGTTGCCGGAGCTCTGCTTCCAGCCCGACTGCTTCAGCGTGGTGCCGCCCTTGCCCGGGTCGGCGATCTTCCCGGCGGAGAAGAAGTTGAAGGTCCCCGGCGCGAAGGCGGCGTTGTTGGACTCGTTGTTGATCCCCCAGCGCAGGGCGGCGTTCTTCACGACGAGCGGCCCCTCGGGGTCGGTGTCGACCGGCGTCGAAGGAGTCGGCTCCGGAGTCGGCTCCGGGGTGGGTGTCGGCTCCGGGGTCGGCTCGGTCACGACCGGGTCGGAGCCGGTGAAGTCGACTGCGAACGGCAGCGGCGGCTTCTTGGCGTCGGCGGCACCACCCGAGGAGTACCAGTAGGAGGAGAGCCCGGAGGCGAAGTGGAAGTCGAGGAACTCCTGCGGCCAGGCGCCCCAGCCGGAGCCCGTGGTCACCTGCGGCGTCTGGTCCTCGGGCACGGCGACGCGGCGCCCGGCATAGTCGGGGGCGATCGTGATCCGCCCGTCCGGGTCGATCTCGGCGCCCGCAAAGGTCGCGACGGTGACGTCGGCGACCGGGTCCATCGGCTCGCGGTTGTTCGGGTCGGTCATCGAGGAGGCATAGCCGGACATGTCGGCGCGCAGCTCCCCGGTCCCGTCGGCGGCGACGGTCAGCACCGGGTCGGAGAAGGTGAACGGCACCAGGCCGCCGTAGAAGTTGACGCTCCAGTCGCCCTCCCAGGCAACGGTCCCGGACCCGTCGGCGGCCAGCTCGGCCCGGCCCTCGTCGAACCGGACCAGCTGCTGCACGGACCCGCCGACCTGCCGGGTCCTGGTGGCGTACGTCGCCTGGGACCGGGTCCCGTCGGCAGCCACGTGCACGATCGAGACGTCGTCGGCGACCCCCTGGTAGGTCGCCTGGTCGCCGGCGGAGGCGCCCGCGGAGAAGTAGTTCGACCCGCCGAACGGCGGCGCCGACTGCATCTCCACGTTGCCTGCCCACTCCAGCGCGACGCCGTCGAGGACCACTCCCTCGGCCGGGACGTCAGCAGCGAGGGCGGGGATCTGGGGCACGCCCAGGAGAGCGACCAGTCCGGCCACCAGACCAGCGGAGAGTCGGCGGTTGTTCATGTGGGGGTTGTCCTTGTCGTTGAGAGCCTGTCACCTGCGATAGGTGTCGAGGTTGGCGCCGAGCTCCTCGAAGAGCGCCTGGTTGAGACCGAAGGCGACCTGGACCTCCTCGACGATGCGGATCTTCTCCGCGGGGCCGAGGTCGAGGGCGTCGAGACGGGCGCGGTAGCCGTCCTTGTAGGGCTTGGGCTTGGGGATCTCGGCGAACTCGTAGAACGCCACCCCCTCGCCGTCGAGCTCGAAGAACCGGTCGAGCAGCCGGCCGATCGCCTGGCCACCGGAGAGGTCGCCGAGGTAGCGGGTGTAGTGGTGAGCGGCGTAGAGACCGCCCCAGGCACGGGTGCCCTCGATCCGGGCGACGTACGCATCCGCGGCCGCGGACTCCACGGTGCCGCCCTCGGGAGCCCAGACGGCCAGGTCTGCGTCGATCGCCGCCAGGCGCTCCAGGGCGGCGTCATGGACGGCCGCGGCGACAGGGTCGGTGGCGGCGAGATCGCGGCCCACCGACTCGAGCGCGACGTAGACCTTGCGCAGGCGCAGCAGGTAGTCGGCGTACCCCTGCTCGTTGACCCGGCCGGCCAACAGCTCCTCCATGAAGGAGGAGCTCTCGGCGGCGGTGTGCTGGATCCGGGAGCCCTCACGCATCAGCGCGGAGAGCGGGGCGGCGGAGGTCTCGTCGACGAGGAGGGCGGACATGTGTGCTCCAGTCAGGTCGGGCGGCAAAGCGATCGGCGTTCCGGCAAGGATATTGACACATTGTCAGAAAGTCAGCAAGACTTTGCTTAGGCTAGCCTAAATAAGCCTGCCCTAATTAAGCCTGGCCTTACCAGGTTTGGTAACGCCCCGAGAGGACCTCCCCCCGTGCTTCACTCCCCTCGCGCCCTGGTGCGCGCGGTCGGCCTGGTCGCCACCATCGCGCTGCTGACCACCGCCTGCTCCGGACTGCCGGGCACCGGCTCCCACACGGATGCGGACGCGACATCCGCCATTCCGCTGGCCGAGGCCGAGGTGCTCGACGACCCGCGCGCCTGGAACGGTGCGACCCACGCCTCGCTCACCGAGCAGGCCGTCGATCCGATCAGCGAGACCACCCCCGAACCACGGCTCCCCGTCACTGTGACCGACTCCCAGGGCACGAAGGTGACCGTCGAGGACACCTCCCGCATCCTGGCGCTGGACATCTACGCCACCATCTCGACCACGGTCTTCAACCTCGGCCTCGGCTCCTCGGTGGTCGGTCGCGACATCTCGACGCAGTTCACCGAGGCGTCCGACCTGCCGCTGGTCACCGGAACCGGCCACGAGCTGGTCGCCGAGAAGATCCTCGAGCTGGACCCGACCGTGATCCTCACCGACACCTCCCTCGGGCCCTGGGACGTGGTGCTGCAGATGCGCGACGCCGGGATCCCGGTCGTGGTCGTGGACTCCGAGCGTTCGCTCGACAACGTCGGCCCGCTCACCATGGAGATCGCCACTGCGCTGGGTGTCCCCGACCAGGGGAAGCAGCTCGCCGAGCGCACCGAGACCGAGATCGACGGGGTCGAGGCCGAGATCGCGAAGGTCGCGCCGACCTCGGAGCAGACCCGGCTGCGTACGGTCTTTCTCTATGTACGCGGCCAGGCCGGCGTCTACTACATGTTCGGCGAGGAGTCCGGAGCGGACTCGCTGATCACCGCCCTGGGCGGCTACGACGTGGCGGCCGAGATCAAGTGGAACGGGATGAAGCCGGTCACCGACGAGGGCATCATCTCCGCCCAGCCCGAGCTGGTGCTGATGATGACCAAGGGGCTGGAGTCGGCCGGCGGCGTCGACGGGCTGCTGGAGCGGCTGCCCGCGCTGGCCCAGACCCCCGCCGGCCAGAACCGGCGGTTCGTGGACATGACCGACTCGGCGATCCTGGGCTACGGACCGCGTACGTCCGAGGTGCTCAACTCGCTCGCGGTGGCCATCTACGCGCCGGAGTCCGCCGAGCCGTCCTTCGGTGAGGACGGGGCCGAGTGAGCCTGCGCGCCGGCGCGCTGATCGGCGGGCTCACCGTCGCGCTCGTGGCCACCGTGGTCGTCGCTGCCGGACGCGGACAGCTCGCGATCCCGCCCGCCGAGGTGGTGGGCTCCTTCCTGCACGGCATCGGACTGCCGTTCGGACCGCTCCCGGAGCATCCGCAGGGCGATGTCACCCTGTGGCAGGTGCGCTTCCCGCGGGTCGTGCTCGCGGTGCTGGTCGGGGCCGCGCTCTCGGCCGCCGGGGCGCTGATGCAGGGCGTCTTCGGCAACCCGCTGGCCGAGCCCGGCGTCGTCGGCGTCTCCAGCGGTGCGGCGTTCGCGGCGGCGATCGCGATCGTCTACCAGCTCACCTTCTTCGGCGCCTGGACCATCCCGGTCCTCGCCTTCCTCGGCGGCCTGGTGACCACGGTGTCGGTCTACCTGCTCTCCCGCGCCGACGGCCGCACCGAGGTCGTCACCCTGGTCCTGACCGGGATCGCGGTCAACGCCCTCGCCGGCGCCGGGCTCGCACTGATGCTCTTCCTCGGCGACACCCAGGCCCGCGAGGAGATCGTCTTCTGGCAGCTCGGCTCGCTCAACGGCACCCGCTGGATCTACGTCGCCGTCGTCGCGCCGTTCGTCGGTCTCGGGGTGCTCGGTGCTCTTCTCGTGGCCCGTCGGCTTGATCTGCTGGCGCTCGGCGACCGGGCCGCCCGGCACGTCGGCGTCAACGTCGAACGGCTGCGGATGTTCTCGATCGTGCTCGTCGCCATGCTGACCGCGGCCGCGGTCTCCTTCGCCGGGATCATCGCCTTCGTCGGGCTGGTCGTGCCGCACCTGGTCAGGATGGTCGTCGGGCCCGGCCACCGGGTGCTGGTGCCGGCCTCCGCGCTCGGCGGTGCGCTGCTGCTCTCGCTGGCCGACCTCTTCGCCCGCACGGCCGTCCCCTACGCCGAGCTGCCGATCGGCATGCTCACCTCGCTGGTCGGCGGACCGTTCTTCTTCTGGCTGCTGCGCCGCAGCCGCCGCTCGGCAGGAGGCTGGGCCTGATGCTGTCGCTCTCCGAGGTGTCCGTCGGCCTCGCCGGCCACCCGATCCTGCACCGCGTCACGACCTCGGTCTCCCCCGGTGAGGTGGTCGCGCTCGTCGGCCCGAACGGCGCCGGCAAGACCACCCTGCTCTCCGTGATGGCCGGCGACCTGGCCCCCTCCGCCGGGACCGTCACGCTCGACGGGACCCCGTTGAGCGCCTGGAAGCAGCTCCCCCTGGCCCGCCGCCGCGCCGTGCTCCCCCAGGAGCACCGGCTCGCCTTCGGTTTCCGGGCCGCCGAGGTCGTACGCATGGGCCGGGCGCCGTGGGCGCGCACCGCCTCGGAGGCGGCCGATGACGAGGTCGTCGCCTCGGCGATGGCTCGCACCGACATCGAGCCGCTCGCCTCGCGGACGTTCCCGACACTGTCGGGCGGTGAGAAGGGACGTACGTCGTTCGCGCGGGTGCTCGCCCAGGCCACGCCGCTGGTCCTGCTCGACGAGCCCACCGCGGCCCTCGACCTGCGGCACCAGGACCAGGTGCTGGCCGAGGCCCGCCGGCTCGCCACCGAGGGCTCGGCCGTGGTCGCGGTGCTGCACGACCTGTCCGTGGCAGCGGCGTACGCGGATCGCATCGTCGTCCTCGCCGCCGGCGAGGTCATCGCCGACGGACCACCTCGTGAGGTCTTGGACGCAGACCTGATCGGGACGGTCTACGAGCATCCGGTCGACGTCATCGAGCACGACGGCCGGTTGCTGGTCGTCCCCAGCCGTATCCATCCGTAACTCCTGATCAGGACATCCCATGACCTCCCGCCTCCTCGCCGCCCCCGCAGCGGCTGCTGCCACCCTCGCTCTCCTCGCCCTGCCGGTCTCCCCCGCCTCGGCCGCGGCCCGCGTCACCATCGCCGGCACCTCGGGGCAGGCGGTGGCCGACAGCGCTCGGGCGACCACGGTCACCGTCTCGGGCAACGGCTTCCAGTCGATCAAGAACGGTCACGGCGGCGTCTACGTCTTCTTCGGGACCGTCAAGGGCACCTGGCAGCCCTCCCGCGGCGGCCAGACCGGCCGCGACTACTTCTACGTGCCCGACAGCGAGGCGAAGGACAACGCCGGCTACCAGCGGTACGTCGCCTTCCCCGGTTCCGACACCGGCTCGGCCGCCAACGGCGGGAGGATGAGCGCCGACGGCAGCTGGTCGACCTCGCTCGTCATCCCCGGCGCAAGCTTCCAGGCCGTCGACCGAGCTGGCCGGGCGACCACCATCGACTGTCTGAAGGTCACCTGCGGAGTGATCACCGTCGGGGCCCACGGGGTCACCAACGCCAACAACGAGACCTTCACCCCGGTGTCGTTCCGGAGCAGCGGCGCGGCTCCGGCCACGCCGCAGGCCTCCGCGACCCCGACCGCACCGACCTCGCCGAGAGCCTCGGCGGCTCCGGCCCCTTCGGCCGCGCCGGCCGCGCCGTTCGCGACCGGGAAGCCGAAGGCCGAGGTCGACCGCAGCACCGCGGTCGTCGGAAGGGTCCTCTCCTTCACCGGTGCCGGCTTCACCCCCGGCGAGCAGGTCACCGCGACCTTCGACGACGGCGTCGCCGCGGTCGGACCGCTGCAGGCGGGCGCCGGCGGCGAGGTCGCCGGCGTGCTGCAGCTGCCCGCGGACACCGTCGCCGGCACCCACACCCTCCGCCTCAGCGGCGCCGCCTCCGGTGCGCAGCCGGAGGTCTCCTTCGGGGTGGCGAGCCCCGTCGCCGCCGCGACCTCGGAGCCGTGGCTGGAGCAGAACCTCCCTGCGTACGCCTTCGCGGGCGGCGGTCTGCTGGTGCTGATCAGCGCTGTCATCTTCTCGATCGTGGTCTCGCGGAGGCGTCGGGCGGCTGCTTAGTCCAGCCCGCTCCGCTGATCGAGACCTGTCTCTCGCGCTGGTCGAGCCGCGCCCCCTCGCTGGTCGAGCCGCGAGCGCCAGCGAGCGTGTCGAGACCAACACGGTCAGTTTCGGGGGTCTGGTCGGGGTGTTTCGACCTTGTTGAGTTCGTTCTGGCGTTTGTCGGGGACTGTTTCTTCTTGGGACCGTGGGCCGCCGACCCTTTCCTGGAGGGTGTTCTCGATCTGGGCCGGCGTCAAGGACGCCCTTCGGGCGCCGGCTTCGCCGGCCGCCTTCGGCGGTCCTGGACTCCGGACCAGATCGAGAAAAGATTTGGCTGGCTATCGGGGCGGCGGCCCGGGTGTGGCGCAGCGGAAACGTCTTGCGGCAGGTGGGGCTTGTGGGGGTGGAGGGGTGGCCCTTCGGGCCACTTACCATCCACAGGGACGATGTCGTTCGCTCACCGCGAAAATGCCTCCTGACCTGCACCTATAGGTGGCTAGGTATCCGTTCCGGGCGTAGAATCAGACCCATCACGACACACCTCTGAAGGGAGGATCACGATGAGTCTCGAGCACGATCTCGACCACTGGGGCAGCCAGCCCGGCGACCCGATCGACGCCGCCCTGACCGCCATCGAATCCTCCCTCCACGACCTACTCACGAGTGACCCGGCCTATTGGCGTACCGGCCAGAAGAAGGACCTGCTGGAACGGCTGGAGAAGATCCACGCCCAACAGGCCGCAGTGAAGCTGCGGGTCCTGGCCACCGCCGGCGACATCGCCGAGGAGACCGGCGCCAAGGATGCCTCCGGATGGATGCGGACCGACCTCCTGGTCGACAAGGCCGTAGCCCGCTCCCAGATCAAGCTCGCCGCAGGCGTGGCCAAGTACGACCTCGTCGCCGCCGGCCTGGCCGAGGGTGTGGTGTCCCAGGACAAGGCCCGCGTGATCACCAAAGCGTTGGACGCCATCGAGGCCGACCCCGCTGCGAGTGCTGAGCACCTGGTCCTGGCTGAGAAGCTGCTGGTCGACCACGCCACCCGCCTGACCGCCAACGAACTGCGGATCGTCGGGAAACGGATCCTCGCCGAGATCGACCCCGAACGATTCGAGCAGGCAGAGGCCAAAGCGCTACAACGCGAGGAAGAGCACGCCCAACGCCGCACGTTCTTCTCCTCCCGCGACAACGGCGACGGCACCATCGACCTCCACGCCCGTGTCTCCCGCGCGATCGGGATCCGGTTGCGCACCATCCTGGACTCGTTGGCCCAGCCCCGGAAGTGGTCCGCGGAGGACAAGGGCCGCAAAGCTCCGTATGACCGGTTGCTGGGCCAGGCCTTCGCCCGCGTGGTCGAGACCTACGACGTCGACCTGCTGCCCAGACACGGCGGGCACGCCACCACGATGTTCATCACCATGAACGTGGAGGACCTCCACAAGGACCTCGGCACCGCAGCCCTCGGGTTCGACGGCGACCAGATCACCGCCGCCGAAGCCCGCCGCATGGCCTGCAACGCAGATCTCGTCCCGGTCGTGCTGGGCACCGACTCCGAGGTCCTCGACCTGGGGCGCACCGCCCGCCTGGCGCATCCGATCCAACACCGAGCCTTGCGGCTCCGTGATCAAGGCTGCCAAGCAGAAGACTGCGACGCCCCCGCCGCCTGGACCGAAGCTCATCATTTGAAACCGTGGTCCGAAGGCGGCAAAACAGACCTGGCCAACATGGTCCTGTTGTGCCCCAGCGACCACCGCCGCATCCACGCCGGCTCCACCTATGAACGCCTCCCGGACGGACGAATCCGGTTCACCCGACGGACCTGAACCGGTCACGCCCGAAACCAGACCGCCCACCATCCACGTTCTTCGCCGCTACACGTCCATGGCTGCCGAGACGATCAGTGCGCGCTCGTTAACGCGACCCGTTGGGGTTGACGTCGTCGAACCACGGCCAGCCCTCGAACCCGGTGCGGATCGCCGGTCCGCTGCCGATCACCGGACCGCACCCGTGCTGGAGGGTGAGCCGACTGGACACTGACCATGCCGACCGCTGACCATGCCGACCACCGACCGCGCCGACCACCGACCGCGCCGACCACCGACCGCGCCGACCACCGACCGCGCCGACCACCGACCGCGCCGACCACCGACCGCGCCGACCACCGACCGCGCCGACCACCGACCCGCAGACCCGACCCGCAGACCCGACCCGCAGACCCGACCCGCAGACCCGACCCGCAGACCCGACCCGCAGACCCGACCCGCTGACCCGACCCGCTGACCCGACCCGCTGACCCGACCCGCTGACCCGACCCGCTGACCCGACCCGCTGACCCGACCAGATCGCTGGGACGACGGCCCCTGCGGATGCCGATGCTGCGCACGCCACGGTTGGTTCCGCACATTCTGGAACATGGGAAATCAACATCTCGCCAGGGCACGGTGCCCGCAGCCTCGCCGTTGGCGCCGTCCCCGCCGCCGAGGCAACCAAAGCGCCACCCGCTCCGAGCCAGGCGCTTGTGAATCCTTCACAAGGTGTCATCGTCTTGTAAAAGCCCCGCGACCCAGCCGCTCCATCAAGGAGCCAGCGACCCGAACTCCCAAGCCCGTACCCGACCCAGGGAATCCGCGCCAAACCCCGCCGCCGACCCGATAGCCAGCCAAAATTCTCGACGAAGCCCGGTGTCAAGGATCGCCGAAGGCGACCGGCGAAGCCGGCGGCCGAAGGCCGTCCTTTACTCCGGGGTTCGGCGAGAACACCATCCGTAACGGGTCGGCGGCCAGCGACCCAAGAAGCACGCCCCGAGGCGTACCTAGGACACGCTCGAAATACCCGTCTCCCATCGCCCGATGAGCTCGGCCTCGTGCGGAGGCGGCCCCGGAAGCCGGCGACTGGCAGCCTCGGCACGAAGACCGTCGCAGACCAGGGCGAGGTAGCGGCGGCGCAGGGCGGCGCTGCGTACGTCATCTCCTACGTCGATACGACTGATCTGCTCGAGGAGCACGGTGATGTCGGCGCGGGTGACGTCGGGGCGGAGGATGCCGCTGCCGCGGGCGCCACGCAGGAGGCGGTTGGTGGTGTGTACGGCGAGCTTGTCCAGGTCACGGAGGCCCTGGTCGAAGCTGACCTCGTCACGCAGGGCGAGGGTGATCCGCGGGAGTCCGTCGTCGAGCACCTGGCGCAGGAAACCCGTGAACGCGTGCCACGGGTCGTCGGTGTCGCTCAGCGCCGCCTCCGCGAAGGCGATGTAGCGGCGGTAGCTGTCGGCGGCGACGGCCCGCAGCAGAGCCTGCTTGTTGGCGTAGCGGCGATAGAGCCCGGCCACTCCCATCCCGGCCTCCTCGGCGACGGCTGCCATGGTCGCGCGGGGATCCCTGAGCAGGACCTCCCGAGCTGCGATCAGGACCGCACGGTCCGCATTGAGGGGCGGCATACCCCACACCCTACGTGCGGGCGCCAGCCTCAGGCGGTCTGTACCTGTGTGATGTCGGCCAAGGCCGCGATCGGACGGTTCGGGTAGTCGGCGAACACCCCGTCGACTCCGGCCTCGAAGAGGCGATTCGCCTGGTCACGTCCTGCTTTCAGGGTCCAGACGAAGACCAGCAGGCCGTGTCGGTGGGCCTCGTCGGCCAACCCGGTGGGCGGTTGCCCCTTCTTGCGGACCATCGACTTCTTGGGGCCGATGGCCTGGGCGTACGTCGCGATCTCGGCGCAGTCGACCGCACCCCACTTCTTGTCGACCAGCTGTACCAGCGGAAGCTCGGTGCGGGTGCTCATCTCCCGCACCCAGGCCTCGTCGAAGCTCTGCAGCCACAGCCGCTGGGTGGGCAGCCCTGGGAGGCTGTTCCAGGCCTCGACGCCGTGGTCGGCGAGAGTCTGCAGGAGGGTCTCGGTGACAGGCAGGCCGATGGAGGCGAAGTACGTCGGGTGCTTGACCTCCACGTGCAGTCCGACCCGCCGCCCGCGGCGCTGGGACTCGTCGGCGACGAGCAGCAGCAGGGTGTCGAGGGTGATGATCGGCTGGCTCGTCGTCGGCGCCCCGAGGGTGAGCAGCTCGGAGAAGGTGAAGTCCTCGGTGAACCAGCCGGTCCACTTCTTGCCGCTGATCACCTTGGTCGTACGCCGATCGGCGAACTCCAGGCGGGAGGCGACGTCCGTGGTGCGGGAGAGCTCGTTCTCGTGCCGGAGAACCATCACCCCGTCACGAGTCATCACCACGTCGGTCTCGAGCGCGTCCACGCCCTGGCGCAGCGCCAGGCGGTAGGACTCCAGGGAGTGCTCCGGCAGATAGCCGGGCGCTCCGCGATGGCCGATCACAAGGGGGCGGGAGGCCGATGCCATGGCGCCAAGCGTGCGTGCCGGCAGCGACGCGGCGGCGGGCGCAATGTGAATGGGACGTTACGAGCGGCGGGCCATCTTTTGATCAACCGCAGCCAGTACGGCACCTTCAGGGAGTGTCCTCGCCGGACCAGACGATGTTCTCGCGGATCAGCCGCGCGGGGACGCCGGCCACGGCCGTACGCGGCTCTACCTTCTGGTTGCGGACCATGGCGCGCATGCCGACGACGGCTCCGTCACCGATCTCGGCGTGACCGGTGACGATCACGTCACGGCCGAGCCAGACGTGCTCGCCGAAGCGGATGTTGGCGCCGTACGGATTGATCCGCTGCCCCGTCTCACCGTCCTCGAGCCGGTGCATGTCGTCGGTGGCGATGTAGACGTTGGCCGCCCAGAGCTGGTCGGGGGCAGCCACGATCGAACCGCCGTTGCGGGCATCGATCTGCGCGCGCGAGGTCGCGACCAGGCCACCGGAGAGGATCACCGCGGAGCCGCCGCCACAGTAGATCTCGCCCCACACCATGCTCGTGTTCGGGCCGATGAAGATCGTCGGCGAGTCGCCGCCGACCAGCAGCGCCTGCATCGAGGTGATGTCGGTCGCGACCACGATCAGCGCGTCGGAGAACGGGTAGAACCCGAGCAGCTCGATCAGCCGCTGGTCGAGCGGGAACCCGTCACGCAGGTAGAGCGCGTTGCCGCCCTCGTGCCACCAATCCGGCAACGATCCGGTGATCTCGCTCAGCTCGAGCCCGGCAAGCACCTCCGGTGCGAGCCCGGCGGCGATGAGCCGCTCCCGATGTACGTCGGTGAGCGGCTCACCCCTGGTCCAGGACATGCCGGGAACCTTAACCCGGCTCAGCTCGGGTGCATGCCGCTGGTCACGTTGAGCCAGGTTCCGGTGATCGCCCCGGCGCTGTCGGAGGCGAGGAAGGTCGCGGTGTCGGCGACCTCCTGCAGCCGCGGCGACCGCTTGGTCATCCGCATGCCGTCGAGGTTCGCCCGGATCCCGTCGAGGGCCTCCTCCGGGAGCCGCGTCCCGAGGACCCGCTCGAACTTCTCCGCGGTGAAGGTCTCGGTGATCCCGGCGGTCCAGATCCCCACGACACGTACGCCCGAAGGACCGACCTCCGCGGCCAGATCACGGACGAGCGCGTCGAGGGCCCCGTCGGCGGCGCTGGTCCCGCCCATGCCGGGCGCCGAGCCGCGTGCGGAGCCGGAGTCGAGTGCGAGCACGACACCGCGGCCCTGGGCCACCATCTGCCGGGCCGCCGCGCGGGCGGTGTGGAAGGAGCCGGTGATGCCGCGTACGACCGGCCGGGTGTAGTCGGCGGCCGAGATCTCCAGCAGCGCCTGCCCCTGGATGTCGCCGCGGTCGGCGACGTTGAACGAGATGTCGAGCGCGCCGGTCTCGGCGACGACCCGTTCCACGAAGGCGACCACGGCGTCCTCGTCGAGGATGTCGACCACCCCGTAGCCGGCCGCCCCGACCTCCGCTGCCCTGGCCGCGAGGGTGGCCTCGGTGCGGCCGGCGAGATAGACCTTGGCACCCGCCTCGGCGAAGGCCTTCGCGGTCGTCGAGCCGATGTCGCCCGCGCCACCCCAGACGATGGCGGTGCGGTCCTGAAGCTGTGCGTTCATGGTGTCTCCTGAGCTCCTCTCGCGCACCCGTCGTGCGCGATCTGCCGGTTAGGACGTACGCAGCGCCGGCAACTCATCGGGTCACGCGAAACTTTTCTCAGGTCAACGCCTGCGGGAGCCCGAAGGCCGGGAAGAGATGCGGCTCGAAGGTGGTGATCTGGGCCAGCCGGCCGTCGACGACCCGGAGCACGTCGAGCGTCTGCGGGCGGTAGATCGTGGTCCCGGGCCGGCGTACGTAGCCCGCGACCGCGGGCATCCGGTTGGCGCTCGCCGGGACGAACCGCCATTCGCCGAGGTAGGTCGGCGAGGACGGGTCCAGGTTGGGCAGCACGAAGTCCAGCAGCGCCTGGCGGGTCGAGAACCAGAACGGGTTCGGCGGCATGGTCAGCACGGCGTCGCTGGTCAGCAGATCGGCGATGCCCTCGCGCCAGTTGCTCGCCCCCGCGGCGATGTAGGCGTCGATGACCTTGCGCTCCTCCTCGGTCGGCCCCTCGGTGCGCCAGGTCGACCGGTCCTCGGGCAGATGCCGGCGCAGCGCGGGCTTGGCCCGTTGCAGCAGCGAGTTCACCGTGGCGACGGTGACGTCGAGCGCGTCCGCGGTCTCAGCGGCCGACCAGCCGAGCACCTCCCGGAAGACGAACACCGCCCGCTGCTGCGGGGTCAGGTGCTGGATCGCGGTGAGGAAGACCAGCTCGATCGTCTCCCGGGCGACCGCCTCGTCCTCAGGACGCTCCGGCTCCAGCAGGGAGTCGGGGAACGGCTGGAGCCACTCGAGCAACTCCGGGGGCTCGCCGGTGCCGTGGTCGAACCCCGGCAGCGGGGCGTACGTCCTGGGCCGCCGCTCGTTGCGACGCAGGAAGTCGAGGCAGGTGTTGGTCGCGATCCGGTAGAGCCACGCCCGCATCGCCTCGGGGTCGGTCAGCTGGTCGCGCCGCTCCCACGCCTTGACCAGGGTCTCCTGCACCAGGTCCTCGGCCTCGTCGAAGCTCGCCACCATCCGATAGCAGTGCACCCTCAGCTCGCGCCGGTGCTTCTCGGCGGCATCCACGAACGGCTCCATGCCTGGCGAGCGTAAGCCCTGCCCGCGTTCTCCGAGATGAATTTCGCAACCGGTCACAAACTCGTGCAACACAACCGATTCACGCGGCGTACCACGTATGTGGGGCGGTCCTCCCAGGGCCCCGGCCGCTGCGAGTGAAGTGGGGCTCCCGGCCGGGGCCCTGCTCATTTCTCAGCTCACCGCGACCACGGCGATGGAAAGTACGCTTGACACGACTCCGGATGTCAAGCACGCTTGTCATTCCTTGAATCGAGCAGGAGACGAGCAGCATGGAGAGCAGGGTGAAGGACCTCCGTACGGCGGCGGGCCTGACTCAGCAGGCGTTGGCCGAGGCGGTCAACGTCTCCCGACAGACGATCAACTCCATCGAAGCCGGGCGTTATGACCCCTCGCTCACCCTCGCCGTCCACCTGGCTCGCTATTTCGACACCAATGTGGAGGAGATGTTCCATGTCCCGTAGCGAGATGCGCGTACGCCGGGTGCCGATGTCCAAGTGGAACCTCGGCTCTTGCGCGGTGATCGTCGTCCTGATGCTGGCCGCTGCGATTCGGCAGGTGTGGCCGGTCGTCGTGGTGATGTCGCTCGGGCTCGTCGTCTGCATCATCGTCGCGCTCGCCGCGCGCGTCGGCGCAACGGGCGACTTCGAGAGGGTGAGCGCCCTGGAGTTCAAGGACGAACGCGACCGCTCCATCGCCGTCCGGAGCCTCGCCGTGGTCGGCGGAGTCTCGCTGTCGGCACCGTTCCTCTTCCTCTCCGTGTACGCGATCGTCGACTACACGGAGTTCTACAACAGCGGCCTGACCATGCCGATCGTGCTCTACTACGTGTTCCTGACCGTTGTGTGGTCAGCGTCGAACTGGTACTTCGCTCGACGCTGACCACAGCATCAGACGAGGCCGCGGAGCTTCGGCAGGATCTCGGAGCCGTAGAGCTTGAGGAACTTCGCCTGGTCCGGGCCCGGGGCGTGGAAGACGAGGTGGGTGAAGCCCATGTCGAGGTACTCCTTGATCCGGGCGACGTGCTCGTCGGGATCGGTCGAGACGATGAAACGGCGGGCGGTGGCCTCGGTCGGGAGCGCGTCGGCGAGACGCTGCATCTCCACCGGGTCCTCGACGGAGTGCTTCTGCTCGGGGGTGAGACCGAGAGCGCCCCAGAACCGGGTGGCCTCCATCGCCTGCTCCAGGTCGTGGTCGAAGGAGACCTTGACCTCGATCATCATGTCCACGTCGGCCGGCTTGCGCTCGGAGAGCTCGATGCCGGCCCGTACGGCCGGGAGCAGCGTGTCGGTGTAGAGCTCGGCACCCTTGCCCGAGGTGGTGATGTAGCCGTCACCGGCACGGCCGGCGTACTTGGTCGCGGCCGGGCCGCTGCCGGCCAGGTAGATCGGGACCGGCGTGGACGGCTTGTCGTAGATGGTCGCCCGGTCGAGCTGGTAGTAGTCGCCCTCGAAGGTGACCCGGTCCTCGGACCAGAGCTTCTTGATCACCCGCACCGCCTCGCGGAACCGTGCGAAGCGCACCTTGCCCTCGGGCCACTCGATGCCCAGCGGGGCCTCGTTCATCGCCTCACCGGTGCCCATCCCGAGCACCACGCGGTCGGGGAAGAGCGACCCCAGGGTCGCGAAGGACTGCGCCACGATCGCCGGGTGGTAGCGGAACGTCGGGGTGAGCACCGAGGTGCCCATCACGATCCGCTCCGTGCGCGCGCCGAGAGCGCCCAGCCAGGTCATCGCGAACGGCGCGTGTCCGCCGTCGTGCCGCCAGGGCTGGAGATGGTCGGAGATGAAGACAGAGTCGAAACCCTGCTCCTCCGCCATCACGCCGTAGTTCAACAGCTCCGTGGGTGCGAACTGCTCGTTGGACGCCTTGTATCCGAACCTGATCTCCGTCACACGGTCACGGTAGCCTCCTCGGCATGAAGCTTGCGATGCCCTTGACGTACTTCGGGAACCCCCGCGACACCGCGGACCAGGTCGTCGGCCTGGAGAAGGCCGGACTCGACCAGCTCTGGGTCGCGGAGCCGTACGGCTTCGACGCGGTCTCCCTGCTCGGCTACCTGGCCGCGAAGACCGAGACCGTCGAGCTCGGCGCGGGCATCCTCAACATCTACAGCCGTACGCCGGGAGCGCTGCTCCAGACCGCGGCCGGTCTCGACAACGTCTCCGGCGGCCGGGCCATCCTCGGCCTGGGCGCGAGCGGGCCTCAGGTCATCGAGGGCTTCCACGGGGTGGCGTACGACAAGCCGCTGACGCGCACCCGCGAGATCATCGCGCTGCTGCGCGCCGGGCTGCGTGGCGAGCGTCTGCAGAGCGACGGGCTCTACAAGATCCCGCTCCCGGCCGACCAGGGCACCGGCCTCGGCAAGCCGCTCAAGCTGCTCAACCGGCCCGAGCGCGCCGACACCCCGCTGTGGGTGGCCGCGCTCGGCGACAACAACGTCGCGATGACCGCCGAGGTCGCCGACGGCTGGCTCCCCTTCCAGTTCCTGCCCGACAAGGCCCGCGACGTCTGGGGCGAGGCGATCGACAAGGGCCTGGCCAAGCGCTCCCCCGACCTGAAGCCCCTGGAGATCTCCGCCGGTGGTCTGCTCGCGATCACCGACGACCCCGACGAGGCCAAGCGCCACCGCGACACGATGCGCGGCCTGCTGGCGCTGTACGTCGGCGGTATGGGCGCCCGCGGCAAGAACTTCTACAACGACATGGCCGTGAAGTACGGCTTCGGCGACGCGGCCAAGAAGATCCAGGACCTCTACCTCGACGGGCACAAGCGCGACGCCGAGGCCGAGGTCCCCGAGGCCTGGCTCGAGGCCGGCAACCTGGTCGGACCGGAGTCGTTCGTGAAGGAGCGGATCGCGGCGTTCAAGGAGGCCGGCGTGACCAGCCTCCAGGTGACCCCCGCCTTCGGCACCGACGGCCTCGCCTCGATCGCCCAGGTCAAGGAGTGGCTGGCCTGATTTCCTCGGCCGGCTGTGAACTCGCTTACACCCACGGCCGGCCCAGCCGTCCCCCTGTGACCGTGCCCCCGCGGGCATTGGTTGCATTGACATATGTCTGAGCGGATCGTCAGCGCCATCACGGGACCCGTGACCAAGTGGGTCGTGCTCGGCTTCTGGCTGGTGATGCTGGTACTGATGGGGCCGTTGACCGGCAAGCTGGGCGATGTCGAGTCCCATGACAACTCCGACTGGCTCCCGGCCAACGCGGAGTCGACGCGGGCGATCGACGAGCTCGCCAAGGTCCAGGACCCCGACGACCTGACCACGACGATCGTCTACCACCGTGACGGTGGCCTGACGAAGTCCGACTACACCGCGATCACCCTGCAGATCCCCGAGATCGCCTCGCTCGACGGCGTGGTCACCCAGGAGAGCAAGCCCGATCAGCCCGTGATGCCGGCGATCGCGTACCCGACCGGGGAGAAGAAGGGCCAGAAGCACGGACTGGTCTCCGCCGACGGCGAGGTCGCCACGGTCTCGCTCGTGGTCAACTACGCCGACGAGGACCCGACCGCGCTGCTCGACCTGCGCGACGACCTGGTCGAGATGACGAAGATCGACGGCGTCGACGTCTACATCGGCGGCGCGGGCGGTTCCACCGCCGACCAGATGGAGGCCGGCGCCGGCATCGGCGGCGCGCTGCTCTACGCCGCGGCGGGCGTCGTCATCGTGATCCTGCTGATCACCTACCGCAGCCCGGTGCTGTGGTTCCTCCCGCTCGTCTCGGTGCTGGTCGCGCTGGTCGTCTCGATGGGCGTGGTCTATCTCTGTGCGAAGTACGCCGGCCTGACCCTCAACCAGATGAACCGAGCGATCCTCGACGTGCTCGTCTTCGGCGCCGGCACCGACTACGCGCTGCTGCTCATCGCCCGATATCGCGAGGAGCTGGGACGCCACGAGGACAGGCACAAGGCCATGGCGGCGGCACTGCGTGGGTCCGCTCCCGCGATCATCGCCTCGGCCGGCACCGTCACCGTCGGCATGCTCGGCCTGATGGTCGCCACCATGGGGTCGACGGCCAGCCTCGGCCCGGTCTGCGCGATCGGCATCGTCGCCGGGCTGGTCGTGATGCTGACCCTGCTCCCGGCTCTGCTGGTGATCACCGGTCGCTGGGTGTTCTGGCCGGTCAAACCGGCGTACGGCACCAGCGGCGAGAAGACCGGCGGTATCTGGGCGCGGCTCGGCGGCTGGATCCGGAAGCGGCCCCGGGCGGTCTGGATCGGCACCGCCGCGGTCCTGCTGGCCTGCTGCGGCGGGCTCTCGATGCTCAACATCACCACCCTGGACAGCTCGGAGACCTATACCAAGGACTTCCCCTCGCTGATCGGCGACCGGGTCCTCGAGGAGCACGACCTCGGCGACCCCTCCAACCCGATCCAGGTCGTCTCGGCCCCGGGCACCGAGAAGGAGGTCGTCGGGGCGCTCACGAAGGCCGGCTACGAGGGCGTCACCCCGGTCACCGACGGCACCCACGAGGTCGCGCTGACCGCGGTCCCGCTGTCCACCGACCCGATGTCGAAGGCGTCGTTCGACACCGTCGAGGACGTACGCAGCGTCGTCCACTCCGTCGACGGCGCCGACGCGCTGGCCACCGGCACCGCCGCGATCCAGCTCGACATGGCCGCGGCGACCGACCGGGACACCAAGGTCGTGATGCCGCTGGTGCTCGGGCTGGTGCTGATCATCTTGATGATCCTGCTCCGCTCGGTCCTCTCCCCGGTGCTGCTGATGGCCACGGTCGTACTCAGCTTCGGCGCCGCACTCGGCCTCTCGGCGATCATCTTCGACGCGATGGGATTCGCCGGGCAGGGCCGCGAGTTCCCGCTGTTCGTCTTCGTGTTCCTGGTCGCGCTCGGCATCGACTACAACATCTTCCTGATGCACCGGGTCCGTGAGGAGGTCGTCGAGCACGGCGACACCCGGCGGGCCTCCCTGGTCGCACTCTCGGCGACCGGCGGCGTCATCACCAGCGCCGGCATCGTCCTGGCCGCGACGTTCGCGGTGCTCACCACGCTGCCGCACGTGAGCTTCATTGAGATCGGCCTGGCGATCGCCCTCGGCGTACTCCTCGACACCCTCGTCGTCCGTTCCATCCTGGTCACCGCCATCAACCTCGACCTGGGCGACGTCATCTGGTGGCCGAGCAGGCTCGCCCACGGACGCGCGAAGGTTCGTCCCCCACAGCCGGCGGTCGTTCGGAGGCCGATGCCGGCGCAGCCCCATCAACTGCTCGAGCACCAGCTCCGCCAGCCCCCGCCGATGCGCGGCCCGCGACCGTCCCGGGACCTCCGGGGTCAGCCACCACAGCAGCGCCGGCCGCGCGATCTCGGCCGGTATCCAGACCAGTACTGAGGCCCCGGCTGCGGATTCGGCGAAGTGTCTTTACGATGTGCCCTACGACTCGGGTCGCTCGGCCCGGTCGCTCCACTTCACTGACATGCGGGGCGTTCGACATGGAGCCAGACGACCAGGACAAGACGCGACCGGGTACGCCGCGGCCCACGCCGCCTCCGGCGCCTGAGCCGGCGAACCCCATCGACCCGGACGCGACCCGGATCCCCAGCGCGAGGCCCACTCCTCCGCCTCCGCCGCCGCCCCCGCCCCCGTCGTCGCCTCCTCCCTCGTCGCCCCCGCCTGCTCAGCCGCCGATGGCACCGCCCCCGCCGCCACCCACCATGGCGATGCCGGCCGCACCGCCCAGCGGCTACGGGCCGCCTCCGGGACAGCCGCCGGTCGCGTACGCCACGGGTTATGGGCTGCCGCCGCACCACCAACAGCCCAAGAAGAGCAACAAGGGACTGCTGATCGGGCTGGGCGCCGCCGGCGCGGTGGTGCTCGTCGCGCTGCTCGGCACCGGGGCGTGGGCGTTCTTCAGCGGGCGTCTCGGGTTCGGCCCGCTGAGCGCCGAGGACAAGAAGGCGGTGACCGCGATCGCCGCGGACGCGCCGAAGCCGGCCTGGGCCTCGGCCGGGGACGCCAAGTGTGCCGCCGAGCAGCTGGTCAAGGACGAGCGCAGCGAAGCCCTGCGCAAGGCCGGGCTGATCCAGATCTCCGGCGAGTCGGTGACCTACACCGGCGCGTGGCGGGGGCCGCAGGCGACGACGTACGCCGAGGGTCTGCTCTCCTGCTCGGGTGACTGGAGCAAGGCGATCGGCAAGGAGTGGGCACTGACCGACACCTCCTGCCTGGGCGACGTCGACGAAACCGCGATGGCCGGCCTGATCACCACCCGGGTCATGGAGGTAGAGGACGCCGGCGTCACGAAGCAGGCCGAGAAGGCGGTCGCCGCGCTCGATGAGTGCTACGTCAGCGACGAGCTCACCGCGCCGACCGCGAAGGCCACCCCCGCCGTGCTCGGCGTCGACTTCGCGGTCACGTCGCCGACCGTCGAAGGCAGCGAGGTGGTCGTGCAGGCGAAGTCCGCCGACTCCTCGGAATGGGCGCCCGTGACCGGCGGGAAGGTCAACATCCCCGTACGCGAAGGTGGCCAGGAGGGCTGCGCGACGTTCCAGGCCTCGATCAGCTACCCCTGGGGCACCACCAAGACCAGCGAGGACGAGGCCTGCGGCAAGGCGAAGGACCGTCGGCTGTGGTGGACGAAGGACAAGAAGTGCGCCCAGCCGAAGTACGCCCCGTGCAGCTCCTGGACGCTCCACTACGAGGGCTACGAGCTCCTCTCCAGCGTCACGATCAAGCTGAAGCTCAACGGCGGAGACTGCCGGTCGGCCTCCGGATCGTGCTCGGACAGGGCCTTCGTCACCAAGCCGAGCGGCACCTGGACCAACTGGACCGCACCCAAGGGCTGGAAGGACCGGTTCACCGCCGAGGTCGACGGCCTCAAGGCAGTCCTCCCGAACTAGTCCGATCCAACTGGTGTCTTAACAATTGGTCTCGCCCGTGGCGTTGCCGCACGACGATCGTTAAGGGGACGCTAGGGTTTCGGCAGAGGTCTGGAATCGGGTAAAAAAATCAGGGCGAGGTTCTAAAGATGGTTGCGTTCCCCCAGGAAGGCGAACAGTTCGGTCGCTACGTGATCGAGCGGGTCCTGGGTCAAGGTGGCATGGGCGTCGTCTACCAGGCGAAGGACCCCGCACTGCGACGCAAGGTGGCGCTCAAGCTGGTGCTGCCCTCGCTCACCGTCGACAAGGACTTCATCACCCGCTTCGAGCGGGAAGCCAACATCCTGGCCAAGCTGCGCTCGCGCAACATCGTGCAGATCATCGAGTACGGCGAGGTCGAGGGCACCGTCTACCTCGTCACCGAGTACGTCCCCGATGGCGACCTGCACGGCTGGCTGAAGTCCAAGGGGGCGCTGGAGACCGTCCAGGCGCTGCGCCTGGTCGGTGACGTCAGCGACGCGCTCTTCGACGCGCACCGCGCCGGCGTGGTCCACCGCGACGTGAAGCCGTCCAACGTGCTCCTGTGGGAGCGCCAGGAGGGCGAGCTCGTCCCCTACCTCACCGACTTCGGCATCGCGACCGAGGGCGACTCCAACGTGACCCGAGCGGGCTCGGTGGTGGGCTCGCTGCCCTACATGTCGCCGGAGCGCCACATGGGCGAGCAGGCGACCGCGGCCGGCGACATCTACGCCGCCGGCTGTCTGCTGTGGGCCTGCCTGACCGGCAAGGCCCCCTACACGGGCACCGACTTCGAGCTGATGAGCGCCCACATCAACAGCCCGGTGCCGCGGCTGCCCGCCTCGACGCCCGGCGCCGACCTGATCAACCCGATCATCCAGCGGGCGCTGGCGAAGAAGCCGGAGAACCGCTTCCGCACCGCGGCCGAACTCGCCAAGGCCCTCGACAAGGCCGCCGACCGGCTCGAGGAGTCCGGTCTCGGCGGCGGTGTCGTCGGCGGTGCCGCCGGAGCGGCCGCCGCCGATCTCGGCTCACGTCCCGGTGCCAGCTATGACACGACCGCGAGCGGGACCTCCGGCGGCGGCACCCCCGTCCCCGAGGCCGAGGCCCAGCCGACGATCGTCAAGCGCCCGGGCGAAGGCACACCGCTTCCCGCCCCGCTCGCCAACGAGACCGACTCGACGGTCGTGCACAGCGGCAAGGGCCTGCCCCAGGCAGCGGCCGCTGCCGCTGCGTCCTCGACCGGCGGCACCGGTGCCGGCGGCGGCCAGCCCGAGTGGCTGCCCTCGCATCACTCCAACGCCGGCCAGGGCGACGGCGGCGACAAGAAGAAGCTCTACACCATCGTCGGCGGCGGGGTCGCCGCGGTGCTGCTCATCGGCGCCGGCATCTTCACCCAGGGCTTCGGCATCTTCGGTCTCCACGGCGACGACGCCAAGGCGGCTGAGGCGATCGCCAGCGGCGTACCCAAGCCGGGCTGGGCCGACGAGGACCAGATGACCTGTGCGGCCGAGAGCCTGGTCGGCAAGGTTCCCGCAGCCGAGCTGCGCTCCCACGGAGTCGTCGACGCCGGGGACGAGTGGACCTACACCGGTGACTGGCCGGCGGACGACGCGATGAAGTTCACCCAGGGCCTGCTCGACTGCACCGAGTCCTGGTCGACCGAGATCGGCGACAACTGGAAGGTCGGCGACACCCGGTGCATGGAGAAGGAGGTCGACAAGACCTCCATGGCCGGCCTCCTCGCGGTCGGGGATCTCCTCAAGGACGGCGACACCGGCGCCGCCGGCCCGGCCGGCGAGAAGGCCGTCAAGGCTCTCGACGCGTGCTACGTCAAGGCCGATGCGCTCGGCGCCAAGGTGACCCCCAAGGCCGCCTACATGCAGGTCGACTTCGATGTGCAGGAGCCCACCGCTCCCGGCGGGCAGTCGGTGATCGGGATCGCCAAGACGGGCAGCAGCAGCTACGAGGAGCTCAAGGGCTCCTCCTACGAGCTCCCCGTCACCGAAGGTGGCGTCGAGGGCTGCATCGCGGTCAAGACCACCGTCACCTTCGCCTGGGGCACCGAGAAGGCCACGGACGCGGACTCCTGCGGCAAGGCCGAGCCGAAGAAGCTCGTCTGGGACAAGCTCGACAAGTGCACCGACAAGACCTATACGAAGCGGAAGATCGCCTGCAACACCTGGCAGCTCAACTTCGAGGGCTTCGCGGCGGGCAAGACCTTCAACGTGAAGCTCACCCGCAACGGCGGCAAGTGCTCGGACGCCAAGGGCGCGATCTGCGTCTACCCCGGCACCGCCGCCGGTGACGGCAGGGGCGCCGTCGTGCAGTGGTCCGGCCCGCAGGACTGGACCGACAAGTTCGTCGCCACGGCCCCCGGTGCGAGCGCGCAGATCGACAACTAGTTCGACAACTGGGCGGCGCCTACTAGGCTGCTCGTGATGAGCGAGCAGCCGACACCCCAGCAGATCCGCCGGGCGCTGGCCCGGGCCGAACGAGGCGCAGCCCTGGACGTGGCGGAGGCTTCGGCTCTCCTCGCGGCCGGGGGCGACGACCTGGTCCGGCTGACCGCAGCCGCGGCGAAGGTACGCGACGCCGGGCTGGTCGCGGCCGGACGACCCGAGACGGTGACCTACTCCCCGAAGGTCTTCATCCCGGTCACCAAGCTGTGCCGGGACCGATGTCACTACTGCACGTTCGTGGAGACGCCGGGGCAGGCGGAGCGTGAGGGCCGGGAGCCCTACCTGAGCCCCGACGAGATCCTCGAGATCGCCGCCGAGGGCGCGAAGCTCGGCTGTCTGGAGGCACTGTTCACCCTCGGCGACCGGCCCGAGGACCGGTGGCCCGAGGCGCGGGAGTGGCTCGAGAGCCGTGGCTATGAGTCGACCCTCGACTACGTACGGGCGATGGCGATCCGGGTTCTCGAGGAGACCGGGCTGCTCCCCCACCTCAACCCCGGGGTGATGTCGTGGGAGGAGATGAACCGGCTCAAGCCGGTCTCCCCGTCGATGGGGATGATGCTCGAGACGACATCGCGACGGCTCTTCGAGACCAAGGGCGAGGCCCACTTCGGCTCGCCCGACAAGGACCCCGCGGTGCGGCTGCGGGTGCTCGAGGACGCCGGACGCCTCTCGATCCCGTTCACCAGCGGCCTCCTGGTCGGCATCGGCGAGACGCTCACCGAGCGCGCGGAGACGATCTTCGCGCTGCGGAAGGTGCACAAGGCGTACGCCGGGCTGCAGGAGATCATCGTGCAGAACTTCCGGGCCAAGCCGTCGACCGCGATGCGCCACGTCGACGACCTGGGGCTGGACGAGTATCTGGCCGCGATCGCGGTCACCCGGATCGTGCTCGGGCCGAAAGCTCGCGTGCAGGCGCCGCCCAACCTGGTCGACCTCGACGAGTGCCGGGCGCTGCTCGGTGCCGGGATCGACGACTGGGGCGGCGTCTCGCCGCTCACGCCCGACCACGTCAACCCCGAGCGCCCCTGGCCCTCGCTCGACTCCTTGCGCCAGGTCACCGCCGAGGCCGGCTTCGACCTGAAGGCCCGGCTGACCGTCCACCCGGAGTACGTCACCGGCACCCTGCGCGACGGCCAGTCATGGATCGACCCGCGCGTCCTCTCCCACGTCGAGGCGCTCGCTGAGGCCGACGGGCTGGCCCGCGACGGCGTCCGACCCGAGGGCCACCCGTGGCAGGAGCCGGACGGCGGCTTCACCGCCGCCGGCCGGGTCGACCTGCACGCCTCCGTCGACACCGAGGGCCGCACCCACGACCGCCGCGACGACTTCGAGACCGTCTACGGCGACTGGGACGCGGTTCGGGAGGCCGCCACCTCGACCGGTGCTCCCGCCGTTCTCCATGCCGAGGGGCACGAGGCTCTGGCCGCTGCCGAGAAGGACCCCGGCAACCTCTCCGACGAGCACGCGCTGACCCTGATGACCGCCGAGGGCGACCTGCTGCGCCAGGTCACGAAACTTGCCAATGACCTGCGCGAACAGGTCAACGGCGACACCGTGACGTACGTCGTCAACCGCAACATCAACTTCACCAACGTCTGCTACGTCGGCTGCCGGTTCTGCGCCTTCGCGCAGCGACGGACCGACGCGGATGCGTACTCCCTCGATCTGGACCAGGTCGCCGACCGCGCCGAGGAGGCGTGGAACCTGGGTGCCACCGAGGTGTGCATGCAGGGCGGGATCGACCCCGAGCTCCCCTCGTCGGCCTATTTCGACCTCGTCCAGGCCGTCAAGCAGCGGGTGCCGGAGATGCACGTGCACGCCTTCTCCCCGATGGAGATCGTCAACGGCACCTCCCGCACCGGGCTGTCGATCGAGGACTTCCTGATCAAGGTGCGCGAGGCCGGACTGGGCTCGCTCCCCGGCACCGCCGCGGAGATCCTCGACGACGAGGTCCGCTGGGTGCTGACCAAGGGCAAGCTGCCCGCGAAGACGTGGATCGAGATCGTCTCGACCGCCCACCGGGTGGGGATCCCGACGACGTCGACGATGATGTACGGCCACGTGGATAACCCGCGGCACTGGGTCGGCCACCTCCGCGTCCTCGCCGGCATCCAGGACACCGCGCGCGAGCACGGGAACGCAGGCTTCACCGAGTTCGTGCCGCTCCCGTTCGTGCACACCAGCGCCCCGATCTACCTCGCCGGCGCCGCCCGCCCCGGCCCGACCATGCGCGACAACCTCGCGGTGCACGCGATGGCGAGGATCATGCTCCACGGCCGCATCGACAACATCCAGACGTCCTGGGTCAAGCTCGGCGTCGACGGCACCCGGGCGATGCTCCAGGCCGGCGCCAACGACCTCGGCGGCACCCTGATGGAGGAGACCATCTCCCGGATGGCCGGCTCCGAGCACGGCTCGGCAAAAACTGTGTCCGAGCTCGAAGAAATCGGCGCAGGCATAGGCCGGGCGGTATCGGAAAGGACTACCCTCTACGATCCTCGCTGAACTGTTCTCGAGGGAGTGAGATGTCCGACCCCACCGGCAGCACCGCTCAACAACAACCGAAACCCACAGAGCTCGCCAACGCCGCGGCCGAAGAGGCCCGACGGCGTCGGCTCGGGCTGCCCCCGCTGCCACGGCGGCGGCGCGACCGCACCAAGCCCGTACGCCTGGCGCTGCGCTGGATCGTCATCGTCAGCGCGCTCGTGCTGGTCGCCTTCGGAGGCACCTCGGCATGGGCCTACCTCACCGGCAAGATCGGTCCGCTGCGGGGCGACGAGAAGGACATCGCGCGCACCCTGACCCTTGCCGCGGACACGCCCGCCTGGGCGGATCCCGAGCAGCTGAGCTGTGCCGCGGAGTCGATGGTCGAGGACAAGGGCAGCGCCGGGCTCATCGAGGCCGGGGTGGTCACCAAGACCGGCGGCGGGTTCAGCTACAACGGCGAGTGGCCGTCCAGGCTGGGTCGGGAGTGGTACTCCGAGATCCTCGACTGCGCCGACCGCGGCGCGAACGGCTGGAGCAAGCAGGTCGCCGGGGCCTGGACCCTGGAGAGTCCCCGCTGCCTGCGGGAGGTCGGCCGCCCGGCGATCGCCGGTGTCCTCGCGGTCACCAACCTGCGGCTGACCGACGAGGAGCTCGCCGCCAAGAACGTCGCCGCGATCACCGACCTGGACAGCTGCTACGCCCGCACCCCCGAGGCGCCGACCGCCGCCGCTGCCGCGGGCTACCGCGAGGTCACGCTGAAGGTCACCGCCCCGGCGGTCACCTCCGGCATCGCCTCCATCGACGACGGCGCCACGCAGCCCACCGCGGGCAAGGACCCGGAGCTCACCTACACCCTGCCGGTCACCAAGGGCGGCACCGAGGCCTGCGTGGAGGCGACCACCAAGGTGACGTACGCCTGGGGCACGGTCCGCGCCGGCGAGCCGGCAAAGCTCTGCGGCAAGGCGGCCGCGGCCCGGATGGAGTGGCACACCCTCGAGCGTTCGTGCCCGAAGGGGAAGCCGAAGTGCACCTACATGGCGGCCTACGTCGAGGGGTTGGCGGACAACCAGGCGATGACGGTCACCTACCGGCCCACGGGTGACTTCAAGTGCGCCGGCAAGAAGCCGACCTGCACGGTCAAGATCAAGGCCGACGCCAACGGCAAGGCCCGCACGCCCGGTCTCATGGTCACCGGCAAGAAGGGGAAGGTCGTGGCCAGCGCGGGCAGTCTGAAGGCCACGTACACCAGCTGAAGCGAAGCCCGAAGCAATAGGCACAGCTCGTAGGCTGGTGGGCGTGCCTTCCGACCTCACCTTCGGCGCGACCCGCGGGCCCAGCCCCGACCCGGCTCGGCGCCCGCCGGCCCTGCCCCGCAAGCGCCGCCGGACCCTCGTCGACCTCCCCGGTGGGACGTACGTCGCCGGGGACTCGTTCGGCGAGGGCTACCAGGCCGACGGCGAAGGCCCGGTGCACCCGGTCGACCTGCCCGCGTTCAGGCTGGACGCGACGGCGGTCACCAACGAGGAGTTCGCCCGGTTCGTGAAGGCGACCGGCCACGTCACCACGGCCGAACGAGAGGGCTTCTCGGCCGTCTTCCACCTGGCCTTCGACGGCTCCCCGCGCGACGTCCTGGGCCGCTCACCCGAGGCGCCCTGGTGGCTCGGCGTGCGCGCCGCCTCCTGGCGGGCGCCGGAGGGCCCCGGCTCCAACGTCGGCCGCCGCGGCAACCACCCGGTCGTGCACGTCTCCCACGACGACGCGCTGGCCTACTGCGACTGGGCCGGGACGAGGCTGCCGACCGAGGCCGAGTGGGAGTACGCCGCCCGCGGCGGTCACGCCGGCTCGCGATTCCCGTGGGGCGACGACCTGGAGCAGGACGGCGCCCACCACGCCAACGTCTGGCAGGGAGTCTTCCCCGACACCAACACCGCCGCCGACGGGTTCGTCACGACCGCGCCGGTGCGGACGTACGATCCGAACGGCTTCGGCCTGTTCCAGATGATCGGGAACGTCTGGGAGTGGTGCGCGGACTGGTTCTCACCGACCTACTACACCGACCTCGTCGAGTTCGGCTCGTCCTCGGACCCGCGGGGCCCGGCCGAGGGACTGACCCGGGTCATGCGCGGTGGCTCCTACCTCTGCCACGACTCCTACTGCCACCGCTACCGGCTCTCGGCGCGCTCCAGCAGCCCGCCCGACTCGACCGCGGGAAACCTGGGGTTCCGCTGTGCGGCCGATCAGCCGCCGGATCAGTCGGCGGGGTAGAACTCCTTCGGGCAGGTGTCACCGGCGCAGTCGGCGTACTTCTCACTGAGCCCACGCAGCTCGGCCAGCTCGTCGGCGTACTCGGGGAGCAGCGCGAGCGAGCGGATCTGGTAGGGGTCGTCGGCCAGGTCGTAGAGCTCTTCGCTGCCGTCGGAGAAGCGGGCGTAGGTCCAGTCACCGAAGCGGATCCCCGAGTAGATCTGCTTGGAGCCGTCGTTGACCCGCCAGGCAGAGAGCGGGATCACCCGGTTCTGCGCGGGCGCGTTGAGCCACGGCATGATGTTGACGCCGTCCTGCGCCCGCCCCGGTTCGGCGCCGGCGACCGCCATGATCGTGGTGGCGATATCCGGGTTGCCGACCCCGGTGGCCAGGGACCGGCCGACGGGGATGCCCGGGCCGCGCAGGATCACCGGGATCCGCTGCGTCTCTCGGTAGTGCATCAGCTTGCCGTTGATGTTGTGGCCGCCGGTGGTGTAGCCGTTGTCGGAGGTGAAGATGATGATGGTGTCGTCGAGCTGGCCGGTCTCCTGCAGCCGGAGCACGTGGCTGGCGACCGCGCGGTCGAGCGCCTGGACGGCCTCGACCCGCTGCTCGTGCGCGATCCGCAGCTCGGCGCGGCCCTCGGCGTCGAAGTGCTTGTGGGAGGCCGAGATCCGCGGCGCATCGGTCGGGGTGCGGAACATGTTCGGAGTGTCCGGCAGCTCGAGACCGTCGAAGGAGTGCTTGTCCTCGTCCGCCGGCCTGGTCGTGCTGGTCCCCTCCGGGTCGCCCGGCTCATCGGGACCGCCGTGGTGCGGTGCCACATAGTTGAGCCACATGTACCACGGCTTGTCGGCGCGCTCGGGCGCCGAGATCATCTCGTTGGCCTGGTCCCGCATGACGTACGTCGTGTAGCGGTTGTAGGTGGTGAGCTTGCCGTTGTGGTTGATCCGCGGCCGGATGAAGTTGTAGGTCGACATGTCGGTCGTCGCCCGCCAGTCGGTCCATCCGGGCGGCACGTCCTTGGCGGTGCCGTCGAGGCCGTAGCCGTTGAGGTACTTGCCGGTGAAGAGCGTGTCGTAGCCGGCCTCCTGCATCGCCTCGGGCAGCGTGCCGGTGTGATCCATCGACGCGTAGCCACCGCGTTCGCCGTTGATCGTCACGGTGCGGTGGTTCTGGCTGTACTGCCCGGTCAGCAGCGAGGCACGGGCCGGCACGCAGATCGGCGTGGGCGCGATCGCCTCGGTCAGCGAGGTGCCCTGCTCGGCCAGGAGATGGCGAGTGTGGGGCATGAACTCGAGATCCTCGTAGGCGAGGTCGTCGGCCGTGATCATGAGGATGTTGGGCTGGGTGGAGTAGGGCGTCCAGTCGGGCGTCGCCGTGGGCGTCGAGGGCACCACACCGTCGTTGTCGCCCCGCGCGAAGGCGTTCCCGGCCAGAGACCCCAAGGAGCCCAGCGGACCGGCCGAATCGGGCATCGCACCGAGCGCGATCGAGGTGCCGGCGAGCACGGCGACGGCCGCCACCGCCAATCGGGCGCGAGGCGCCATCTGGTCTGCTCCCTCGGTCGATCCCCGCGTCGTTTGTCCGTCCGGTTCCACTCCCCACCGGACCGGGTTAACGTTACCGAAGGGGGCCTCGATGACCCCAATGCCGGCCGATCAGGAGACTCAAGTGAGCGAATCGCGCGAGAACTACGGCGACTACAGTGTCGACGACGAGAACCAGATCACCGGCGAGGACGCGCTCTCCGGGGACGTTCTCGAAGGTGAGGTGCGCGACGAGCTCGACCACGGCATCGTCACCGCCGACCGCTACTCCACCGACTACGGCAACACGCCCTGGGAGGAGGAGCACCGTGAGTGCATCGACCAGCGCCGCCACCAGGAGGTGCCGGAGACGGATCCCTACGCGGTCGAGTACGACGACGCCGAGGAGAGCGACGACCCCGACGGCCGCGAGGTCGGCAACAAGCGAGCGGGGCGGCTGGTCGACCCCGACCGCGGCGAGGGCGAGGACACGGAGTCCGACCTCTACGGGATCGATGCCGGCATCGACGGCGCCGGCGCCTCCGCCGAGGAGGCCGCGATGCACATCATCGACGACGAGGAGGACGGCGACGGCTACCGCTGAGCCGGCCGGCTAGGCGGTGAGGTCGTCGACCTCGAGCACGAGCTCGACCTCGAACCCCTCGGAGCTCTCCAGATAGAGCGCGGTGTGCTCGTCGCCGCCGGCGTGCGGGTAGCGGTCGGCGTACATCTCGTGCCAGCCGTGCTCGGTGGAGGCCGCCCGCATCCTGTCGAGCACCTCTCGGCTCTCGACGGTGAACGCGATGTGGTTCACCCCGGGTCGGAGCCGGTCCTGGGTGCCGTGCTGGTCGGTGGAGTGCTCCAGAAAGACGTACGTCCCGTCCGCCGCCTCCCAGAAGTGACCCTTCTCCCCGGCCTCCCAGCCGAGCTCACCGAAGAGCCACCCCCACTCCCCCGAGGCGGTCTCGAAGTCGTCGACCCAGAGGTCCCAGTGATGGATCGCCCGCATCTCTTCCTCCTGACCCGGCTGGTGCCATCGAGGCTACCTTGTCCTCCGCCCGACGTGGGTCGGCTCGGAAAGGGAGTCGCGGGCGGGGGAAGCAGCGTGTGAGGATCGGGGCGTGAGTGACCTGAAGACCTTCATCGCCGGGCTGCCCAAGGCCGAGCTCCATGTCCACCACGTCGGGTCGGCTTCGCCGCGGATCGTCTCGGAGCTGGCTGCGCGGCATCCGGGGACGGTGCCGGCGGACGTCGAGCTGCTGCGGGACTACTTCACGTTCAGCGACTTCGCGCACTTCATCGAGGTCTACCTCTCGGTCGTCGACCTGGTCCGTACGCCGGAGGACATCCGCTACCTGACCTACGAGATCGCGCGTGACCTGGCGCAGACCCAGCAGGTCCGTTACGCAGAGCTGACCTGCACCCCTTATACCTCCGTACGCCCCGACCTGGCCGAGCGTCCGGCGGGGACCGGGCACTCCGGGATGGCGATCGAGGCCTACACCGAGGCGCTCGAGGACGCCCGGGTGGCGGCCGAGCGCGACTTCGGGATCGCGCTCCGCTGGATCTACGACATCCCGGGCGAGGCCGGGATGCCGGCGGCCGACGCGACGCTGGCGTACGCCGTCGACCACGGCCCCGAGGCGCTCGTCGGGTTCGGGCTCGGTGGGCCCGAGGTGGGGGTTCCCCGACCGCAGTTCGAGAGGCACTTCGACGCGGCCCGCGCCGCGGGGCTGCGCTCGCTGCCGCATGCCGGCGAGACCACCGGACCGCAGACGATCTGGGACGCGCTGACCGTGCTGAAGGCCGAGCGGATCGGCCACGGCACCTCGGCGGCCCAGGACCCCGCCCTGCTCGCCCACCTCGCCGAGCACCGGATCCCGCTCGAGGTCTGCCCTTCGTCCAACGTCGCCACCGGCGCGGTGGCAACGATCGAGGAGCACCCGCTGAAGACGTTCGTCGACGCGGGTGTGACCGTCACGATCAACTCCGACGACCCGCCGATGTTCGCGACGACGCTCAACCGGGAGTACGAGATCGCGACCGACCTCCTCGGCCTGGACACCGCCGGCATCGCCGACCTCGCGCGTGCTGCCGTCGACGTCTCCTACGCCCCCGACGACGTCAAGGCCCGGCTGCGCGGCGAGATCGACACGTACGCCACGTCTTAAGTGCTTGACGCGGCTCGGACGCGACCGTTTGCTGGTCGGCATGGGCGAACTGACACTGGCGGTCAACGGGATCGAGCTGTGCGTCGAGACCTTCGGGAGTCCTGCGGAGCCGCCGATCCTGCTCGTCGGCGGGATGAGTGCCTCGATGGACTACTGGGAGGACGACTTCTGCCGCGCGCTGGCCGCGGGCCGGAGGTTCGTGATCCGCTACGACCATCGCGACACCGGCCGCTCGACGACGTGGCCACCGGGAGAGCCGGGCTACACCGGACGCGACATGATCGCGGACATCCCGGCCCTGCTCGACGCCTTCGGCCTGGACAAGGGCCACCTCTTCGGCATCTCGATGGGCGGGGCGCTGGCCCAGTGCGCGGCGGTGCTCCATCCAGAGCGCGTCGAGACGCTGATCCTCGACGAGACCTCACCGGCCTTCGACGGCGTACCCGACCTGCCGCCCATCGGTGAGGAGCTGGCCGACTTCTTCGCGGCGGCCGCGAAGAGCGCGGTGCCCGATCCCGGCGACCACGAAGCCCTGGTGACGATGCTGGTCGAGGACCAGCGGGCCTTCGTCCCCGAGGGCTTCGACGAGGCCCGGATGCGGGCCGTGGTCGAGCGGGCCGTACGCCGCACCCCCGACATGCGACCGACCCTCGCCAACCACCACGCGATGGGCGACGGCGAGCCGGTCGAGGCAACGCTGGCCGACATCGCCGCCCCGACCCTGGTCATCCACGGCACCCGTGACCCGCTGTTCCCGATCGGGCACGCGGAGGTCCTCGCCCGCGAGATCCCGAACGCGACGCTCCTCGTCCTCGACGGCGTCGGCCACGAGCCGCCCCCTCCCTACACGTGGGACAGGGTCATCCCGGCGATCCTCGACCACACAAGTCGGTAAGGAAGGCGGTCACGAGGCTCACAGGAGCCGTTCGACCGCCGCGATCGCCGCGGTGAGATATGCGTCGATGACCGCACGATCCTCAGCTGACAGCCCGCGATCGAGATCGTCCAGGGCAACAAACATCGGCATCAGCTGACCGAGGATGTCCGCGCGCCCGGAGTCGGTGACCACGACCTGGGTCCGGCGGCGATCCTCCTGGTCCGGTTCACGCCGGACGTGGCCGCGTGAGGCGAGTCGGTCGACGATCCCGGAGGCTGCTGCCGAGCTCACGCCCAGGTGGCGGGCCAGGTCGCCCGGCCCGATCGGCTCGCGGGTGATGAGTTTCATCGCAGAGAGCTCGTGGTGATTCAAGTCGGCACGACGAGCCACCGCCGGCGCCGACTCCTGCGCGACGTCGAGAAGTCGCCGAAGCAGCTGCAGCGTGGATGTGCCCATGGCCTCGGCTACCCGCTCAGACGGGGGCTTCACCTGAGGGTCGTTCGCGTCGTCGCCTTGGATTTCTCTCACCAACTTACTAAGTTACTTTGATACTTTCTGTTCAAGTCTACCTAGGAGGACGCACGTGCCGTCCCTTTCCTCGCGTCGAGCACCGGCCACCCGCCGGCTGTTGCGACCATCTCTGGCCGCCGCGGTCTCGCTCGTCGCGCTCGTTCTCTCCGGGCTCTTGATCGGCGCTGTCGGGGAGGCGGATCGCACACCCTCGGCGACCGACAACCTCCCGGATGGCTACGACTCGACCACCGTCGCAGAACTCGCTGACGAGTTCGGGGCCGACGACTCCGCAGTCGCCATCGTGCTGTTCACCGCCGACGACGGCAAGCTGTCCACCGAGACGGTCGAGGGCGAGCTCACGGCACTGTACGGCGAGGTCGTGGCCTCGGAGGGCCCGCAACAAGGCGACAGCGGCCAGCCCGCCCAGCAGCAACCGCTTCGGATCAGCGAGGACGCCACAGCTGCCCTGGGCGTGGTGCCGATCGGCGCCAAGGGCGCGAGCGAGACCGCCGACGCGATCGAGCGGATCCGCGAACTCCTCGACGACCAGACACCCGACGGCGTCAACGCTCAGGTCACCGGTCCTGCCGCGGTCCAGGCCGACCTCGCCGGGGTCTTCGAGGGCGCCGACATCACCCTTCTCGCCGCCACCGCCACGATCGTCGCGCTGCTGCTGATCATCACCTACCGCAGCCCGTTGCTCTGGATCGTTCCGCTGTTGGTGGTCGGGCTCGCCGACCAGGTGGCCGCCGTCTCGGCCACCCATGTTCTCGCGACGTTCGGTGTCGCCTGGGACGAGTCGACCATCGGGATCCTGAGCGTCCTCGTCTTCGGCGCCGGCACCGACTACGCGCTGCTGCTGATCAGCCGCTACCGCGACGAGCTTCGAGTTCAACAGGATCGTTACCTCGCGATGGCGACCGCCGTGCGCGGCACGCTCGAAGCGGTGCTGGCCAGCGCCACGACGGTCACGCTCGGCCTGCTGACCCTGCTGCTGTCGGTCGTACCGACCACCCGCGGCCTCGGACTGGCGTGCGCAGTCGGCGTGGTGATCGCGGCAACGTACGCCTTGATCGTGCTGCCCTGCACCCTTGTGCTCTTCGGACGGTGGGTGTTCTGGCCACTGGTCCCGCGAGTCGGCCAGGAGCCACTGGTCGACTCACGCACTTCCGCGTGGCACCGGCTGGGCACCACCGTCTCCCGACGTCCACGCGGCTTCGCCCTGGGCGCGGTCGGCGTGGTCGCGCTGCTGGGCTTCTCCGTCACCCAGATCGAGCAGGGGCTGCCGACCTCCGAGCAGTTCCTGGACACGCCAGAGTCGATCAGCGCCGCCGCCCGCCTCGGCGAGTCCTTCCCCGCCGGCACCGTCGACCCCGCCACCGTCATCACCGGCAGCGATCCCGGCGAGGTGACGACCGCGATCGAGCAGGGCGACGACGTGGTCTCTGTGCGCATCACCGGGCAGAACGACGACCTCACCCGGCTCGCCGTGGTCTTCGACGCCGCGAGCAACACCGCAGCCGCCGAGGCCGCCGTCGTCGATCTTCGTGACCGGCTCGACGGCTTCGACGACACCTGGGTCGGCGGCACCGAGGCGCAGTCGGTCGACGAGCGCGACGCCGCCGAGCGCGATCGGGCGCTGCTGATCCCGCTGATCCTCGGCCTGGTCATCATCGGCCTGGTGCTGCTGCTGCGATCGATCGTCGCGCCGCTGCTGCTGGTGGCCACCGTGGTCGGCACCTTCTTCGCCGCCCTCGGCACCTCGTGGTGGATCTACACCGGTGTCTTCGGGTTCTCTGCGATCGACGTCGGCGTGCCGCTGCTGGCGTTCCTGTTCCTGGTCGCGCTCGGGGTGGACTACAACATCTTTCTCATCACCCGGGCTCTGGAGGAGTCGCGGACGCACGGACTCCGCGACGGCATGCTCCGCGGTCTCACCGCGACCGGCGGCGTGATCACCAGCGCGGGCATCCTGCTCGCGGCGGTCTTCGCCGTGCTCGGCGTGCTCCCGTTGGTGGTGCTCGCCCAGCTCGGCATCGTCATCTTCGTGGGCGTGCTGCTCGACACGCTGCTCGTGCGCACCGTGCTGGTGCCCGCCCTGTCGTTGTGGCTCGGCCCGGCGTTCTGGTGGCCGCGCCGAGCTGGTGCGATCACGGGCGATTGATTCCGACGGAACTCTTGCCTCCGGCAGGGCGCACTGCGCCCTGCCGGGGGCTCCTGAGCTACTCGATCTTCCCGAGCACGTCCCCGATCGCGACCGTCCCACCGGGGTCGGCGCCATGGGCCAGCACGCCCGCGCGATGGGCGGCGACCCTGGTCTCCATCTTCATCGCATCGATGACCGCGACGTCCTGACCCTCGGTGACCTGGTCGCCGTCGGCGACGAGCCAGTCGACGAGTACGCCCGGGACGGGGGCCTCGAGCCCGGCGGGGTCGACCGCCGGTGCGGCCTCCATCGGCGCCGGGCTGCCCGCCGCGATCCCCTGCAGGAGGTCCTCGGGAAGCCCGAGCATCACCCGGCGACCGTCGATCTCGATCGGCACCCGCCGCAGCGGCTTCTCAGGCGCGGGCTCCGGTCGCCGCTGCGCCTCGAGGCGCGGCATCAGCTCGGTCTCGATCCACTGCGTGTGCACGGCGAACCCGGCGGTCGAGAACGCCGGGTCGTCGAGCAGCGTACGAGCGAAGGGGACGACGGTCGCGACCCCCTCGACGCTGAGCTCGCGGAGCGCGCGGCGGGCGCGTACGACGGCGGTGTCCCGGTCCGGCGCGTGCACGATCAGCTTGGCGATCAGCGAGTCGAAGGCGGCCTGTACGGTGTCGCCGGCCTCGATCCCGGCGTCCCAGCGCACCCCGGGGCCTGCGGGTACCCGCAGGCCGGTGACCACGCCGGGGCTCGGCAGGAAGCCGCGGCCCGGGTCCTCGGCGTTGATCCGCAGCTCGATCGCGTGACCCGAAGACGCCGGCGTCTCCGAGAAGGAGAGACCCTCGCCCGCGGCGATCCGCAGCTGCTCGGCGACGAGGTCGATGCCGGTGACCGCCTCGGTGATCGGGTGCTCGACCTGCAGGCGGGTGTTGACCTCGAGGAACGAGATCACCCCGTCGGCACCCATCAGGAACTCGACGGTGCCAGCACCGCGGTAGGAGACCGCGGCGCAGATGTCGCGGGCAGCCTCGTGGATGCGAGCGCGCTGCTCGTCGGTCAGCCCCGGCGCAGGGGCCTCCTCGACGAGCTTCTGGTTGCGGCGCTGCAGCGAGCAGTCCCGGTCGCCGACGACCACGACGTTCCCGGCGCCGTCGCCGAGCACCTGCGCCTCGATGTGTCGCGGTCGCTCCAGGAAGCGCTCGACGAAGCACTCGCCCCGGCCGAACGCGGCCAGCGCCTCGCGCGAGGCGGACTCGAAGGCATCCGCGACGTCGTCGAGCTCACGGGCCACCTTGAGCCCGCGCCCGCCACCGCCGAAGGCAGCCTTGATCGCGATGGGCAGCCCGTGCTCGCGCGCGAACGCGACCGCCTCGTCGGCGGACTCCAGCGGGCGGTCGGTGCCCGCCACCAGTGGCGCGCCGACGCTCTGCGCGATCCGGCGGGCGGTGATCTTGTCGCCGAGCTTGTCGATGCTCTCCGGGCTCGGTCCGATCCAGGTCAGGCCCGCGGCCTCGACGGCGCGCGCGAACTCGGCGCTCTCCGAGAGGAACCCGTAGCCCGGATGCACCGCGTCGGCGCCGGAGGCCTGCGCCGCGGCCATGAGCCACTCGATGCTGAGGTAGGACTCGGCGGCGGTCGAGCCGCCGAGCACGTACGCCTCGTCAGCCAGGCGCACGTGCAGCGCGTCGGCGTCCTGGTCGGCGTAGACGGCGACCGACACGAGGCCGGCCTCGGCAACCGCCCGCACGACGCGGACGGCGATCTCTCCCCTGTTGGCGATGAGCACCCTGCGCATGTCAGTCTCCTCGGATCTCGGTCGTCGGCCCAACGGCCAAAGCAGGCACAGTGGGCGCGACGGGGCGGAAGCGGATGCGGACCCCGGGCGGCAGCTGACCGGCCAGGTCCAGGTCGCGGTCGATGACCGCGCCGATGATCGGATATCCGCCGGTGAGCGGATGGTCGGGCAGGAACAGCACCGGCTGCCCGTCGGGTGGCACCTGGATCGCACCGGTCACCGCGCCCTCGCTCGGCAGCTCGCCGGCGATGTCGCGCTCGAGCGGGACGGCGCCTTCGAGGCGTACGCCGACGCGGTCCGAGCGCGGCGTGACGGTCCACTCCTGCTCGAGCAGGGTGCGTACGCCGGCCGGGGTGAACCAGTCCTCGCGTGGACCGAGCACGATGCGCAGCTCGACCGTGTCACCGGGGGCGGGCAGCGGGTCGGTGGTCACCCGGTTGGGGTCGACCGCGTGCGGCGCGGCCGCGGGGCCGTTCAGGGGCACCACGTCGCCTGCGCGCAGCGGCCGCCCACCGAGGTCACCGGGGCCGAGACCCGCGAGCGTGTCGCTGGAGAGGCTGCCGAGCGCGGGCGGGAGGTCCAGGCCGCCGCGCACCGCGATCACCGCGCGCAGACCGGCGCGGACCGCGCCGAGACGCAGCTCCTCGCCGTCCTCGAGCGCGGTGGCGGCGCCGTGCTCGACCGGGAGCGGCGGGCCGTCGCTACGTACGATCGTGGTCTCGGCGGGTGCGCCCGTGACCGCCACGACCGCGGGGCCGGTGAAGCGCAGGGCCGCGCCGCCACCGGCGAGCTCGAAGCCGGCGGCGCCGGGCAGGTTGCCCACGGCACGGTTCGCGGCCCGCAGGGCACGGCGGTCGGCCGCGCCCGACGCGGAGACGCCGAGGGCGGCATGGCCGGAGCGGCCGAGATCCTCGATCACGAGCTGCAGGCCGGGGCGTACGACCTCGACGGCGAATGGATGCTCGGCGGCGTCGGCCGTCGGAGCAGGCTCGTTCACCGCGACCGACTCGCGCTCGAGCCGCTCGAACCGCACGGTCATCCCGGGCGCGAGCAGGGCGGGCGGGTCCCGGTGCAGGTCCCACATCGGGGCGTCCGTACGCCCGATCAGCTGCCAGCCACCAGGGCTCTCCCGGGGGTAGACGCCCGAGAACGTCCCGGCCAGGCCGACGGAACCGGCCGGGATCCGGGTGCGCGGCGAGGAGCGCCGCGGTACGTCGAAGAGCGGGTCGTCGCCGACGAGATAGCCGAAGCCGGGCGCGTACCCGGTGAAGGCCACCCGCCAGTTCGCGGCCGTGTGGCGCGCGACGACCTCCTCGGCGCTGACCCCGAGCAGGTCGGCGACCTCGTCGAGATCCTGGCCGTCGTAGCGCACGCCGATCGTCACCGAACCCGCCGTCGGCAGGCCGCCGTGGACCGGCTCGACGCGAGCCAGCTCCTTGGCGAGCGTCGCCTCGTCGACGAGCGTCGGGTCGAACCGGACGAGCACCGTCCGGGCGGCCGGCACCAGCTCGACGACGCCGGTCGGCGGAGCGGCCACGAGCGCCGCATGCAGCCGCATCGCGCCCTCGAGGTCGTCCTCCTCGACCAGCAACGCCCGGTCCGATGCGATGAGCACGCGCCTCACGCCAGATACTCCGAATCCCGTACGTCGGTGATGAACATGTGGCCGGGCGCGTGAGTCAGCGCGAACGGCGGACGCGAGTCCATGATCGCGGCCTGGGGCGTGACCCCGCAGGCCCAGAACACCGGCACCTCGCCCTCGCGCACCTCGGGCGCGTCCCCGAACTCGGGAGCGGCGAGGTCGGCGATGCCGAGCGATGCCGGGTCACCGACATGCACCGGCGCACCGTGCACCGCCGGATAGCGCCCGGAGATGCGTACGGCATCGGCGACCCGGTCGGCGGGGATCGGGCGCATCGAGACCACCATGTCGCCGCGCAGGCGCCCGGCCGGGGCACACGGGCGCGAGGTGCGGTACATCGGCACGTTGCGGCCGAGCTCCTGGTGACGGATCGGGATCTCGGCGTCGACCAGGCCGGCCTCGAAGGTGAAGCTGCAGCCGATCAGGAACGAGACCAGGTCCGGGTGCTCCTCCCACGCCACGCTTGCGTCGGTGACCTCCTCGGTGAGGACGCCATCACGCCAGATCCGGTACGCCGGGATGTCGGTGCGCAGGTCGGAGCCCGGCGCCAGGGTCGACTCGTGGGCGCCCGGGTCGAGCACCTCGAGCACCGGGCACGGCTTCGGGTTGCGCTGCGCGAAGAGCAGCACCTCGAAGGCCCAGTCGGCCGGCACGGAGATCAGGTTGGCCTGCACCAGACCGTGGGCGACGCCGCTCGTCGGAGCGACCTCACCCGCCCGGTAGGAGGCGCGCGCGGCGCGCGCCTCCTCCAGCTGGGTGGTGCTCGCGGTCATGCGGCGGTCCCTGCGAACGGGGCGATGACGATGCCCTCGGCCTCGAACAGCGCCCGGGTCGCCGCGGCCATCCGGATGGCTCCATCGCTGTCGCCGTGCACGCAGATCGAGTCGGCTCGCACGGCCACGTCGGTGCCGTCGATCGCCTCGATCACACCTTCGCGCGCGAGCCGCAGCATGCGGGCCGCGACGGCGTCGGCGTCGTGCAGCACCGCACCGGGCTCGGCGCGCGAGACCAGCTCGCCACCGGGCGTGTAAGCACGGTCCGCGAAGGCCTCGGCGGCCGTGGCGAGGCCGGCTCTGTCGGCCACCTCGAGCACGACGCCGCCCGCCAGGCCGAGCAGCACGAGGGACGGGTCGATCGCCTTGACCGCCGCGACCACGTCCTGCGCCTGGCGCTCGTCGCGGGCGATGGTGTTGTAGAGCGCGCCGTGCGGCTTGACGTACCGGACCGCGCCGCCGACCCTCGAGGTCAGGCCGATCAGGGCACCGAGCTGGTACTCGACGTGCGCCTGCAGCGTCGCGGACTCGATGTCCATGGCACGCCGTCCGAAGTTCTCGTAGTCGCGATAGCCGGGGTGTGCACCGATCGTGACGCCGTTGGCGACGGCGTCGGCGAGCGTCTGCCGGATCCCTTCGGGGGTGCCCGCATGGAACCCGCAGGCGACGTTGGCGCTCGAGACGATCGCGAGCATCGCGGCGTCGTCCGCGACGACCCGATCGGGCGCGTTCTCGCCGAGGTCGGAGTTCAGGTCGATGGTTGCCGAAGAGTTCGTTGTCACAGTGCTCACGCTCCGATGCCGATGAAGGCGAAGATCGGGCCGATCGAGACGATGCCCATGTACCAGCTGAGCAGCGTCGCGAGGGTGCCCACGGTCAGCAGCCACACCGGGTAGCGGTAGCCGTGCAGGACGTCGCGCTGACGGAACCAGCCGATGTACATGAAGATCGACATGCCGATCGGCAGGATCAGGCCGTTGAAGCCACCGACGAAGACCAGGATAGCCGCGGGCGCGGCGCCGATCAGCAGGTAGAGGACGAGGGAGACCACGATGAAGCCGACCGTCGCGACCTGCAGCCGCCACCCCGTTCCCAGCTTCTTCGAGAAGGTCGAGATGAAGGTGGCCGAGGTGTAGGCGGCACCGATGACCGAGGTGATCGCCGCGGCCCAGAAGATCGCGCCGAAGATGCGGATGCCCGCGTCACCGAGCACGGCCCCGAAGGCCTGACCTGCAGGGTTGGCGGCCTGGCTCGAGAAGTCGAGGGTGACGCCCGAGGCCACGACACCGAGGATCGCGAGGAAGAGTACGTAGCGCATGATCCCGGTGACCAGGATGCCGCTCATCGAGGCGCGGTGCACGGCCGGGACGTGCTCGGGGCCGACCAGGCCGGAGTCGAGGTAGCGGTGCGCGCCGGCGTAGGTGATGTAGCCACCGACGGTGCCGCCCACGATCGTGGTGATCGTCGCGAAGTTGAGCGTGTCGGGCACGAAGGTCTGGCGCAGCGCGTCGCCGACCGGAGGCTGCGACGCGATCGCGACGAAGAGCGTCAGCCCGATCATCAGCAGACCGAGCACGAGCACGACCATGTCGACGACGCGGCCGGCCCGCTTGTACATGAAGATGCCGATCGCGAGCAGCGCCGAGAGCAGGCCGCCGACCTTGGGGTCGATGCCGAGCAGGGCGTTCAGACCGAGGCCGGCACCCGCGATGTTGCCGATGTTGAACGCCAGACCACCGATCACGATCAGCGTGGCCAACAGGTGACCGGAGTACGGCACGGCCTCGTTCGCCAGGTCGCCGGCTCGCTTGCCGGCCACGGTGATCATCCGCCACACGTTCATCTGCAGTGCGAAGTCGATCAGGATCGAGGCCAGGATCGCGAAGGCGAACGCCGCACCGAGCTGCGCGGTGAAGGTCGCGGTCTGGGTGATGAAGCCGGGGCCGATGGCCGAGGTGGCCATCAGGAAGATGGCACCGAGGATGGGTCCTCGGCGCGATCTTGCGAAGGTCTTGGCGCGCTCGGCGCTGGTTGTCTCAGTCATGGGGGACTCCTGCCATCAACGGGCCGTGTGGCTGGCACCACACTCTAGGTGTAGTACAGAATGGCATCGATTGTTCAACAATGATAGTCCGGCCTGTTAAATTGATGTTGCGATTGTCCACGGATGCGATCCCCTAGGATGCGGTCATGCCCGACGCCGACGACACCCTCACGAACGCGCTGCGGCGTCGGATCATCGACGGAGAGTTCGCACCCGGCACCCGGCTCTCCGAGATCTCCCTCGCCGAGAAGCTCGGCGTCTCGCGCAATACGCTCCGCGAGGCGTTCCGCGTGCTCTCCGAGCAGGGGCTCATCGAGCACGTACCCCATCGCGGAGTCTCCGTCGCCTCACCCGGCGTGGCGGACGTCGTCGACATCTATCGGGCGCGGCGCTACGTCGAGCCCGCGGCCCTGGCCGCAGGCTCCCCGCTACATCCGGCGGTGACAGCGATGCGCGAGGCGGTGGAGCAGGGAGAGTCCGGCCTCGAGGCGCGCGACTGGCGCTCGGTCGGCACCGCCAACATGGCGTTCCACGACGCCATCGTCGCCCTCGCCGACAGCCCGCGCCTCGAGCGGCTCTTCCGCGACATCGCCGCCGAGCTACGCCTCGCGTTCCTCGAGATCGACAACCCCGAGGCGCTGCACGCTCCGTTCGTCACCCGCAACCGCGCCCTGCTCGAGACCTTCCTCGAACAGGGCGGACCGGCTGCCGCGGCCGAGCTGCAGGACTACCTCGTCCTCTCCGAACGCACCGTCCTCGGCGCCTTCACCCGCCTGCGTCACGGCTAGACGGATCGTGGTTGAGGGGTAGTCCAGTAGCGAACTGCCCATTTACTGGCGAGTAATAGGCAGTTCGCTACCGGACTACCCCGACGATGTCGCTTACCTCAGGCAGCGACCAAGCCACGCAGCCGCTCGTCACGCGGCCAGGCACCGGCCCAGACGAGGACGGCGGTGGCAATGGCGAAGACGGTGTTGAAGGCCGGCTGCCCGAAGACCAGGTTCACCGTCACGGCGCCGCCCAGGTAGGCGGTGATCAGGACCGTCCCCATCGCCCGGGTGGCCGGGAGGTGGTAAGCGATCAGCGAGAGGCCGAGGACGGCGCCGCAGACGACCGGGAACCAGCCCGGTGCGCCGATCTTGTCGTTGAAATCCATGACGGGTTCGACCCGCAGCAGGTGCGTGACGATGTCGAAGCCGAGGAACAGGGTGACCAGGACGGTGATGACCCAGCCGGCTCGTTGTGCGTTGGTGCTCATCTCGATCTCCTCAGAGGTGGGTGGTGATGCTCGTACCCACGCGTCGAGCCGGAGCCCGGGATCTCGACATGCCCCTCGAATCTTTTTGGACCGCCGCACAGAATCCCGCCATGCCCCGTCACACCAACAGCGCGCGAGCCTCCGGTGAGTCGTAGAAGCTCGAGAGCCGGCGACGGACCAGCTGCTCGAGGACGCCGGCCTCGGCGAGCGCCTCGATCACCGGCGGACCGAAGCGGAGCGCCTCCTCGACCAGGTCGTCGCGGCCCAGCCCCCACTCCTCCAGGAGCCGGTCGAGGGTGAAGCTCCCATAGGTGTCGAAGAAGAAGTCGACACCCGTGTCGACCAGGGCCTGCAGATACTCCGAGTCCCGGATGTCAAGCCAGACCTGGTAGAGCCCGACGAAGAGCGCGACCAGCTGCTCGTCGTCGACCAGGTCGGCGATCTCGCGCACCGGGCGGGTCGCGAGCGCGTCCCAGACCTCCAGCAGCGCGTCGTGCACCTCCTCGTCGGTCACCGAGGTCGCGGCGGTGTCGCTGAGGTAGCCGAGCAGTGCGCCGGCACCCCGCTCCGCGAGCTCGCGGGCACTCTGGTCGACGGCCGCGCCGACCGGCGTGCCCTTCATCGTGTCCGCCATCCGCCCGGCGACGCGCTCGGCGATCGAGAAGCCGAAGGAGCCGCCCGGCAGGTTGTCGGCGAGCCGGCGGCCGGTGTCGACGGCGCCCCGAGCGGTGCCACGCACCAGGGTGCCGACGCCGGCCTGGATCCCGGAGTTCTCGGCCAGGCTGCGCAGGACCTGCTGGCGCAGCGTACGCATCTCGACGAGGGCCTCGACCAGCTCGTCGATCCGCGGCCGGCTGACCACCTTGCCCAGCTGGGTGTCGTTGGCGGGATGCGCCTTCAGCCTCGTCGCGAGCGCCCCGGCGACCTCGGGGATCGCACCCGGGAGCCGGAAGGTGCTGACGTACTTCAGCGCGACCTCCTTGATCAGGTCGCGCGGCATCACCTGGTCGAGCGTCAGCCCACTGGCGGCACCCAGCGCGAAGTCGATCTCGCCGGTGACGAGATCGAGAAAGCGTACGCCGCGCAGCGCCGCCATCTCGTGGGCGACGTGTGCGTCGAGGAGTCGTCGAGCGAGGTCCGGCTCAGTCATGGAGGACATTGTCCACGGCCGGAGTCACTCAACGACTCATTCCCACTCGATGGTGCCCGGCGGCTTCGAGGTGATGTCGACGGTGACCCGGTTGATCTCGCTCACCTCGTTGGTGATCCGGGTGGAGATGCGCTCCATGACCTCGTAGGGAAGCCGGGCCCAGTCGGCGGTCATCGCGTCCTCGGAGGTGACCGGGCGGAGCACGACGGGGTGGCCGTAGGTGCGGCCGTCGCCCTGGACGCCGACCGAGCGAACGTCGGCGAGCAGCACGACCGGCATCTGCCAGATGTCGCGGTCGAGGCCGGCGAGGGTCATCTCCTCGCGGGCGATCGCGTCGGCCTCGCGCAGGATGTCGAGCCGCTCCTTGGTGACCTCACCGATGATGCGGATGCCAAGGCCCGGGCCGGGGAACGGCTGACGCTGAACGATCTCGTCGGGCAGCCCGAGCTGGGAACCGACCGCGCGCACCTCGTCCTTGAAGAGCTCACGCAGCGGCTCGACCAGCTCGAACTCGAGGTCCTCGGGGAGGCCGCCGACGTTGTGGTGGGACTTGATGTTGGAGGTGCCGGCACCGCCACCGGACTCGACGACGTCGGGGTAGAGGGTGCCCTGGACGAGGAAGGCGACCTTCTCGTCGCTGTCGCCGAGGATCTCGACCTCGGCGCGCTCGAAGCAGCGGATGAACTCGCGGCCGATGATCTTGCGCTTCTCCTCCGGGTCGGTGACCCCGGCGAGGGCGTCGAGGAACTCCTTCTCGGCGTCGACGATCTTCAGCTCGGCGCCGGTCGACTCCCGGAACGCCTTCTCGATCGCGACCGACTCGTTCTTCCGCATCAGGCCGTGGTCGACGTAGACGCAGGTCAGCCGGTCACCGATCGCCTTGGCCACGATCGCAGCTGCGACCGCGGAGTCGACGCCGCCGGAGAGGGCGCAGATCGCGCGGTGGTCGCCGATCTGCTCGCGGACACGCTCGATCTGGTCCTCGGCGATGTTGCCGATGGTCCACGTCTGACGCGCGCCGGCGATGTCCCACAGGAAGTGCTCGAGCACCTTCTGGCCGTGCTCGGAGTGGAGCACCTCGGGGTGCCACTGCACGCCCGCCAGCTGCTTCTCGACGTTCTCGAAAGCCGCCACCGGGGTGTCGGCGGTGCTCGCGAGCACCGTGAAACCCTCGGGCGCCTCGGAGACCGAGTCGCCGTGCGACATCCAGACGTTGTGGGCCGGCGGGATGTCCTTGAGCAGCGTGCCGGAGACACCGACGGTGACCGGCGTGCGCCCGTACTCCCGCGCGCCGTTGTCGTCGACGGTCCCGCCCAGGCCCTGGGCCATCAGCTGGAACCCGTAGCACATCCCGAACACCGGGGTGCCCGCGGTGAACAGGGTGTTGTCGATGGCGGGGGCGCCCTCGGCGTACACGCTCGAGGGGCCGCCGGAGAGGATGATCGCCTTCGGGTTCTTGGCGAGCATCTCGGCGACCGGCATCGAGTGCGGCACGATCTCGGAGTAGACCTTCGCCTCACGTACGCGGCGGGCGATCAGCTGCGCATACTGCGCGCCGAAGTCCACCACGAGAACCAGATCGTGCTCTTCCGCCCCAGGAGCCTGCGTCATGCACGAATCCTAACGAGGACGTACGTCGCCAGCGAAATGCCAGGAAATGCACCAGGGCCCGGCCGGGGAGGGAGGTGGCCGGGCCCTGATTGCCCGAGGCAAAGCTGTCCCGGACGTAAGACCCGGCATGTATTAGGGAGGGAGCAATCCCGGGTCTGATCACTCCAACGAACTCTCTTAACCACAGTTACGGGTCAACCAAAAACTTCCTGCCAGAAAACTTCCTACGCAGTTCATGTCACCATCGCAACAGGTTGGTCAACGGACATCAACGATGGGCAGCTGCAGGGCTGCGGGCGCGCTCGCGGGGACCGCGGGCGAGGCCGGCCTGACGGGCTGGATGCGGGCGTAGCCCGCACCCAGGTCCGGCCGCGGGTCGGCCTGGTCCTTGTTGGGCCAGAACGCCATCGCCCGCTCGGCCTGCGCGGTGATCGTCAGCGATGGGTTCACGCCCAGGTTGGCGGAGATCGCGGAGCCGTCGACGACGTGCAGCCCGGCGTGGCCGTAGAGCCGCTGATAGGGGTCGATGACACCGGTGTCCACCGAGTCGCCGATCGTGCAGCCGCCGATGAAGTGGGCCGTCATCGGCTTGTTGAACGGCTCCCCGATCGTGCCGCCGGCGTACCCCGGCTTCTCGCCCGAGCTCATCACCCCGGCCATCTTCCGCACGGCGTCGAGGCCGGCCGGGATCCAGGTCGGGTTGGGCTTGCCGTGACCCTGCTTCGACGACATCCGCCACCCGAAGATCGTGCGCTTCGGGAAGGTCGTGATCGAGTTGTCGAGCGCCTGCATGACCAGCGCGATGACGGTGCGCTCGGACCAGTGCTTGAAGTCGTAGAACGTACGCAGCGACCGCCGCTGCAGCCACATCTCCTTGATCCACCGGCGGAGCCGGTGCGGACCACCCTCGGTGAGCACTGTCTGCATCGCCGCGATCGCGTTGCTGCCGTGGCCGTAGCGGACCGGCTCGATGTGGGTGTGCTCGTCGGGGTGCCACGAGGAGGTGATCGCCACGCCCTCGGTGTAGTCGATGGCCGTGTCCGGCGCGATGGCGCCGAGGATCGACTCGGAGTTGGTCCGGGTCAGCTCGCCCAGGCGGTCGGAGATCTGCGCCAGATCGCCGGTGCGCTTGAGCTTGTGGAGCAGCTTCTGGGTGCCGAGCGAGGCCGCCGAGAAGATCACCTGGTCGGCGGTGAACTTCCGGGTACGTCCGATGCCGAGCTTCGCCGTCGTGGAGCGGGTCTCGATGACGTACCCGCCTCCGGTCTTGGCCGGGTAGACGCGGGTCACCGTGGTCAGCGGGTGCACCTCGGCGCCGAACTTCTCGGCCAGGTAGAGGTAGTTCTTGACCAGGGTGTTCTTCGCGTTGTGGCGGCAGCCGGTCATGCACTCGCCACAGTTGACACACGTACGCCGCGCGGGGCCCTCGCCGCCGAAGTAGGGGTCCGCGACCTCCTGCCCGGCCACGTGGTTCGGTCCGCCGAAGAAGACGCCGACCGGCGCCTTGTGGAAGGTGTCGCCGCGGCCCGACTCGGCCGCGACCTTCTGCATGACCTCGTCGGCGGGGGTCAGACCGGGATAGAGGTTGACCCCGAGCATCCGCTTGGCCTGCTCGTAGTAGGGAGCGAGTTCGTCCTTCCAGTCGGTGATGTGGCTCCAGGAAGGGTCCTCGAAGAACGGGTCGAGCGGCTCGTAGAGGGTGTTGGCGTAGACCAGCGAACCGCCCCCGACCCCGGCGCCGGCCATGATGACCGCGTCCTTGACCATGTCGATGCGCTGGATCCCGTAGCAGCCGATCGCCGGCGCCCAGAGGTACTTGCGCAGGTCGAAGGAGTTGTTGGGCAGCTCGTCATCGCTGAAGCGGCGACCGGCCTCGACCACTCCGACGGAGTAGCCCTTCTCGGTCAGGCGCAGCGCGCTGACCGACCCACCGAAACCCGACCCGATGACGAGTACGTCGTAATGGCTCTTGCTCATGCGCGGCCCAGCGACTTGAGCACGCGCAGCGAGGCGGTCATGAACTTGGCGTACGCCTGGTCGCTCATCCCGAACTGCGGGGCGAAGCGCAGGATCGCCTGGGAGGCGACCGACTGGGTCTCGGTGTAGCGCAGGATGCCCTCGACACCCTGGCGACGGCCCTGACCGGACTCGCGCATGCCGCCCATCGGGGCGTCGATGCTCGCGAAGGTGGCGCCGAAGGCCTCGTTGATGTTGATCGTGCCGCACTTGATCTGGCGGGCGATGCGGCGGGCGCGGGCGGTGTCGCGGCTGTAGATCGAGCCGTTGAGGCCGTACTCGCCGTCGTTGGCGCGCTCGATCGCCTCCTCCTCGCTGTGGAAGCGGTAGACGGAGACGACCGGACCGAAGGTCTCGTTGCCGAAGCAGGTCATCTCCGGGGTGACGCCCTCGAGGATGGTCGGCTCGAAGAAGAACGGCGCCAGGTCGGGGCGGGCCTTGCCGCCGGCGAGCACGCGGGCTCCCTTGGAGACGGCGTCCTCGACGTGGGCGGCCGCGGTGTCGACCTGGGCCTGCGAGATCAGCGTGCCCATGTCGTTCTCCCAGCCGAGGGTGGCGCCGAGGGTCATCGCCTGGGTGCGGGCGACGAAGCGCTCCACGAACCGGTCGTAGACCTTGTCGTCGACGAAGAGCCGCTCGACGCTCACGCACAGCTGGCCGGAGTTGGAGAAGACCGCGCGGGTCGCGCCCTCGGCGGCCTTCTCGATGTCGGCGTCCTTGAGGACGAGCATGGGGTTCTTGCCCCCGAGCTCGAGGCTGGCACCGATCAGCCGCTCCGCGGCCTGCTTGGCGACGATCTTGCCGGTGTTGGTCGAACCGGTGAAGCAGACGTAGTCGGCGCGCTGGATGATGCTGGTGCCGATCTTCGAGCCCGGTCCGGCGACGACCGTCCACAGGTTCTCCGGGAGCCCGGCCTCCGCCAGCAGCTCGGCACCGAGGAGCGCACTCAGCATGGTCTGCGAGTCGGGCTTGATGACCACCGCGTTGCCGGCGGCGATCGCGGCCAGGCCGTCGCACAGCGCCATCGTGAACGGGTAGTTCCACGGGCTGATGATCCCGACGACACCCTTGGGGACGTGGTTGAGCTCGACCCGGGTGAGCACGGGGATGACGCCGAGCTTGCGCTCGGTGTCGAGGATCTTGCTGCTCTTGCGCCCGTAGTAGCGGGCGGTCAGCGCGATGTGCAGCGGCTCGTCGAAGGCGTGCTTGCGGGCCTTGCCCGACTCCAGCACGATCAGGTCGAGGATCTCGTCCTGCCGGTCGAGGACCAGGTCGTGCAGCTTGATCAGGATGCGCTCGCGCTCGGCGACCGAGGTCGCCGCCCACTTCTCCTGCGCGACCCGGGCCTTGGCGAAGGCCGCGGCGACATCCTCATCGCTCGACTGCGGGATGTGCGCCAGCGGCGCCCCGTTGAGCGGACTGATGACCTCTCGGCTCTCCCCCGTCGTCGCCACGACTCGGCCGGTCAGGCGGGAGACGTAGTCAGGCTCGAGGGCCAGGGACGCCGCGGCGTCGTGCTCGGGATCGAGCGGGCCCTCGACGATCGGGCCGCCGGAGGAAGTCGGGTTCGATGCGCTCATGTACCGAGAGTATGTGACCGGCGTCTCGGAAGCCAGACAGGCGTCCCACTAACTCACGATACGAACGTCCGCGGCCCACCACAGATAGCTGTGTTGCTCGGCGGGGAGGTCGATCACGACCCGGTCCAGGGGCAGCCGGTCGAGGGCGTACACGGTGCACTCCTCCTCGGGCGCGGCTCGGTAGAGGTAGGCGTCCAACGGCCATTTCGTACGCAGCCACTCATCGAGCCGCTCGGCGACCGACGCGGTGAGCTCGGGATCACGGTCCTGGCGGAGCCAGTAGCTGACCCGGGCGGTGGATCCGCCGGCGTACCTGAGCAGGGTGCGGGCGTCGGCGCCCATCGCCTCCAGGTAGGGGAACAGCGGCTGCACGTAGAGGCAGCCGAGCGAGGAGGTGCCCTCGGGGTCGAGGAAGAGGTAGGTGAACGCGCGCTTCGCCTGGTGGTCGGACCAGTGCCGGATCACCAGCGGCAGGTTGTCGTCGCTGCCGAAGCCGGCCACCGGCCAGCGGCCACAGCTGTGGTCGCGGATCACGTCCGGGCTGGCCAGGTACGCCTCGGTGTCCAGGTCGAGCAGCTCGGGTCGGAGCGGCGCGAGCACGAAATCGTCGGTGGCCAGCGGCTCGGGGGGATCTGCGACCAGGCGGTGTTCTGGGCCTGTCGAAGGGAACATGTGGTCAGATTGCTACGTCAACCGGCTGCTGCGCCACGACAATTCGGCACACCCTCAGACGAGGTCTTCTACCTCGAGACGAGCGCGGTCGGCCTCCTCGTCGGTGACCTGGAGCTGCGAGCGACGCTCGGCCTCGATGCGGCGCAGGTAGTGGTCGACCTCTTCCTTGGTGCGCGCCTCGTCCCAGCCGAGCTCGTCGGCCATGATCTTGGCGACGCCCGGGGCAGCGCTGACGCCGCGGTCGAAGGTCTCCATCGAGATCCGGGTGCGGCGCTCGAGGACGTCGTCGAGATGGCGAGCCCCCTCACACTGGACGGCGTAGACGACCTCGGCGGCCAGGTAGTCCTCGGCGCCCTCCAGGGGCAGTGCGAGCGGGCGGCGCTCCTGGATGAGGTCGAGCACGTCGTCGATCAGGCCGCCGTGTCGGCCCAGGAGGTGATCGATCCGGGCGACGTGGAGGCCGGAACGACGGGCCAGCAGGACGCGCTGGTTGGAGCGGGTCTCGAAGCCCTCGGCGCCGACGAGCCGCACCTTGTCGGTGATCGAGTCGCGCAGGGTCATGTTGGTCGTGGTCCCCAGCGAGTGGGCTGCGGCGTCGACCGCGTCGCGCGCCATCACCCGGTAGGTGGTCAGCTTGCCGCCGGCGATCAGCACCAGGCCCGGCAACGGGGTGACCACGAGGTGCTCGCGGCTGAGACCGGCGGTCTGGTCGGACTCACCGGTCAGGAGCGGGCGGAGCCCGGCGTACACGCCCTCGACGTCCTCGAGGTCGAGCGGCTCGCGCAGGATCGCGTTGACGTGATCGAGGACGTACTCGATGTCGGTCTTGGAGGCGGCCGGGTGGGCGAGGTCGTAGGTCCACGGGGTGTCGGTGGTGCCGATGATCCAGTGGCGGCCCCACGGGATCACGAAGAGGACCGACTTCTCGGTGCGGACGATGAAGCCCGATTCCGAGCGGATCCGGTCGCGCGGTACGACGAGGTGGATGCCCTTGGACGCCTTGACGTGCAGGGCGCCGCGGCCGCCGACCATCGCCTGGATGTCGTCGGTCCACACGCCTGCGGCGTTGACGACGGTCTTGGCCCGGATGACCAGGTCCTGGTCGTGCTCGAGGTCGCGAGCCCGTACGCCGACGACCCGCTCGCCCTCGCGCAGGAACCCGGTCACCTGGACCCGGGTCGCGACGTGGGCGCCGTGGGAGGCCGCGGTGCGCGCGATCGTCATGACCAGACGAGCGTCGTCGACCTGGGCGTCGTAGTACTGGATCGCGCCGGTGATCGTGTCGGTGCGGAAGTCGGGGGCGATCCTCGACACGCCCCGTCGGGTGAGGTGGCGGTGGCGCGGGAGGCCGGAGTTGCCCATCCCGGAGAGCGGGCCGAAGCTCGCCATGCCGTCGTAGAGCGCGAGGCCCGCGCCGATGTAGGCGCGCTCCCACACCGGGTTGGTCAGCGGGTAGAGGAACGGCACCGGCCGGACCAGGTGCGGGGCCAGGGTGTTGAGCAGCAGACCGCGCTCCTGGAGCGCCTCGCGGACCAGCTCGAAGTCGAGCATCTCGAGGTAGCGGAGCCCGCCGTGGACGAGCTTCGAGCTCCGCGAGCTCGTTCCCGAGGCCAGGTCGCGCTGCTCCACCAGCCCCGTGCTGAGGCCTCTGGTGACGGCGTCCAGCGCCACCCCGGCGCCGGTCACACCCCCTCCGACGACGAGTACGTCGAGCTCGGTCTCTCCCGCTGCTCCGACCATCGTGCCGATCGCGAGATCACGGCTCTGTGGACTCAGTGCCCCTGTGCGAGTCATACGTTCGAAGTTAACTCACCACATCGAATTGTCACTTCTGGCGCGCGAGAATTCACCGGCACGGACTGATAAGTCACGCAGCCGTCACAGACGGGCGGCACCGACCAGGGTGGTGACGCGGTCGGGAGGCATGGATTCCTCGACGACGACCATCTTGTCGCCGTCGGCGTGGATCATCGGGCGGGCGCCATCAGGCTCGGGAGGCGCGGTGGCGATGGCGACGTGCATGACCCGTCCGTCGGGGCGCGCGAAGAAGTAGAGGTCGCCCTCGGTGACGTCGTCGAGGTCGATCGCCGTGAGCGCGACGGCCTGGTCGCGGGCATCGCGTGGGAGACGTACGCCGATGGCCTCCGCGGCTCGGAAGACCAGGCCGGAGCAGTCGATGCCGGCATCCGTCGTGCCGCCCCAGACGTAGGGGACGCCGAGGTAGGTGCGTGCCTTGGCGAGCAGGGTGTCCACGGGTGCGGCCAGGGCAGCTGTCGGCAGCCAGCCCGGATAGCCCCGATCGTCCTTCGTCGAGGCGTGGGCGGGGACGACGACGTACGTCCACTCCCCCTGCGTCTCGAGGACGACGACCTCCTCGCCGGGGACGACCTCGGTCTCGTGCTCGGCGTCGTCGGCGGGCTCGGCCACGACGAAGGTCGGCTGGTTCACGGTGGTCATGCGAGGACTCCTTCGATACCGAGGCCGGGGGCGTCGGGGAACAGGATGCAGGGGCCGTCGTAGCCGATGCCGCCGGCGTACGGACTGGACTTCGCCCACCAGCCGGCATCGAGGTCCTGCTCGCCGGGGATGCCGAGCGCTGCCACCAGGGCCGCGGCCGCACCGATGCCGAGGTGGGACTCCATCATGCAGCCGACGAGACGGCCGAGGCCGTGGCTCCTCGCGACCTCGAGCAGCTCGATCGCCGGCGTGATCCCGCCGCACTTGGCCAGCTTGATGTTGACCGCGTCCGCCGCCCCGGCCCGGATCACGTCGACGAGGTCCTCGAGGTCGAAGACCGACTCGTCGGCGAGGATCTTGTAGGGCTGGTGACGCCGGACGTACGCCATCCCCTCCAGGTCGCGTCGGGCGACCGGCTGCTCGACGAACTCGAGCTCGACGTCCTTGTCGGCAAGTGTTGTGAGCACCGCGACCGCCTCGTCCGCGCGCCAGCCGGTGTTGGCGTCGAGACGGAGTACGCAGCCCGGGGCCGCCTCGCGGACCGCGAGCACGCGCTCGGCGTCGCCCGCCGGATCCGTCCCGACCTTGATCTTGAGCGTCGTGAACCCCTCGTGGGCACGGGCTGCCGCGGCCTCGGCCAGGTCTGCGGGCGTGCCGATGGAGAGGGTCATGTCCGTACGCAACTGTGTTGGTTTCGACACGCCTCCGCCTAGCGGCTCCGGCGGCTCAACCAACAACACATCCAGATGCTCGGCCATCGACACGCCTGACCGCCGCGCGACGAGGTCGTGCAGCGCGATATCCGCGGCCATCTTGGCCGAGCGGTTGCCGACGACGGCGGCTTGGACCAGGCCGGCTGACGACAGATCAGCGGCGGCACCGACCAGCGCGTCGGAGATCGGTCCCTCCAGCGCCGCGGCGGAGCCGGCGAGCGAGTCGCCGGTGACCTTCCAGACCTGCGGCGCCTCGCCCCAGCCGACGCACCCGTCGGAATCCTCGACGGTCACCACGACCGTCTCCGCGAAGTCGGTGCGACGCAGAGCCGTCACGAACGGGGTGTGCAGCGGCACCCGGACCCGCCGGGTGCGCACCGCCGCGACCACGGGAGAGGTCACAGGGTCGACCACAGATAGCGAGCGACCTCGCTGATCCGGAACTCCGACTCGTCGTCGTCCAGGCCGGTCGTGAGCACGACCATCACCTGCGGTTCGCCCTGAGCGGGCCGGATGATCGCCATGTCGTGGCGTACGCCGTCGACCCAGCCGGTCTTGTTGCCGACGACCGCGTCCTCGGGCACGCCGAGCGGGATCGCGTCGCGATACTCCTGGGCGACCAGGATCCCCTCGAGCTCGGCGGTCGACTCGGGTGAGAGCAGCCGGCCGGAGGCGAGCTTGGTGAGCAGCTTGCCCAAGTCGTTGGCGGTGACCAGGTTCTGCAGCCCGGCCTCACGGGCGGGTGCGTCCTCGATCCCGCGCGAGACCGTCGACATCGGCGTCACGCCGGCGTCGGCGAGCACCGCGGCGACCTCCTCGAGACCCACCCGCTCCAGCACCAGGTTGACGGCCAGGTTGCCGGAGACGGTCAGGGAGCGACGTACGAGATCACCCAGCGGCAGCGGGGAGCCGACCGCCGCCCAGGTCTCGGGGTCTTGGTCCTCGGCCGGGTCCATCTCGAAACGCGACCCGTCGACGGCGGAGTCGAAGTCGGGATGCACCCCGATCGGCTCGTCCAGCGACAGCAGGCCGCGGTCACGCAGCCGATAGGCGGCGATCGCGACCGGCACCTTCATCAGGCTCGCCGCATAGTGCTGCTGGTTGACGTTCTGGGCCTGCGTCGGGATGCCGTCGAGGCCACTGAGCCAGGTCGAGACCAAAGGTTCCACGCCCCGAGACTAGTCGGTTCGGTCCAGCTCCTGGCGAGTCTGGTTCACACCGTCGAGCCAGGTGTCGACGTCCGCGGCACGCGCGGCGTACTCCTCGGCCACGTCAGCCTCGAGCGACACCCAGAACTGCGAGGTCTGCCCGGCCCCCCAGACCGCGTCGGCGACCTCCTCGGCGGTGAGCGCACCCTCGGCCGAGATGAACCCGGGCAGTCCTGAGGACCGCTCGAGCATCGCCGTCTTCACGCTGCGCGCGACGATCGCCTGGGCGACGACCCCCTGGTGCCGGTACGTCGCGGCGAGCCACTCCGCGAACGCGATCTCGGCATGCTCGGTGGCCGCATAGGAGGGCGAGCCGAGCAACGTCAGCAGACCGGCGGAGGACGAGGTCACCACGAACCGTCCGGCGCCCCGCTCGACCCAGTCCGGCAGCAGCAGCCGCGCGGCGCGTACGTGGGCGAGGACGTTGACCTCGTAGGAGGTCAGCCAGGCATGGTCGGAGGCCTCGAGACCGCGGCCCCGGTCGACGCCGGCGTTGCCGTACCACGCGTCGATCTTCCCGAGCTGCTCCCGGGCGGCGTCGACGAGCGCGGCGGAGCCGGAGGCCGAGGCAGCGTCACCGGGGACGGCGAAGGCGCCGATCGAGTCCGCCACGATGGCGAGCTCGTCGGCGTCGATGTCGGCCACGACGACGCGACATCCCTCCGCGACGAACCTCGTGGCCAGAGCCTTCCCGATTCCTCGGGCTGCTCCGGTCACGACGATCCCGCTCCCGGGTGCGAGTACGTTCACGGACCGACCTCCAGTGGCGTGAGTGAGGGTTCATCACTGTAACCGAGGTCGGCCCGTGAACGTGCGGGTACCTACTGATCAGTATCTGCGGAGGTTCACTCCGGGATGCCGGAGGACGGCGGGACGTCCGAGGCGGCGCTGTCGTCCTCCTCGATGGCGGCGTCGCCGATGTCGGTGACGAGGACCGGCGTGAGCGGCTCGGAGGCGCCGTTCTTGATCTCGACGACGCTCATCCCGGAGATGCCCAGGTGCGAGTCCTCGGAGAACCGGAACGGAGCCATGCCAGGACCTTCGAAGGAGGCACCCTCCTTCTCGATCGTCTCCACGATCGACTCGCGGGTCAGGTCCTTGCCGTTGGCCTGCAGCGCCTGGACGAAGGTGTAGGCCTGCGCCATGCCGTAGATCCGGTAGTTGGTCAGCTTCTCCGAGCCCTTCTTGGAGTACTCGTCCCAGACCTTCTGCCACAGCTTGACCCACTCGTCGTCAGGAGCGTCGACGCCGGGGATGTACTCGGTCGTCATCATCCCGTCCATCAGCTTCACGCCTTGCTCGGCCGGGATCTTGCCCTTGGTCATCGAGGCCAGAAGCCCGCCGACGAGCGCCGGGTCAGAGCCGACGTTCGAGTAGAACCACTTCGACTTGAAGCCGACGCCCTGGGCGGCGATCTGGCTCAGCGCGGTGTAGGAGGGCGTGTTGAAGCCGATCACCAGGTCGACGCCCTTGGACTTGAACGAGGACATCTGCGGGGAGAAGTCGGTCGACCCACCCGGCGTGTACTTCTGTACGTCGACGATCTGGGAGTCGAGGAACTGCCGCGCGCCCTTCTCACCGTCCTCGCCGAAGTCGTCGTCCTGCAGGAAGAGGCCCACCTTGGCGTCGGGCATGTTCTCCTTGACGTACTGACCGATGACCTTGCCCTCGATCTCGTAGTCCGGCTGCCAGCCGAACGTCATCGGCGAACCGGCCGGGTCGTCACCCCACTGCAGCGAACCGCTGGAGACGAACAGGTCGGGGATGCCGTCGTCGTTGAGACGCTGCACGACCGCGCGGTGCGTGGGGGTGCCGAGGCCACCGACCATCGCGAAGATCTCGTCCTGCAGGATCATGTCGTTGGTGACGGCGCTGGTGTTGGTCGGGTTGTAGGCGTCGTCCTTGACGACCATCTCGATGTCCCGGCCGTGGACGCCACCGTTGTCGTTGACGTACTCATAGAACGCCTGGTGGCCGGAGGGGATCTCCGAGTAGCCGGGCGCGGCCGGACCGGTCAGCGGGAAGTGCGCACCGACCTTGATCGAGGTGTCGGTGACGCCCACTGCCGTCCCGTCCTCCGACGGTCTTTCCTTCCCCGCGCCACAGGCGGCGAGGAGCGAGGCAGTGGTGAGGACACAGACGACCTGTACGGCTCTGCGTGCAGTGTTTCTCATGTTGTCTTCTCCTTGGTTGACCCGAGAGGTGAGCGCGCTAGGAAAGTGCGCAGGCTGCCGACGATCCCTGCCGGAGCGAGGAGGATGACGAGCATCAGCACCAGCCCGTAGACCACCGGGGTGACCTCCGCGGCCTGGGTGGCACTGAGCCCCACCGACTCCCCGAGATCGGTGGCGAACTTCGGGAGGAACGCGAGTACGCCGGCCCCGATGAGCGCGCCAGTCAGGCTGCCCAGCCCGCCGAGGACGACCGCGGCCAGCAGCGTGAGCGAGAGCGTGATCGTGAACGCGCCCGGCGCCGTGAGACGTACGTTCATGGCCATCAGGCCGCCGGCGAGCCCGGCCGCCATGGCGCTGACGGTGAAGGCGACCACCCGGGCACGGCCGAGGTGGATGCCGGCCAGCTCGGCGGAGACGTCGTCGTCCCGCACCGCGCGCCATCTCCTCCCGACTCGGGAGCGGCTCAGGTTGGCGAGCGCCACGAAGGTGATCGCGAGGAGCCCCCAACCGAGGTAGGCGAGGAAGGAGTACTGGTCGATCTCGACGGCCGTGAAGAACCAGACCAGGTCCTGGATCCAGGCCGGGAGATCGGTGGCGCGGGGCACGGACACCTGGAGCCCCTGCTCGCCGCCGAAGACCTCCCACTGGTTGGCCAGCCGGGGCACCGCGACGGCCAGCGTCAGGGTCGCACCGGCGATGTAGGGCCCGTGCAGCCGCGCTGCCGGGACTCCGACCACCACCCCGACCACGGCACAGACCGCGATCGCGACCAGCAGTGCGACGAAGACGTCGGCCAGGGTCTCGCCACCGGTGCGCTCGAGCACCAGGGTGGCGGCGTACGCCCCGACGGCCATGAGCGCGCCGTGGCCGAGGGAGAGCTGGCCGGAGAGGCCGGTCAGGAGCGTGAGACCGCCGGCGGCGATGGCGAAGTAGGCCATCTCGGCGTAGCGGGTCTGCAGGTACTGGCTGGAGCTGCCGATGACCGCCATCGCCACCACGAAGGCGACCAGGGCAACGACGAGGTGACGGGCCAGGGGCACCGAGGTCACCGGGCGGACGAGCGGGCCGATGAGAGAGCGCAGACGTTCCATGGGTCAGACCCTCCTGGCCGCAGCCGCCGCGAAGAGGCCGCTGGGACGCACCAGCAGCACCACCATCAAGATCCCGAGCGCGACCAGCGGCGCCAGGTGCTCACCGACGTAGCCGGTGACGTAGGAGAGCGAGAGACCGAGGATCAGGCCGCCGATCACCGACCCGAGCGGCGAGTCGAGGCCGCCCAGCACGGCGGCGATGAAGCCGTAGATCACGAACGGGTCCATGAACGCCGGGTTCACCAGGTCGCCGCCGGCGATGAGCATCCCGGCCACCGCGCCCACCGCGGCGGCGAGCGCCCAGCCGAGGGTGAGCATGCGGCCGACGCGTACGCCCAGGAGGCGGGAGACCTCGCCGTTGAACGCGGCCGCCCGCATCCGCAGCCCCAGGTCGGTGAAGCGGAAGAGGACCACGAGCCCGGCCATCACGAGGGCGACCACGACGATCGTCAGGATGCCGAACGGGGTGATGCCGATCGAGGTGTCGCCGACCGAGATCGCGCTGGTGCCGACCGGGGCCGGGAAGCCACGGTGCTGGACGCCGAAGGTGATCGCGGTCAGGCCGTGGAGCACCATGAACAGCCCCAGGGTGAGGATCACCGCGTTGAGCTCGGCCTTCCCCTCGACCGGGCGGATGATCACCCGCTCGATCACCGCGCCGAGTCCGAACCCGGCCGCGATCGCGGCGATGAAGGCGACCCAGTAGGGCACGTCGGCGTTGATCAGCGAGAGCGCGATGTAGGTGGTCACCATCGCCATCGCCGCCTGGGCGAAGTTGACGATCCGGGTCGAGCGCCAGATCAGGCACAGGGCCAGCGCGAACGCGGCGTAGACCGCGCCCAGGACCAGACCCCCGAGGGTGGTGTCGAGAAACTGCTGCATGTCTGCTCCTCAGAACCCGAGATAGGCGTGGCGGAGCTGCTCGTCGGCGGCCAGCTCGGCGGCCGGCGCCGAGGCGACGACCTTGCCGAGGTTGAGCACGACTCCGTGGTCAGCGATGGACAGGGCACTGCGGGCGTTCTGCTCGACCAGGACGACGGTGAGCTCCTCGGTCTGCACCAGCCCACGGAGCAGGTCGAAGATCTGAGCCACCACCCGGGGCGCGAGCCCCAGGGAGGGCTCGTCGAGCAGGAGTACGGTCGGTCGCGCCATCAGCGCGCGGCCGATGACGAGCATCTGCCGCTCGCCGCCCGAGAGCATGTGAGCGGTGGCCTCGCGGCGCTCGCCCAGGCGCGGGAAGAGCTCGAAGACCCGCTCGACCGGCATCGGCTCGGAGCCCGTCGCGCGGTGCAGCCCGCCGAGCCGGAGGTTCTCGGTGACGGTCAGCTCGGCGATCACGCCGCGCCCCTCGGGGACGTGGGAGAGGCCGTACGAGGTCAGCTTCTCGGTCGCGGTGCGCGTGATGTCCTTGTCGTTCAGCTTCACGCTGCCCTGGGTGGACCTCACCAGGCCGGACACGGTGCGCAGCAGCGTGGTCTTGCCGGCGCCGTTGGCGCCCAGGACCGCGGTGACCTGCCCTCTCGCCGCGGTGAAGGTGACGCCGTTGAGCGCCTTGACGGGTCCGTACGCAGCGCTCAGGTCCTCGACGGCGAACATCAGGCCTCCTCGGCGACGGTCATGGCGTGCACCTCGGCGTCGTCGTCGTGCTCGACCTGGTCACCCAGGTAGGCGGCGAGGACGGCCGGGTCGTTGCGGATCTCGTCGGGTGTGCCGGCCGCGATGACGCGGCCGAAGTCGAGCACGGTGATCCGATGGCAGACCGACATCACCAGGTCCATGTGGTGCTCGACGAGCATCACGGCGGTGCGTTCGGTCAGGCCGGTGATGATCTCGCCGAGCTCGGTCATCTCCTCGGCGCTCAGCCCGCTGGCGGGCTCGTCCAGGAGCAGCAGCTCCGGCTCGGCCACCAGCGCTCGCGCGAGCGCGACCTTCTTCCGGATCGGGTAGGGCAGGCTGCCCGGGTAACGGGCGGCGTACGACTCGATCCCGAGCTCGCCGAGGACCTCCCGCGCCTTGGCGGCCAGCCGGGCGTCGTCGCGGTGGCCGATCCCGAGCAGCCCGCGCACGAAGCCGGCGCGGGCGAGACGGTCGGCACCGACCATCACGTTGTCGAGTACCGTCATCCGCTCGAAGAGCCCGAGCCCCTGCAGGGTCCGGGCGATGCCGTGGCCGGCGAGCTGGTGCGGGCGTAGGCCGTGGATCTTCTCGCCGCGCAGCCGGAGCTCGCCCTCGCCGGGGCTGACGAAGCCGCACACGACGTTGAACAGCGTGGTCTTGCCGGCGCCGTTGGGGCCGATGACGCCGAGCACCTCATGGGGCGCGACCTCCAAGGAGACGTCCTCGAGGGCGCGTACACCCCCGAACCGGACCGAGACTCCCTCCACCGCGAACAGCGGCGAGGCCTGAACGTCGTGCCCTGTGCCAGGCATCTGCATCATGCTCCCTTCACCCGTTGTGACGGCTATCACTTTGGACTCTCCGCACAACGGGGGATATGGGCACTGCGCCCAAAATCCTTCGGGCGCTGCGTCTGGGATTCCCTGGTTAGGTGGCGGATGGGGCAGTCGGCATGGGACGCTCCGCACATGGGTGTGATGAGCGACACATCTCCCGACTCGGAGCTTCGTCCGCTGGTGGAGCGTGCTTGGGCCTCGCTGGTGAACCAGGCGGACGCGATCGCCGACGACATCACGCTGACGTTGATCGCGATCCAGCCGGAGTGGCACCAGAACGCCGAGCCGTCGGTGCGCGCCGACCTGCGCTCGAGCACGCGGGAGCACGTACGCCGCGGCATCCGGGCCATGGCCGGACTCACCCCGGGAGCCAATCCCGTCGATCTGTGGCGCGACACCGGGCGGCGGCGGGCGCGGCAGGGCGTACCTCTGGAGTACTGCCTCAACGCCTACACCGTCGGCACCCGGATGCTGTGGGAGGCGATGGTCCACCAGCAGGCGGAGCTGGGGATCGACGACAGGGTGATGGTGCTCGCCGGGCGCCAGGTGTGGACCGACCTGGACGTGCAGAACTCGGTGATGTCGTCGGCCTACCGGAAGGAGGCGGCGCTGCTGCAGCGTCGCGACCTGCAGCTCCAGGGCCGGCTCCTGGACGGGTTGGCCGAGGGTCGCGGTGGCGACCCGGCGTTCGCCGCCGAGGTGCAGGACATCCTCGGGGTCGCCGCCGACGCGCAGATGGCCTGCGTGGTCGCGGCCTTCGACGGCAACCGCGACTCACCGCTGCGCAACCCCGACGACCGGTTGGAGAAGGCCGGACTGGTGTCGTTCTGGCACGTCCGCGGCGACCACCACTTCGGGCTGGTCCCGCTGGGGTCTCGCCCGGTCGCGGAGGCCGTCGCCGATCTGGTCGAGCAGCTCGCCGGCTGCAACTCAGGTCGCGTCGGGATCGCCACCGCCGACGACCTCAGCGGCTTCGGCACCGCCTTCCAGCTCGCCACGCACACGGTGGAGACGGTGCCGCGGGGGCGCAGGGACATCGCGGTCGTCGACGACCGCCTGCCGCAGGTGCTGCTGACCGCCTCTCCTGCGGTCTCCTCGCTGCTCGTACGCCGCACCCTCGGCCCGATCCTGGCGCAGCCGACCCACCAGTCCGACGTGCTGCTGGCGACGCTTCGCGCCCTCATCGCGCACGGCGGCTCCCCCACCCACGCCGCCGAGGATCTGATCTGCCACCGCAACACGGTCATCTACCGCATCAAGCAGATCCAGGACCTCACCGTGAGAAGCATCTCCGACCCGCGCGACCGCCTTCTGTTCGCGCTCGCTCTGATGGCCCTGGAGAAGTAGCCCCCGCCGAAACCGCGGTTATGGCGGCCGAGACTGTAGTTGTGGGCGCCGAAAGTAGAGTTTCGTCGCCCACAACTACAGATTCGGCGGGTCGTCAGATGTCGACCAGGGTGCCCAGACGGTCGCGGTGGAGGCCGGGGAGGCCGTACGCGATCTGGTCGGCCTTGGCCCGCTTGAGGTAGAGGTGGGCGGGGTGCTCCCAGGTCATGCCGATGCCGCCGTGCAGCTGCACCGCCTCCTCGGCCGCGGTGACGGCCAGGTCACCGCAGTAAGCCGCGGCGACGTGGGTCGCGATCCGGGTCTCCTCGGCGTCTCCGAGAGCCAGCGCTCCGGCGGCGTAGCGCGCTGCCGCGCCGGCTCCCTCGACGCTGGTGTAGAGGTCGGCGAGCCGGTGCTTGAGCGCCTGGTAGCCACCGACGATCCGGCCGAACTGCCGCCGGACCTTGAGGTACTCCACCGTCGTGGTCAGACACCACTGCGCCACCCCGACCTGCTCGGAGGCCATCAGCGCGGCCCCAGCCAGCAGACCGGAACCTACGGCTTCGGCACCGTCCTCGGCGGCCACGACCACCTCACCGGCGGCCGGGTCGAGGCGTACGTCGGCGAGCCGGCGAGTCATGTCGAGCGAGCTCACCGGGGTGATCTCCGCGTGGGCCGCGGGCACGGCCCGGACCTCGACGCCGGCGGGTGTCGAGACCGGCACCAGGAGCGTGTCCGCCTCCAGGGCCCCGGCCACCGACCTGACCTCGGTCTCGACGGCCTCCAGCGGCTGGCCGGCCGTGGCGGGCAGCGGTACGACCAGGGCCGCGGTGCGCTCCCCTGCCGCCAGTCCGCCCAACAGCTCGACGCCCTTCTCGGTGGGCGCTGCCAGCAGGACCGACGTCGCCACGACCGCACTGGTCAGGAAGGGCACCGGGGCGACCGAGCGGCCCAGCTCCTCGAGGACGACGGCGGCCTCGCGGGCGGACGCACCGGCGCCACCGTAGGACTCCGGGATCAGCAGGCCGGCCAGCCCGAGCTCGGCCGAGAGGCCCTTCCACAGGACCGGGGTGAGCGAGCTGTCGCCGTCGTAGGCCTTGACCACGTCGGCCGGACCGCAGCGCTCGGCCAGGAACGACCTGACCGTGGCCCGCAGGTCGGCATCGAGCTCGTTGTCGAGCAGTTCGATATCGCTCATCGCGGGATCTCCTTCCAGGACACGTCCTTGTCGACCCGGTGCTCCCCGGGGAGGCCGAGGACGCGCTCGGCCACGATGTTGCGCAGGATCTCCGAAGTGCCGCCCTCGATGGAGTTGCCCTTGGCACGCAGGTAGCGATAGACCGCGTCGCGACCGCCGAAGTCGACGTGCTCGGGCCGGACCATCGCCCAGCCGTCGCCGTCCTCGTAGCGAAGGCCCTCCTCGCCGCGCAGCTCCAGGTCGAGGCCGGTGAGCTGCTGGTTGACCTTGGCGAAGGTCAGCTTCATCGCCGACCCCTCGGGGCCGGGCTGGCCGACGGCCAGCTTCTGCCGCAGCCTGGCACCGGTCAGCCGGGCCACCTCCGACTCGACCCACAGCTTCAGGAGCCGGTCGCGGAGCTCCGGGGTGTGGTTCTCCGGATGCTCCCGCCACGACTCGGCGACCACGCCGAGCATCCCGCCCTCGCGAGGCATCGCGGCGCCACCGATGGCGACGCGCTCGTTGTTGAGGGTGGCGTTGGCGACCTCCCAGCCCTGCCCGACCGCGCCGAGCCGGTGAGCATCGGGGATGCGAACGTCGGTCAGAAAGACCTCGTTGAACTCCGCCTCGCCGGTGATCTGGCGCAGCGGCCGCACCTCGACGCCCGGATCGTGCATATCGCACAAGAAGTACGTCAGACCGCGGTGCTTCGGGACGTCCGGGTCGGTGCGGGCGACCAGGATCGCGAAGTCGGCGTTGTGGGCACCCGAGGTCCACACCTTCTGCCCGTTGACGACCCACTCGTCACCGTCGAGGACGGCTCGGGTCGCCAGGCCGGCGAGGTCGGAGCCGGCGCCGGGCTCGGAGAAGAGCTGGCACCAGATCTCCTCACCGCACCACAGCGGCTCCAGGAAGCGAGCCTTCTGCTCCGGGGTGCCGTAGGCCAGGATCGTCGGCGCGGCCATGCCGAGCCCGATCCCGTTGCGTCGCGGGTTGTTGTCGGGGGCACCGGCCGTCTCGAAGAGGTCGGAGACCAGCGGCTGCATGGCGCGGGAGGCGCCGAGACCACCCTGGCCCTCGGGGAACGCGACCCACGCCAGCCCCGCCTGATAGCGGGCGTGCAGGAAGGCGCTCGGTTCGGTCGTCGCGACCGGGTGCTCGGCCAGGAACTCCTCGACGCGCCCGCGCAGCTCCTCCGGAGTCACTGCCGCCCCTCACGTCGCGCGGCCTGCTTGCGCAGCTCCGCCTTGGCCAGGGCGTTCTTGTGCACCTCGTCGGGGCCGTCGGCGAACCGCAGCGTGCGGATGCCGGCGTAGGACTTGGCCAGCGGGAAGTCCTGGGAGAGACCGCCGGCGCCGTGGGCCTGGATCGCCTTGTCGAGGATCCACTGGACGGTCGCCGGGGTGGCGATCTTGATCGCCTGGATCTCGGTGTGGGCACCCTTGTTGCCGACGGTGTCCATCAGCCAGGCGGTCTTGAGGACGAGGAGCCGCAGCTGCTCGATGCGTACCCGCGACTCGGCGATCCAGTCACGGATCACGCCCTGCTCGGAGAGCGGCTTCCCGAAGGCGACCCGCTCCTCGACCCGGGCACACATCAGCTCGATCGCCCGCTCGGCCAGACCGATGGAGCGCATGCAGTGGTGGATGCGGCCGGGGCCCAGGCGGGCCTGCGCGATCGCGAACCCCATGCCCTCGGTCCCGATGAGGTTGCCCACCGGGACGCGTACGTCCTCGAAGACGAGCTCGGCGTGACCGCCGTGGTCGTGGTCGTCGTAGCCGAAGACCTCCATGCCGCGCTTGATCGTCAGGCCGGGGGCGTCACGGGGCACCAGGATCATCGACTGCTGCTGGTGGCGCTCGGCGGACGGGTCGGTCTTGCCCATCACGATGAAGATCTTGCAGTTGGGGTTCATCGCGCCGGTGATCCACCACTTGCCGCCGTTGATGACGTACTCGTCGCCGTCGAGAGCGATCGAGGTCTCGATGTTGGTCGCGTCGGAGGAGGCGACGGCCGGCTCGGTCATCGCGAACGCGCTGCGGATCTCACCCTCCAGCAGCGGCGAGAGCCACTCCTTCTTCTGCGCCTCGTTGCCGAAGTCGTGCAGCACCTCCATGTTGCCGGTGTCGGGCGCGGCGCAGTTGAACGCGGCCGGCGCGATGTGGCTGCGGCCGGTGATCTCGGCCAGCGGGGCGTACTGCAGGTTGGTCAGCCCCGCCCCGCCCTCACCGGGCAGGAAGAGGTTCCACAGGCCGCGCTTGCGGGCCTCGGCGCGGATCTCGCCGAGCACGGGCACCGAGTCCCAGGCCCACTTGTCCGGCTGTGCCGCGAGCTGCTCGTCGAAGACGGCCTCGTTCGGCTCGACGTACGTCTTCTGGAAGTCCCAGACCGAGGCGACGAGCTCCTCGGTCCTGGCGTCGCGTGCGAAATCCATCAGCTCTCAGCTCTCCTTCATCGCGGTGATGCCCATGTCCAGGAGCGGGTGGATCCCGTCTCCGATCTTGTCGAAACCGGGCCCGACGGTCTGGCCCTTGAGGTAGCGGTAGTGGATCCCCTCGAGGATCGCGGCGAGCTTGTAGGCGGCCAGCCCGCGGTAGAAGCCGAACTCGCTCAGGTCGCGCGGGCTGGCGGCCTCGTAGCGGGCGATGATCTCGTCCTCGGAGAGCCAGCCGGGTGCGTTGCTGACGTCGGTCACGGTGCCGTCGCCGGAGACCGTGGCCATCTGCTGGTAGGTGAGCAGGATCGCCAGGTCGGTGACCGGGTCGCCGAGCGTGGCCATCTCCCAGTCGACGACCGCCCTGATCTGGTCGGCCTCGTCGGTGAGGACGTTGTCGAGCCGGTAGTCGCCGTGGACGATCCCCGGCCCGCTCGAGGCGGCCTCGGCGGCACCCACCCGGCGCTCCAGCAGCGCGTGGAGCTCGTCCGCGGCGGGGAGATCGCGGGAGTGGGACGCCTCGAGCTGCTTCTTCCAGCGCCCGACCTGTCTGCTCAGGAAGCCCTCGGGGCGGCCGAACTCGCTCAGCCCGACCTCGGCCGGGTCGACCGCGTGCAGCGCGGCCATCACATCGATGAGCTGCTCCGAGATCGCCTTCGTACGGTCCGCGCCGAGCGGCTCGAGCTCGCGGGCGTAGCGGTAGGGCCGGCCGTCGACCTTCTCCATCACGTAGAACGGCGCCCCGAGCACCTCCTCGTCCTCGCAGAACGCGAAGGTGTGCGGCACCGGTACGTCGGTGTCGCGCAGCGCGGTGATCACGGTGTGCTCGCGTTTCATGTCGTGCGCGGTGGCGAGCACGTGCCCCAGCGGCGGGCGCCGGACGATCCACTCGTGGGTGCCGTCGGAGACGGCGTACGTCAGGTTCGACTTGCCGCCGGAGATGTGGGTCGCACTCAGCTCGGCGCCGGCACCTTCCACATGCTCGGCGAGCCAGGGGCCGAGCCGGTCGAGGTCGAGCCCGGGCAGGGAATCGGTCGTCACGCGGCACCTCCGAGTGCGGGAATCAGCTGGGCGAGCCTCGCGCGCGTGCTCGCCGTGTCTGTGTGGAGCAGTGCGTCGAGACCGACCGCTCGGGCACCGAGCACGTTGGGCTCGGCGTCGTCGATGAAGAGGCACTCCTCGGCCGTGAGGCCGAGCCTGCTCAGGGTGCGGTCGAAGATCGGCCGCTCCGGCTTGCGCATGGCGACCTCCTCGGAGATCACCACCACCTCGAAGAGCGCGTCGACCTGCTTGCGAGGGTAGAAGTTGCCCCAGCTGTTGGAGAGCAGGGCGAGCCGGATGCCGGCGTCGCGGAGCTCCTCGGCCAACGCGAACATCTCCGGGTTCGGCCGCATCCCGGCGAAGAGCCGGGACAGGACGCCTTCGGGATCGACCGGGCTGCCGTCGTACGTCTCCAGGCGAGCGGCCAGGAGCTTGTCGAACTCCTTGACCGAGAGCTCGCCGAGCTCGAGCCGGTGGATCGGGGTGCCGGCGTCGGCGTAGCGGCCGAGCCACTCCTTGAGCACCTTCGAGAAGCTCTCCGGCCGGATGCCTTCAGCCTTCAGCCAGGCCCGGATCGAGTCGCCGATCGGCGTGGTCAGCACCCCGCCGTAGTCGAAGATGACGGCCCGGAGTCCCGTGGCCGTCATGGCGTCGCCCCGTAGACGACCCGCCCCACGGTCTCGCCGTCCGCCAGGCGTTGTACGCCGTCGGCCACCTGCTCCAACGACAGCGTCTCGCTGACCAGCGGCTTGATCGAGCCCTCGGCCGCCATCCGGGTGAGCTCGTCGTGGCACTCCTTGACGAGCTCGGGGGCAACCATGTTGTAGAGACCCCAGTGGAGCCCGACGATCGAGTAGTTCTTGATCAGCGAGTGGTTGAGCGCTGCCTCCTGGATGCGGCCGCCGGCGAAGCCGATGATCAGGATCCGGCCTTCGAAGGCGATGCACTTGGTCGAGCGGTCGTAGGTGTCGCCGCCGACCGGGTCGTAGATCACGTCGGCGCCCTTGCCGCCGGTGAGCTCCTTGACGACCTTGACGAAGTCCTCGGTGTGGCGGTCGATGACGTGGTCCGCGCCCAGCTGTCGGGCGACCTCGGCCTTGTCCGGCCCACCGACGACGCCGATCACTGTGGCCCCGGCGGCCTTGCCGAGCTGGATCGCGGCACTGCCGACGCCGCCCGCCGCGGCGTGCACGAGCAGCGTCTCGCCGGGCTGGATGTGCGCGCGGCGGTGCAGCGCGAACCAGCCGGTCTGGTAGCCGATGTAGAGGCTCGAGGCCTCGGCGTCGGTGAGCGCCTCGGGAGCCGGGAAGGTCGTCGCTACCTCCATCAGCGCGAGCTCGCCGAAGCCGCCGTAGGGCAGGGCGGCGCCGCCGATCACGCGCTCACCGACCTGGAACGCATCCACACCCTCGCCGAGCGCGACCACCTCGCCGCACAGCTCGACGCCGGCGGTGAACGGCAGCTCGGGCTTGACCTGGTAGAGACCGCGGGCCATCAGGACGTCCGGGAAGTTGGCCGGGCTGGCCAGCACCTTCACGACGAGCTGGTTCTTCCCTGGAGTGGGGTCGGGCACCTCCTCGAGCCTCATCACGTCCTTGGGCTCACCGAGCTCGTTGATCCGCCATGCCTTCATACCTGTCCCTCCACGTGCTGCCAGAGTCGGTTCATCCCGCCGAGCCACTTGTCGGTCTGCGTCGCCCGCGCGGCGTAGTAGTCGCCCACCTCCGGGTGCGGCAGCACGAGGAAGCGGTCGTCGCTCGTGGCCTCCCAGGCGGCGTCGGCAACCTGCTCGGGCGTCAGCGCGGTGTCGCGGCTGAGCAGGTCCTTCATCACGCCGGAACGCTCGAGCATCCCGGTCTGCACGCCCTGAGGGCAGATCGCCTGGACGACGATCCCGTGGTGACGGTAGGTCGCCGAGAGCCACTCGGCGAACGCGACCGCGGCGTGCTTGGTGACCGTGTAGGTCGGCGCGCCGATCATCATCAACAGCCCCGCAGCGCTCGCCGTCACCACGTAGCGCCCACTCTTCCGCTCGACCCAGTCGGGGACGAGGAGCCGCGCCGCCCGGACGTGTGCCATCACATTGACCTCGTGCGACGCCTGCCAGTCCTCCTCGGGACAGTCCAGGCCGATGCCGCGGTCGATGCCGGCATTTCCGTACCACGTGTCGATCTGGCCGAGGTGTTCCTTCGCCGCCTCGACGAGGGCCTCCACGCCCTGGACGGAGGCCGCGTCACCGGCCACCGGATGGGCGCCGATCTCCTGGGCGGTCGCTTCGAGGCGTACGGCGTCGAGGTCGTTGACCACGACGCGTACGCCCTCGGCGACCAGGCGGGCGGCCAGCGCGCGGCCGATCCCGCCCGCGGCGCCGGTGACGACCGCCGTGCTGTCGGGAGCGATGGGCATCAGACGCGTCCGCCGGCGAGGGTGAGGCCGCCGTCGACGGTGACGAGCTGGCCGGTCATCCAGCCGGCGTCCTCGGAGAGGAGGAACGAAGCGACGCTGGCGATGTCCTCGGGGGTGCCGAGGCGCTTGAGCGGGTAGGCCGCGGACACCTCGGCCTCACGGCCCTCGTAGAGGAGCTCGGCGAACTTGGTCTTCACCACGGCCGGGAGGATCGCGTTGACGCGTACCTTCGGGCCGAGCTCGACCGAGAGCTCCTGGGTGATGTAGCTGAGCATCGCCTTGCTCGCGCCGTAGGTCGCGATCAGCGGGGTCGGAGCCAGGCCGGCCACCGAGGAGATGTTGACGACCGCGCCGCCGTGCTCGGACATCCACTGCCGCCAGACCTGCTGGGTCCAGCCGATCGGCGAGAGGCAGTTGACCTCGACGGTCTTGCGCGCCGACTCACGGTCCATGTCGATCAGGCCGCCGGCCTTCGGGTTGATGCCGGCGTTGTTGACCAGCAGGTCGGCGCTGCCGAACGTCTCGATCGCGGTGGTGACGACCTCCTCCTGGTGGGCGGGGTCGTCGGCCTTGCCTGCGACACCGAGGGCGACCTCCTTGCCGCCGAGCCCCTCGACCGCCTCCGCGAGCGCCTCGGGCTTGCGCGCCGTGATGACGACCTTCGCCCCCTCGTCCACCAGCCGCTGGGCGATGCCCAGACCGATGCCCCGGCTGGCCCCGGTGATGATCGCCGTACGTCCCTCGAACCTCGACATGCTCAATCCCTCGTGTGCTCGGCTAATCTAAGCGCTTGCTTAGGTGGTGACAGCGGTCACTCTACGGGGTAGCCCAAGAACATGGAAGGTCGGTGTCCACGCAATGCCGAGAAGTCGGCCCCGTCGGCCGAGGCGTCAGGGAGGACGGGCGAGGCGTCAGGGAGGACGGGCGAGGCGTCAGGGAGGACGGGCGAGGCGTCAGGGAGGACGGGCGAGGCGTCACGTACGTCGGGCGAGGCGTCAGCAAGGACGGGCGAAGCGTCACGTACGTCGGGGGGGGGGGGGGCCCGCGGGGGGGGGGGCCCCCCCCCCCCCCCCCCCACCCCCCCCCCCCCCCCCCCCCCCC
>NZ_JBIWNX010000011.1:0-33444 GCF_044767415.1 Nocardioides sp. NPDC101246
CTCCACCCCCACAAGCCCCACTGATCCCAGCAAGAACCCCTCCGCGCCACACCCGGGCCGCCGCCCCGATAGCCAGCCAAATCTTTTCTCGACGGTCCCCGGTGTCAAGGACCGCGAAGCGGCCGGCGAAGCCGGCGGCCGAAGGCCGTCCTTGACTCCGGGGATCGTCGAGAACACCCTCAAAGCAAGGGTCGGCGGCCCACGGTCCCCCGAAGAAACAGCCCCCGACAACCGCCAGAACGAACTCAACAAGGCCGAACACCCCGACCAGACCCGAAAGCGACCGTGTTGGTCTCGACACGCTCGCTGGCGCTCGCGGCTCGACCAGCGGGGGACCAGGGGCTCGACCGCGGAGGGGCGCCAAAGGCTCGACCAGCGGGCTCGACCAGCGGACTCGACCAGCGGACTCGACCAGCGGACTCGACCAGCGGACTCGACCAGCGGACTCGACCAGCGGACTCGACCAGCGGACTCGACCAGCGGAAAGACGGATCACCGACTCGAGCACGAGGTCGAGCAGCAGAACGGGTGGGCACCGTACGGTCAAAGCATGGGCATCTCACTCGAAGACCGCCAAGAGCTTCTGACCCAACCCCTGATCGCAGCACTCTCGGTAGCCCGAGAGAACGGAAGGGCGCCCCTGACGGTCCCGATCTGGTACGACTACACCCCCGGCGGCGAGGCGTGGTTCGTGACCGGGAAGGACTCGCTGAAGACCAGGCTGATCGCGGCTGCGGGACGGTGCACGCTGATGGTGGAGCGGCTGGAGCCGACGGTCCGGTACGTGTCGGTCGAGGGCCCGGTGCGGATAGCGGATGCCGCCGAGGGCGATGCGGAGGCGATGGCGCGGCGTTATCTGCCTCCCGAGGCAGCTGATGCCTACCTGGCGCAGGCGGCGAGCTTTCCGCCCGAGGTGACGATCCGACTCACGCCGGAGCACTGGATCTCGGCCGACCTCGGCTCGCTGTGACGACGGCTCACCGAGCCACGAGCTGAGCGTCCTCGGTCAGCTGCCGCCGGACCGCGAGGGCAGCGGCCCGGCCGGCACGGCTGGCTCCGATGGTGCTGGCCGAGGGGCCGTAGCCGACCAGCTGGACCCGCGGGTCGTACGCAGCGGTGACGGCGGTCTGCACGTCAGCGGACTCGCGCAGCAGCGGGATCCCGCCGTGGGAGCTGCGCAGATGGAGCGGTGCGAGGTGGGTGACGGCGGGGCGGAAGCCGGTGGCCCACAGGATCGCATCGACGGGCTCGAACTCACCAGATGACCACCGCAGCCCGGACGGCTCGATCCGCGAGAAAATCGGCAACCGGCGCTCGTAGACCCCGAGCCGCGCGGCCTCCTGCTCCTGGGGACGCAGCGAGAGACCGGTGACGCTGACGACGCTCGCGGGCGGCAACCCGGCCTCCACCCGCTCGGCGACCATCGTGACCGCCTCCCGCCCACGCGACGCGTCGAAGTCGGAGCGCCAGACCGGCTCGCGCCGGGTCACCCAGAGCACGTCGGTGATCGGTGCCAACTCGCCGAGGAACTGCACCGCCGAGGCTCCCCCGCCGACGACGGCGACACGCTTGCCCCGGAAGTGAGCAGCGCCCGGATAGTCGTGGGTGTGCACCTGCTCCCCGAGGAACACCTCCGCGCCCGGATAGTGCGGCACGAACGGACGCGTCCAGGTCCCGGTCGCGTTGACCAGTGTTCGGGTGAACCAGGTCCGACCGTCGGTCGAGTGGACTGCCAGCAGGTCGCCGACCGAGGTCACCGACTTCACCGAGACCGGCCGCTCGACCGGAAGCGAGTGCATCGACTCGTAGAGACCGAACCAGCCCGGCACCGCGACGTTGGCGCGCTCGCCCGACTCCCCCGGCGCCCGCCCGTCCGGCAGGTCGGCGACGCCGTGCACGTCGTGCATGGTCAGCGAGTCCCAGCGGTGCTGCCAGGCCCCACCGGGGCGCCGCTCGGCGTCGAGCACGACGTGACGTACGCCCAGCCGGCTGAGGTGGTAGGAAGCCGACAGACCGGCCTGACCGGCACCGATCACCACTGATTCGTAGCTCTCCACGCACACCACAACAACGCACGGGGCACATCCATGCCCGCCGAACGGCTGCGGGAACATGTTCTACTTGACTACCCTCAGCAGAGTCACTCGGGACCGGGAGGTCGGACACGATGGATCAGGCACCATGACAGCGACCGAGGCGCTTCGAGAGGTCCCACGACTCGTGCCCGGCGACCGCGGCCTCCCCTGGGTCGGCAGGCTGCTGGACTACTCCCGCGACCCGGTCGGCTTCTACCGGCACCAGTGGGAGACGTACGGCCCGGTCTCGCCGTTCTTCCGTGCCGGCGAGACCGGGGTGGTCGTGCTCGGCCCGGACGCGTGCGAGGCGGTGCTGCGCAACAAGGAGAAGGCGTACGCCAACGGGCCGGCCTGGGGGCAGATCGTCGGGCCCTTCTTCGACCGTGGCCTGATGCTGCTCGACCTCGAGGAGCACCACGCCCATCGCCGCATCATGCAGGAGGCCTTCACCCGGGACCGGCTCGCCACGTACACGACCGCGATGCACCCGGCGATCGCCCGGGGCATGCGCGGCTGGGCCCACACTCCGGCGTTCCAGGCCTACCCGAGACTCAAGCAGCTCACCCTCGACATCGCCGCGGACATCTTCATGGGTGGCGCGTCCGAGACCAGCCGCGCCGAGATGGACCGGGTCAACAAGGCGTTCATCGCCTGCGTGCAGGCGGCCCCCGGCGTCGTACGTGCCGATGTGCCGCTGACCCGCTGGGGCAGGGCGTTCCGTGGGCGGAAGGTGCTCGAGGGGTTCCTGCGCCACTACCTTCCCGCCAAACGCGCGAAGCAGAGCGACGACATCTTCTCGGTGCTGTGCCACATCGAGACCGACGACGGCGAGCGGTTCAGCGACGAGGACGTCGTCAACCACATGATCTTCCTGATGATGGCCGCCCACGACACCTCGACCATCACCACCTCGACGATGCTGCAGTACCTCGGCCAGCATCCGCAGTGGCAGCAGCGCTGCCGCGAGGAGTCGCTCGCGCTCGGCCCGGCTCCGACCATGCCCGAGCTCGAGAGCCTGCAGAGCCTCGACCTGGTGATGAAGGAGGCACTGCGGCTGCGTGCCCCGGTGCCGGCGCTGATCCGGCGTACGGTCAAGGAGACCCGCCTCCTCGGCGTCCGCATCCCCGCCGACACCGGCGTGATGGTCGGGGTCCAGTTCAGCCACATGATGGAGGACTACTGGACCAACCCGACCGTGTTCGACCCCGAGCGGTTCGCACCGCATCGGCGCGAGGACAAGAGCCACCGGATGGCGTGGGAGCCGTTCGGTGGCGGGGTGCACAAGTGCATCGGTCTCTACTTCGCCGGCCTGGAGGTCAAGTCGATCCTGCACCGGCTCCTGCGCGACTACCGGTGGAGCGTCTCCCCCGGCTACCGCGCCCCTCTCGACAACAGCTCGCTGCCGTTCCCGAAGGACGGCAACCCCATCCACCTGACCCGGATCTGAGGAGATCGATGACCACGAAGACAACCGAGGCCGAGAGCGTACGTCCCGGATGGGTCGATGACGCGCGCCTCGCCTCCTGGACCCGGTGGGTCGCGGCCCCGGTCTCCGGAGGTGACGGCACGCTGACCGCGACCGCGCCGTACGACGCGATGCCGACCGCTCCGGTGCCCTCGGTGACCGCCGCGGACGTCGCCGAGGCCGCGGCCGCGGCGCGGGCGGCCCAGCCCGACTGGGCCACGCTCGACTTCTCGGACCGTGCCGAGGTCATGCTCCGCTTCCACGACCTGCTGGTCGAGCGCCAGGACGAGGTGCTCGACCTGATCCAGTGGGAGATGGGCAAGGCCCGTTACCACGCCTGGCAGGAGATTCTCCAGGTCGGCACCATCGCCCGCCACTACGCCCGGCGCGGCCAGACGTACCTCGCCGACAAGCGCGTGCGCGGGGCCATCCCCGGCATCACCTCCGTGAAGGAGGTGCGGGTGCCGAAGCAGGTCGTCGGGATCATCTCGCCGTGGAACTACCCGCTCTACCTCGGGGTCGGCGACGCCATCCCGGCCCTGCTCGCCGGAGCGGCCGTGATCAGCAAGGCCGACCCGCAGGCGCCGTTGACGCTGCTGTGGGCGAGGGCGCTGATGGCCGAGGCGGGGCTGCCCGAGCACGTCTGGCAGGTCGTCACCGGGCCGGGAGCGGCCACCGGCGAGGCGGTCATCGACAACGTCGACTACGTCGCCTTCACCGGCTCGACGGCGACCGGACGGATCGTGGCCCAGCGCGCCGCGGGCCGGTTGATCGGGGCCTCGCTCGAGCTCGGCGGGAAGAACCCGCTCATCGTCCGCCGCGACGCCGACCTCGCCCAGGCCGCTCGCGGCACGGTGATGGCGGCCTTCGCCAACACCGGCCAGATGTGCGTCCACATCGAGCGCGTGGTGGTGCACGAGGCCGTCTACGACGCCTTCCGCCAGGCCCTGGTCGCCGAGACGGAGAGCCAGGTGGTCGGGCAGAGCTTCGACTACTCGGCCGACGTCGGGTCGCTTGCCTCCCAGGCGCAGCTCGACAAGGTCACCGCCCACGTCGCCGACGCGGTGGCGAAGGGCGCGACGGTGCTGGCCGGTGGCGAGCCGCTCGCCGAGGTGGGTCCGTACGCCTTCGCCCCGACCGTCCTGGAGGGCGTCACCGACGAGATGGACCTGTGCCTGGGCGAGACCTTCGGGCCGGTCCTCGCGCTCTACCGCGCGGACAGTGACGAGGAAGCGGTCCGGATCGCCAACCAGGGTGAGGCCGGGCTCTCGGCGAGCGTGTTCAGCAAGAACGTGCGCGAGGCCGACATGATCGCTCGCCGCATCCGCGCGGGCGCGGTGAACATCAACGACGGCGCCGCCCTGGCCGCCGGGAGCATCGAGGCCGGGATGGGTGGCATGGGATCGAGCGGGCTCGGTCGCCGCCACGGCGCGGACGGGATCCGGAAGTTCACCGACGCCCAGACCCTCGCGGCCTCCCGGATGGGGCCGATCGGGCCGTTCAAGGGGCAGACGGTCGAGAAGTTCGTCGCGCTGGGCAACGGACAGCTCAAGGCGCTGCGGAAGCTGGGCGCACGATGAGCACGCCGGTTCCCGGGGAGCACAACCTGGCGGTGCTGGCCGAGGAGTCGTTCGCGCGCCACGGCGACCACCCGATGGTCTTCTTCGAAGGCACCTGGCACTCCTCCGCCGAGATCGCCGAGCGGTCCGCGCGGGTCGCCGGCGGCCTGGGCAACCTCGGGATCGAGCCCGGTGACCGGGTCGTGGTGCTCACCATGAACACCCCGGAGGTCTTCGTCAGCTATCGCGCCCTGTGGCGCCTCGGCGCGGTGGTGACGCCGGTGATCTTCCTGCAGACCCCGCCCGAGCTGCGTCACATCCTGGAGGACTCCGGGGCCAGGGCGGCCATCGTCACGCCCGAGCTGCTGCCGCTGATCCAGGCGGCCTCGGAAGGTCTCGAGCTCACCGTCATCGTCGCCGGAGACGTTCCTGAAGGAACGGATGCGGTGGCGTACGAGAGCCTGGAGAGCGCCGACCCGATCGACATCGCCCCGCGCGGTGACGACGACCTCGCCGCGCTGCTCTACACCGGCGGCACCACCGGGCGGGCCAAGGGCGTGATGCTGAGCCACCGCGGCCTGTGGGAGTCCGGGCACGCCCTCAGCCGGGTCGGGGAGAGCCAGGGCACGACACGGTGGCTGCTGCCGCTGCCGCTCTCCCATGCGTACGGCCTGATCGTGGTGATCAGCGGCCTGCACTCCTCGCGTCAGCAGAGCTCGGTGCTGCAGCGGTGGTTCGACGCCAAGGGCTGGCTCGAGCTCGCCCAGGAGCACCGGGTCGAGTCGAGCACGGTGGTGCCCTCGATGCTGCAGATGCTGCTCGACCAGCCCTACCAGGACTACGACCTGAGCTCGCTGCGCTCCTTCGGCAGCGGTGGCGCGCCGCTGCTGCCGGCGCTGCGGGAGAAGACCGAGGAGGCCTTCGGGGTGACCATCCTGGAGGGCTACGGCTGCACCGAGTCGAGCGCGGTCATCGCCGCCTCGACCCTTGAGGAGTCGCGTCCCGGCAGCGTCGGCAAGCCGCTGTCCCACGCCGAGGTCGTCATCGCCGGCCCGGACGGCGAGCCGGTCGCGACCGGTGAGGAGGGCGAGATCTGGGTGCGTGGCCCCGGCGTGATGCAGGGCTACTGGAACGACCCTGCGCAGACAGCGGCGACGGTCGTCGACGGCTGGCTGCACACCGGCGACATCGGCCACTTCGACGCCGACGGCTACCTCTATGTCGACGACCGGATCAAGGACCTGATCATCCGGGGCGGGTTCAACGTCTTCCCGCGCGACGTCGAGGACGCGCTGCTCGCCCACGACGCCGTCACGGCCGCCGCGGTGGTCGGACGCCCGGACACCCAGCGGGGCGAGGAGGTGGTCGCGGCGGTCGCCCTTCATCCCGGCGCACGCACCACCCCCGAGGAGCTGATCGCCTTCGTCAAGACGCGGCTCGCGCCCCACAAGTACCCCCGCGAGGTGCTGATCCTCGACGCCATTCCCGTCACCAGCGTGGGCAAGACCGACAGAAAGGCCGTACGCAGCATGGTCCGCACCACCGAAGGAGAGTCATGAGCCGTCCCGTCGAGGCAATGTCCGTCATCGTCACCGGCGGCGCTCGCGGCATCGGGCGCGCCACCGTCGAGCGGCTCGCGCGCGCCGGCGCGAAGGTCGCCGTGGGCGACCTGGACCCGGACCTGCTCGAGGATGTGACCGCCGAGTTCGGCTCGCGGGTCGTGGCCGCACATCTCGACGTCACCGACCCCGCCTCCTGGCGTACGTTCCTCGAGTCGGTCGCGGACCTGGGACCGTGGGACGTGCTGGTCAACAATGCCGGGATCATGCCGCTCGGGTCGGTCCTGAAGGAGGAGGACGCGCTCACCCGGGCGATCTTCGAGGTCAACGTGCACGGCCCGATCAACGGGATCAAGGCGGTGGCGCCGGCGATGGTCGACCGGGGTCAGGGGCACATCGTCAACGTCGCCTCGGCCGTCGGCCGGGTGCCGGTCCCGGACGCGGCGACCTACTCGGCCTCGAAGTTCGCCGTGGTCGGCTTCTCCGAGGCGCTGCGGATGGAGCTGGCGCCCTCCGGGGTCGACGTCTCGCTCATCCTGCCGGCGGTGGTGCAGACCGAGCTCGCCGACGGGGTGCCGGCGGCGAAGGGGATGAAGCCGGTCACCGCCGAGGACGTCGCGGAGGCGATCGAGTCGGTCATCCGCGAGCCGCGGCCCGAGGTCTGGGTGCCCAACTGGGCCCAGTCGCTGACCAAGATCACCCAGGCGATGCCGCGACGGTTCCAGGACTTCATCGACCGGGCGACCAACGCCTCGCAGCTGCTCGCGGGCGTCGACCCATCAGCGCGGGCGGCGTATGAGGAGCGGGTGCGGCGGAACGTACGGTAGGCGGGTCGGCGGCCGGATTGGCCCAGGAGACGGAGGCCGGATTGGCCGGGCGCGGAGGGGTCCGCGCTCACTAGCGTCGAGAGCGTGAAGAACGACGGACTCTCAGTGCCCCAGGGCGCGGCTCTCACCCTCGGTGCGGTGCTCGGCACCGGTGTCATCTCCCTGCCCGCGCTGGCGGCGAGCGAGGCCGGCCCGGCCTCGCTCGTGGCCTGGCTGGCCCTGATCGCCCTCTCGGTGCCGCTGGCGGCGACCTTCGCCGCGCTGGGGGCGCGGCATCCGGACGGCGGCGGGGTGGCGACGTACGCACGGCTCGCCTTCAACCCGCACGTCGCGACCATGGTCGGCTGGGCCTTCTACCTGACGATCGGCGTGGGGGCGCCGGTCGCGGCCGGGTTCGGCGGGGCGTACGTCGCCGACGCCTTCGGCGGTGGGCAGACGATGTCGCTGGCGGTGACCGCGGCGATCATCGTGCTGGTCACGGTGATGAACTGGTTCGGGATCAAGGTGTCCGGGGGCGTGCAGCTGGCGATCGCCGGTGCGATCGCGGTCCTGCTCGCCGTCGCGGTCGTGGTGGCGCTGCCGCATGCCGAGCTGGGACGGCTGACGCCGTTCGCGCCGCACGGGTGGGGCTCTGTCGGCACCGCGGCGGCGATGCTGGTGTGGGCGTTCGCCGGGTGGGAGATCCTCTCCTCGCTCTCGGCCGAGTACCGCGACCCGGCGCGCGACATCCGCCGGGCCACGTTCCTGGCACTGGGGATCGTGACGGTGCTCTACCTCGGAATCGCGTTCGCTACGGTCGCATCGCTCGGGTCCACCTCCGGTGCCGCGCCGCTGGCGGACCTGCTCGTCCTGGGCTTCGGGGAGCCCGCGCGGCCGGTGACCGCCGTGGTCGCGGTGCTGCTGACCATCGGTGCGATCAACGCCTACTTCGCCGGCGGCTCGCGGCTCGGGGCGTCGCTGGCACGCGAGGGCGGACTGCCTCGGGTCCTCGCCACCCCGGCGTCCACGATCCCGCGTCGCTCGCTGCTCGCGGTCAGTGCCGTCGCGCTCGGCACCCTCGCGGTGACCTGGGTCGCCGGCGCCTCGACGGACGCGGCGCTGCTGATGGCCTCGGGGACCTTCTCGCTGCTCTACGTGGTGGGAGCGGCGGCCGCGCTGCGGCTGCTGCCGCGGGGCACCCGGTCGTGGTGGGCCGCGGTCTGCTCGCTGGTCGCGGCGCTGATCCTGCTGGGCCTCACCGGCGCGCACCTGGTCGGCCCGCTGCTGTGCGGCGGTGCCGGTCTGGCGTGGTCGCTGGTCAGCTCCCGACGGTCACGCCCAGCCCGCGAGGGTGGCCAGGAGCTCGAGCCCGCCGGGCAGGCTCTGTGTCCGGACGGCTCCGTAGCCTAGGAACAGCCCGTCGCGACCGGGCAGCAGCCGATGAGCGCCGATCGTGTCCAGCGCCAGCCCCGCGGCCGCGGCACGTTCTGGCAGGTCAGCGGGGAGGTCCGCGTAGGCGGACAGGTGGAGTCCGGCCGCCGACGGGAGCACCTCGACCGGCCACGTGGAGAGGGTCTCGAGGAGGAGCGAGCGGCGCTCGGCGTACGTCTTGGACGCCTTGCGCACATGACGGGCGAGGAGGCCCTCCTCCAGGAAGCGGGCCAAGGCGGCCTGGGGCTGGACGGAGCCGAAGCCGTCGGTGAGCTGCTTGGCGGCGAGCAGCGCGTCGACCAACGAACCGGGGGCGACCAGATAGCCGGCACGCAAGCTGGGGAGCAGCGACTTGGAGAAGGTCCCGACATAGATCACCCGACCCTGGTCGTCGAGGGCGTGCAGCGGCTCGAGCGGCCGCTCGGTGAACCGGAACTCGCTGTCGTAGTCGTCCTCCACGATGCCCGCGTCATGCCTGTTCGCGAAGTCGAGGAGGGCTCGGCGGCGTGGGAGGGAGAGGCGTACGCCGAGCGGGAACTGGTGGCTCGGGGTCGTGTAGACGAGCCGGGCCTGCTCCGGGATCTGCTCGACGACCAGCCCTTCCGCATCGACCGGGACCGGCACGACCCGGGCTCCGTGGGAGGCGAAGAGGTCGAGCGCGGACGGGTAACCGGGGTCCTCGACGGCGACGACGTCGCCCGGCTCCAGCAGCACCCGGGCGACGAGATCGAGCGCCTGCTGGGTTCCGCTGGTGACCACGATCTGTGCCGGGTCGGCCCGCACCCCACGGTGGTAGGCGACCGTGTGCGCCAGCGCCTCGCGCAGCCTCGGCAGTCCCGCCGGCGAGGCGTAGGTGCCGGGGCTGTGGCCGCGCAGGCGCGACTCGGCCGCGAGGATCCGGCGCCAGGTGTCGAACGGGAAGAGCTCGGCGTCGGGGATCCCCACCCGCAGGTCGTACGCCGGGACCGCCGCCTCCGCGCTCGTCGGCCGTGGTGCCCAGCGCCAGCCCGGTCGCGGGGTCAGTGCCCCGGGGGCGGTGGCCCTGGGGTTTCCCGTGGCAGCCGCGACGTACGTCCCCGAGCCCACCCGCGACTCCAGGAACCCCTCGGCGACCAGGCGTTCGTAGACCGTCGCGACGGTGGTGCGCGAGATCCCCAGATCGGAGGCCAGCGCGCGGCTCGCGGGCAGCCGGTCGCCCGCCTTCAGCCTGCCGTCGCCGATCGCGTCGCGCAGGGCCTGGTAGAGCGACGCGGATCGTACGGCGCGGTCGGTCAGGTCTAGCGCGAGGTCCACAGCGGGATTGGACCACACCTGCGCGCCGAGCGCGCGCTGGTTTCCAGACACCACATCAGGGACTGGTCGGCAGCCCGAGGCGGGTGATGATCTCCTCGGCGGTTTCGGCCGCGGAGATATGGGTGTTGTCGACCACGGTGTGCGGGAAGCGCAGCGGGAACGGCATCTCCGGCCCGGTGGAGAGCACATGGCGCTCGTTCCAGTCCACGGCGTTGGCCCTCGCCCACTCGGTGTCGCGCTTGGACGGCTTCGCGGCCAGCCGCTCCGGGGTGCCTTCACGGCTCAGACGGGTCGGCAGATCGGCGTACAGCTCGACGCAGTCGACCTTCCCGCCCGCCTCGACGACGGGAGCGACCAGCCTGGTGACGGCCTGCGCGTCCTCGGGGAGCTCGAGCGCCCAGACGTAGGTGAAGATGAGGCCCGGGAGCTCGGAGGCCACCGCCTCCTCGATCACCCGCCGCCGGAACTCGTCCTTGAGCACCCCGAACGACGGCATCTCCCAGTCGAAGACCTCCAGCAGCGGCTCGATCGTGGCGTGGTTGTGGAAGAGGCGGTACGGCGTACGTGCCGCGATCTCCCGGCCCACGCTCATCTTGCCGACCGCCGGTGGGCCGAAGAGGTTGATGAGATGCATGGGGTCAGTGTGGCCGCTGAGTGTCGGTGGTCGCGACTAAGTTTGTCCTCATGAGCCAACCAGATGGCGCGTCACCGGCGCTGGCGCGGTTCAGCGACCCGACACGTACGTGGTTCGCGGCCGCCTTCGCGGCACCGACCGCGGCTCAGGCCGGTGCCTGGGAGGCCATCGGCGCGGGGCGCAACGCGCTGGTGGTGGCGCCCACCGGCTCGGGAAAGACGCTGAGCGCGTTCCTGTGGTCGATCGACAAGCTGCTCACCGAGCCCAGCCCTGCGAAGAAGCAGCGCTGTCGGGTGCTCTACATCTCGCCGCTCAAGGCGCTCGGCGTCGACGTGGAGCGCAACCTGCGCTCGCCGCTGGTGGGGATCCGGCAGACCGCCGAGCGGTTGGGGGTCGACGCCCCCGAGGTGCGCGTCGGGGTGCGGTCCGGCGACACCACCGCGGCCGACCGGCGGCGGCTGACGACCACTCCCCCGGACATCTTGATCACCACGCCCGAGTCGCTGTTCCTGATGCTGACCAGCCAGGCCCGCGAGATCCTGCGCAGCGTCGAGACGGTGATCGTCGACGAGGTGCACGCGGTCGCAGCGACCAAGCGCGGCTCGCACCTGGCGCTCACCCTGGAGCGTCTCGACGCGTTGCTGGACCGGCCCGCGCAGCGGATCGGGCTCTCGGCGACCGTGCGCCCGCTGGAGGAGGTCGCCCGCTATCTGGGCGGCGCCCAGCCCGTCGAGATCGTCGCCCCACCCGCCGAGAAGCGCTGGGACCTCAGCGTGGTCGTGCCGGTCGAGGACATGACCGCGCCGAGCCCCTACGGCGAGGAGGAGGACGACGACCCGCAGCGGGCCTCGTCGATCTGGCCACACGTCGAGGAGCACGTCGCCGACCTGGTCACCGCCCACCGTTCCACCATCGTCTTCGCCAACTCGCGCCGGATCGCGGAGCGGCTGACCGCGCGGCTCAACGAGATCGCCTCCGACCGGGTGTTCGAGACACCATCCTCCGTTGGTCGAGCCGCGAGCGCTAGCGAGCGTGTCGAGACCAACACGGTCCTATCGAGCGCCGATGAGGACCGTGTTGGTCTCGACACGCCTCCGCCTAGCGGCTCCGGCGGCTCGACCACCGGGCCGCCCGCGCAGGTGATGGCGCAGTCGGGCCAGTCCCACGGTGCGGCGCAGGTGATCGCCAAGGCTCACCACGGCAGCGTGTCGAAGGAGCAGCGCGCGCTGATCGAGGACGACCTCAAGTCCGGCCGGCTGCCGGCGGTGGTGGCCACCTCCAGCCTCGAGCTCGGCATCGACATGGGCGCGGTCGACCTCGTCGTCCAGATCGAGTCACCGCCCAGCGTCGCCTCCGCTCTCCAGCGCGTCGGGCGTGCCGGCCACCAGGTCGGCGAGGTCTCCCGTGGGGTGCTCTTCCCGAAGCATCGCGGCGACCTCGCCCAGACCGCGGTCAGCGTGCAGCGGATGCGGCAGGGCCTGATCGAGTCGATGAGCCTCCCGACCAACCCGCTCGACGTACTCGCCCAGCAGGTCGTCGCGGCCACCGCCCTGGACACCTGGGACGTCGACGAGCTGTTCACGATGGTCCGCAGGACCGCGTCGTACGCAACGCTCCCCCGCTCCGCCTACGACGCGACCCTCGACCTGCTCGCCGGGCGCTACCCGAGCGAGGAGTTCGCCGAGCTGCGGCCGCGCATCGTGTGGGACCGGGTCGCCGGGACCGTGACCGGTCGTCCGGGAGCGCAGCGGCTGGCCGTCACCAGCGGCGGCACCATCCCCGACCGCGGGCTCTTCGGGGTCTACCTGGTCGGGGAAGGCACCGGAAGACGCGTCGGCGAGCTCGACGAGGAGATGGTCTACGAGTCCCGGGTCGGCGACGTGTTCGCCCTGGGCGCGACGAGCTGGCGGATCGAGGACATCACCCACGACCGGGTGCTGGTGACCCCCGCTCCCGGCATCCCAGGGCGGCTGCCGTTCTGGAAGGGCGACTCGCTCGGCCGGCCCGCCGAGCTCGGCGAGGCCGTCGGCGCCTACACCCGCGAGCTCGCCGCCCTTCCCGCGAAGAAGGCGGAGGCACGCGCCCAGGACGACGGTCTGGACGCCTACGCGGCCGCCAACCTGGTCGCCTACCTGCACGAACAGGCCGAGGCCACCAACGTCCTCCCCTCCGACAGCAACATCGTCGTCGAGCGCTTCCGCGACGAGCTGGGCGACTGGCGGCTGGTGGTCCACTCCCCCTACGGCCGCCCGGTCCACGCACCGTGGGCGCTGGCGATCAACGCCCGGATCCGGGAGCGCTACGGGGTCGACGGGCAGGCGATCGACAGCGACGACGGCATCGTGATCCGACTCCCCGATACCGACGCCGAGGCGCCGACCGGCGAGATCATCGTCTTCGAGCCCGACGAGATCGAGGACCTGGTCACCACCGAGGTCGGCGGGTCGGCGCTCTTCGCCAGTCGCTTCCGCGAGTGCGCCGCGCGGGCGCTCCTCCTCCCCCGCCGCGACCCCGGCCGCCGTTCGCCGCTGTGGCAGCAGCGCCAGCGCTCCGCCGCCCTGCTCGAGGTCGCCTCGCAGTACCCGAGCTTCCCGATCATCCTCGAGGCCGTACGCGAGTGCCTCCGCGACGTCTACGACCTCCCCTCCCTCGTCGGCCTCCTCCGGCGCATCGAACGCCGCGAGATCTCGATCGTCGACGTCGCCACACCCTCCCCGTCCCCCTATGCTCAGTCGCTCCTCTTCGGCTACGTCGCCCAGTTCCTCTACGAGGGCGACTCACCCCTGGCCGAGCGCCGCGCCGCCGCCCTCACCCTCGACCAGGGCCTCCTCGCCGAGCTCCTCGGCCGCGCCGAGCTCCGCGAGCTCCTTGACCCCGAGGTCCTGACCGAGGTCGAGTCCGAGCTCCAGCGCCTCGCCCCCGGCCGCCGAGCCCGTGGCGCCGAAGGCATCACCGACCTCATCCGCACCATCGGCCCCCTCACCCTCGACGAGATCACCGCCCGCACCACCCCACTCCCGGCCGAAACTGCAGTTTTGGGGGGCGAAACCGTAGGTCTGGACGACGAGTCGGTAGTTGTGGGGGGCGAAAGTAGAGTTTCGGCGCCCACAACTACCGACTCGGCCTCCACAAGTGAGGTCTCGGCGGTGTTGGAGGGGCTCGCGACGGCTCGGCGGGTGGTCGAGGTGCGGGTGGCCGGAGAGGCACGCTGGGCGGTGGTCGAGGACGTGGCCAGGCTCAGGGACGGGCTGGGGGTGGCGGTTCCTCCGGGCGTACCGTCGGCATTCACCGAGCCGGTCGAGGACCCGGTGGGCGACCTGGTCTCCCGGTACGCACGCTCGCACGGTCCGTTCACGACCACCGACGTCGCCTCGCGGCTGGGGCTGGGCGAGGCGGTCGTCCGGCACACCCTGGCGCGGCTCTCGGCGCGGGGGCGGGTGCTCGACGGTGAGTTCCGGCCGGGCGGGAGCGGGCTGGAGTGGTGTGACGCCGAGGTGCTCCGGATGCTGCGGCGGCGCTCGCTGGCCCGGCTGCGCAAGGAGGTCGAGCCGGTCGAGCCGGCGGCGCTGGGCAGGTTCCTCCCGGCCTGGCAGAAGACGAACGTACGCAAGGGCGCGCTGCGCGGGGTCGACGGGGTGCTGAGCGTCGTCGACCAGCTGGCCGGCTGCCCGGTGCCGGCCAGCGCGCTGGAGAGCCTGATCCTGCCGGCACGCGTGGTGGACTACGAGCCGGCGTTCCTCGACGAGCTGACCTCGGGCGGCGAGGTGCTCTGGGCGGGCCACGGCACCCTTCCCGGCACCGACGGCTGGGTCTCGCTGCACCCGGCCGACACCGCCGACCTCACCCTGCCCCCGCCGACCGAGATGCCACCCGGGCCGCTCGCCGAACGCCTCCTCGAAGCCCTCGAACCCGGCGGCGCCTGGTTCTTCCACCAGCTCGCCCGGACCGTCTCCGCCCAGACCGAGGAGACACCTAGCGACGCCGACCTGAGCGCGGCCCTGTGGGAGCTGGTCTGGTCGGGGCGGGTCAGCAACGACACCCTGCTGCCGGTGCGGGCGCTGACCCGCTCCGGCACACCCTCGCACCGCTCCAGGCGGCCACCGCCCCGCGCCCGCGGCGGCCGCTACACCGGTGGCACGCGGATGCCGGCCCGGGCGAGCCTTCCGGAGACCGCCGGGCGCTGGACGATCCTGCCGGAGCCCGATTCCGATCCGACCAAGCGCGCCCACGCGGCGGCCGAGCGGCTCCTGGACCGCCACGGCGTGGTCACCCGCGGTGCGGTCCAGTCCGAGCGCACCCCTGGAGGGTTCGCCGCCGTCTACAAGGTGCTCAGCGCGTTCGAGGAGTCCGGCCGGGCCCGCCGGGGCTACTTCGTCGAGGGCCTCGGCGCGGCCCAGTTCGGCACCGCAGGATCGGTCGATCGGCTGCGTACGTTCTCCAGGGTGGAGCCGGCCGACAAGCCGGTCGCCCTCGCGCTCGCCGCGACCGACCCCGCGAACCCCTACGGCGCGGCCCTCCCCTGGCCCGCCTCGGAGGAGGGCCACCGGCCCGGCCGCAAGGCGGGCGCGATCGTGGTGCTGGTCGATGGGGAGCTGGCGATGTACGTCGAACGCGGCGGCCGGACCCTGCTGACCTGGTCCGAGGACCCCAACCTCCTCGAACCCGGCGCCGAGGCGCTCGCCGAGGCCGTCCGGCGAGGGGCGCTGGGTCGGCTCACCGTCGAGAAGGCCGACGGTGCCCCGCTGCTCGGCTCCGGCGAGACGCCGCTGCGCCAGGCACTCCAGTACGCCGGCTTCGTCGCCACCCCGCGCGGCCTGCGCCTGACCTCGCCGAGCAGGTGAGCAGATGCCCGAAGGTGATGCCGTGCTCCGCACCGCCCGTTCGCTCGACAAGGGCCTGGCGGGGGCGAGGCTCATCCGGACCGACTTCCGCGTCCCGCAGCTGGCCACGGCGGACCTCTCCGGCGGCACGGTCCTCGGGACGCTGACCCACGGCAAGCACCTGCTGACCCGGATCGACCACCGCACCGGCGAGTGGACCCTGCACACCCACCTGAAGATGGAGGGATCCTGGCGGATCCTCGAGCCGGGCCGACGCTGGCCGAAGCCCGGCTTCCAGGCGCGGGTGGTGCTCCGCACCGAGAAGACCGAGGCGGTCGGCTTCCTCCTCGGCATCGTCGAGCTCGTCCCCCGCGACCAGGAGGAGCGGCTGGTCGCCCATCTCGGCCCGGACATCCTCGCCGACGACTGGGACCCGGACACAGCCATCGAACGCCTCGCGCGGCAACCCGAGCGGCCCCTCTTCGAGGCGCTGCGCGACCAGACCAACCTGGCCGGGATCGGCACGATCTACGCCGCCGAGACCTGCTTCATCGCCGGGATCAACCCGTTGCGTACGGTCGCGGAGGCCGGCGACCGACTCCCACGGATCCTTCAGCGCACCCGCGACCTGATGCAGGCGGACTGGTCACGCTCGCGGCAGATGTGGGTCTACGGCCGCCGAACGTGCCGACGCTGCGGCGGCACCGTGACCGTCGCCAGGGTCGGCCCGCCGGGCAAGGAGCGCCCGGCCTACTTCTGCGCGAGCTGCCAGGCGTAGAGCGCTAGGCCCCGTGGAGCAGCCGCATCCGGATCTGGGTGATCCGGACCCGGAGGTCACGCATCTGGCGGGCGACGTGCGCCCGCTCGCCAGGAGCGACCGAGGTGAACTCGTCGCGAAGGATGTTGAGGGTCTCCTCCAGCCCGAAGAGCTCGGCCTCGAGCAGGTCGGGGGAATGCGCGGCCCCCGCGAGACGCGGTGACGGCGCCGTCAGGCCCGGAAGCTCGTTCTCGACTGCCATGCTCATCGCACCATCTCCCCTTGAACGCGGGCCCCTGGTGGGCCCACGTCGGCATGGAGACGCAACGGTCCGCGTTGAGACACGGGTGCGGAAAACTCCCCTAATTTGGGGAGAGAATCAAGCAGCAGCGGCGTCGGCCGCGGCGCGGACGGGCATCCGGAGGATGGTGGCCTCTTCGAGGGCCACGGCGTCGGAGACGTCGCGAAGAACATCGGAGAGGGCAACGTCGAGGGCGCTGCAGAGCGAGGCGAGGAGCTCGGAGGAGGCTTCCTTCTGGCCACGCTCCACCTCGGAGATGTAGCCGAGGCTGACTCGCGCCTCCGCGGAGACCTCGCGCAGGGTCATCCCACGCTCCAGCCGCTGGGCACGAAGCACCTCGCCGAGAAGTCGACGGAAGAGCACCATTGCGGTCAGCCTCCTACAGTTCACAAGTCACCGACATCTGGGTGACGTCTGGCTCCAACGCTACCTGACCCTTCGATGTTCCCGCCGAAGTAGTCCGAGTAGTTCATCAACAGCGAACAAACACGTATCACGCTGGATCTCCGCGCGCGAGCCCGACAGCCCGAGAAGCGCTGTTGTTTCACCGTGCGGACCGGAAACGCCCACATAGACCGTCCCGACGGGCTTTCCCTCCTGCTCCTCGGGCCCGGCCACACCCGTGGTCGCCAGCGCGTACGTCGCCCCCGACCTCTCCCGTGCCCCCGCGGCCATCGCCGCGGCGCACTCCGCAGAGACCACCCCCACGGTCTCGATCACCGAGACGGGGACACCGAGCAGGGTGTGCTTCAGCTCCGTCGCGTACGTCACGAAACCCCCGCGAAACGTCTTCGAGGCGCCGGGAGGCTCGGTGAGCAGCGCTGCCAGGCGCCCGGCGGTCAGGGACTCGGCGGTCGCCACGGTCGCACCGGCCTCGCGGAGCGCGGCGTGAAGCTCTTCGACAGCACTCATGCCGACGACGGTAGCGGCCCGGCCGTCACGATGACGACCGGGCCGCTATCACCTGTCCCTGATCAGCGAAGCAGCTTCCAGGGACCGTGCTTGTCGCCCGGCCGCTGGTTGCGGGTCCACCACTTCGCCTCGTAGCGGCGGCCCTCGTAGATCACCACGTCACCGGCGGTGAAGATCCGTGACGGCGTCCAGACGGCGGTGCCGTCCTCGGCGGTCACGATCTCCTCCCAGGCGCCGTAGGGGAAGCCGGGCGCCACCGCGGTCGTCCACCACAGCGCCCGCCACAGCGAACCGGCATAGGTCACCTCGTCGCCGGTGCGGTAGATGGTGCGCGCATCCCAGGCCGGAGCCTGCGGAGCCGCCTCCTCGACCGTGATCGGCACCAGCACGCTGGTCCCGGTCGTCGAGCCGACCACGGTGAGCTGGTTCTCACCTGGCGGCGCCGTCGCGGGCAGGGTCACCGAGACCGAGGCGGTCCCGTGGTCGTCGTACGTCACCGTGCCGAGGGTGTTGTCGACCGCCGCGGTGCCCAGCACGGTGTCACCGAGCCGGATCTCCACCGAGGAGTCGGTGAGGTCCTGACCGGTCATCGCCAGGGAGGCGAGGTCGAAGGTGACCGTGTCCCCCGGTGCGTACTCCGAAGGTGCGGAGGCCGGGAAGGTCACCTCGACGGCCCGCTGCCCGTAGTCGACCGGCAGCGGCCCCTCGGCAGTCTGATCGGCGAGGTAGTCGACCATCGCGCTCAGGTCGATCTTGCCGGTGTCGCGCTTGCCTGCGCCGTTGGCGAGCTCGCGGAAGTTGTCCCCGCCGGAGGCGAGGAACGAGTTCACCGTGACCGAGTAGGTCTCCTCCGGGTCCAGAGGCGAACCGTCGAGCCACATGCCGCTCACCGTGCCCAGCGGGGTGCCGGGATGGGCCGGGTCGTCGGCCTGCGTGTAGGTGTAGGTGAACCCGTCGGAGACCCCGAGCCGTAGGAACGGCCGCGACGGCACGGCGCCGGAGGCGTCACGCTGCCACTGCTGCTCCAAGACGGTCTTGATCTGCGCACCGGTCAGGTCCATGTTGACCAGCGTGTTGGCGAAGGGCTGCACCAGCGCGGCCTGCTTGTAGGTGATGTCGCGAGCCTCGCCGGCCGCGGTTCCGGCCATGTCCGCGCGCAGACCACCGGGGTTCATGAACGCGATCTGCGCCTCGCCCGACTCGGGCGCGGAGGTCGCCCAGCGCTGCACCTCGGCGACCGTGTTGCCCAGGGTCGACTCGCCGCCGCGGTTCTCGGTGGTCCCGTTGGCGAGCTTGGCGCGGTTGAGCGGCGCCTCGATCTGACCCAGCACCTCGGCACCGAGCACGTCGGCCTTCGCCACCGCGTCGCTGACGATCTTCGCGGTGGGCGCGTCGGGCTGGAAGCCACCCGAGGCGAGCGCGACCAGGCTCGTGGAGAGCCCCTCGACCTCGCCCGAGGTGGGGTCGACGGTGTAGACGAGACGGTTCAGGTTGGTGCCGTACTGACCCGCGGAGACCACCGGCCGCTCCGTCACCGCCCGGTCGGCCCACTCCTCGACCGGGAAGGAGCAGTCGTAGGCCAGGTGGGTGTGTCCCGAGACGATGGCGTCGACGTTGGCGTTGACGCCGGTGACGATGTCTCCCCAGGTGGTGCCGGGGTCGTCCATCGCGGCGCAGTTGATCGACGGGGCACCCTCGTGGACCAGCATGACGACCACGTCGGCACCCTGCTCCTTGAGCTCGTCGGCGTAGGTGTTCGTCGACTCGACGATGTCGCCGACCTCGAGGTCGGCGATGCCGGCGGGCGAGACCAGGGACGGGAGCTCCTCGGTGACCGCACCCACGAAGCCGACCTTGACGCCGGACATCTCCTTGATCCAGGTCGCCGGGACGGCCGGGTCGCCGGTCGCCTTGAGGGTGACGTTGGCGCCGATGTAGGCCCACTCCGCGCCGCCCTCGGGGTTGGTCTCCTCGTCGTAGGAGGCCATCACCCGGTTGATCAGGTCGTCGTAGCCGGCGTCGAACTCGTGGTTGCCGACCGCGGAGACCTCCAGGCCCGCCTCGTTGAGCGCGTCGATGGTGGGCTTGTCGTGCTGGATGAACGACTCGAAGGTCGAGGCGCCGATCAGGTCACCGGCGGCGGCGAAGACCGTGTTGGGGTTCTCCGTATGCATCTGCTTGACCGCCCCGGAGAGCAGCGCGGCGCCCGCCTCGGCCCCGTTGGCCTGGATCCGGCCGTGGAAGTCGTTGGTGGCCAGCACCTGTACGTCGACCGGTGCCGCGTCCGCGGAGATCCCGACGACCACGGGGTCGTGGTCGGAGGAGCGCCACGGGCCGTTCTGGTGCAGGTCGGTGCCGGTGTAGTTGTAGCGGCTGTACTCCTTCAGGATCGGCTCACCGGAGTTCACGTTCCAGATGTCCGTGCCGGTGATCCGGGCCTGCAGCGAGGAGCTGAGCAGGATGTGGTCGAGAGAGCCGACCAGGCCGGAGAAGAGGTAGCTGTACTCGGCGTTGCCCGAGACCTTCTCGGAGTCGGCGTAGCCGGCCTCGTAGAGGACCTGCAGCGGGTCCTCGGAGGTGTAGGAGTTGAAGTCGCCGGCCAGCGCGACGTCGGTGACGTCCGCGGACTCCTGGACCGAGGCGACCCAGTCGCGCAGCGCCGTCGCCTGACGGACCCGCGACTCGTTGGAGGCACCCTGGCCGTCACCGGTGTCGGCGTCGCCGGGCCACGGACCGGCCGAGCCCTTGGACTTGAAGTGGTTGACGACGAACAGGAGCGGCGCTCCACCACCGGCAGGCGAGAAGACCTGGCCGATCGGCTCGCGGGCGTTGCCGAAGGCCTGGTCGTCGTTGCTCTGGTCGCCCAGGGCGAGCGCTTCGCCGACCCGGTTCACCGAGCCCGGCTTGTAGATGATCGCGTTGGTGATCACGTCCATGCCGTCGGCCGGGAGCTGGGAGGAGATCGGGTTGGCCGCCCAGGTGCCGGCGCCGGCGGCGGCATTGAGCGCGGCCACCAGCGACTCGGTCGCCTCGCCCGGCTCCTCGCCGAGCGTGGTGGAGTTCTCGATCTCCATCAGGCCCACGACGTCGGCGTCGAGGGCGTTGATCGCGGAGACGATCTTGGCCTGCTGGCGCTCGAAGTCCTCGGGGTCCCAGGCGCCGCGCTGGTCGCAGCCCTCGGCGACGTTGTTGCCGTCACCTGCCCGGTCGACGTACGCCTCGCAGCCGCCGTCACCGACGTTGTCGTCGTCGGCGTCGCCGAGCGTGGTGAAGTAGTTGAGCACGTTGAACGAGGCGACCTTCAGGTCGGCGTCGCCGAGCTTGGCGGCGTCGGGGGCCTCGGTGCGTACGTTCTCGAAGTCGCCCGGCCACGTCGCCGGGTCGGCCGAGATCGGGGCGGTCGGCTGGAGCCGGTAGGTCGGGGCCGTGGGCGAGCCGCCCTCGGTGAAGATCACCGGGTCCAGGTCGGCCGAGGCACCGACCGCGATCGGGGCGTCGTTGGAGACCCACGGAAGGTCCGCGTCGGTGGGGACCCGCCACGAGGTGGAGCGGCCGTCGTCGAGGACGATCCGGCGGGCGGCGTTGTCGGCCGCGACAGCCGCGGCCTCCGCGGAGCCCGGACGGGCGACCTCGGTCGGCTGGAGCAGCGGCTTGTCGCCGGAGGCGAGGCCGAGCTCGCCGTAGACCGTGGAGCCGGTGTAGGTGTCGGCGACGGTCAGCTCACCGGGGGCGAGGAGCATGCCTTCGAGCGACTCCTTCTGGGCGACCGTGGCCGGCCAGTCGGTCGTCACCGGGGCGATCTCGCCGGTGCCGTCGGCCACGATGGCGGCCTCCGAGCTGACCTCGACCTCGGTCAGGCCGGCGTACTCCTTGACCAGGCCGGTCACGGTGACCTTGTCGCCGACCTCGGCGGTGACCGCGCCGGCGGCCTGGGTCTGGTAGACGAAGACCGCGTCCGAGGCCGGGTGGTCGGCGAGCGAGCGCTCGCCGCCGGCGCCCTCGGTCTGGAGGTAGAAGCCGGAGAACCCACCGGAGGGGTACGCCGCGGTGACGATGCCGGAGGTGGTGACGGTCTGGCCGGCCAGCGGGCTGGTGGTGCCCTCGCCCTGGATCTCGGCCGGGGCGGCCGTGACCGGGTCGCCGGGCTCCTCAGGCTCCTCCGGCTCGCCGCCGGCCGGGGTCGGCGTCGGCGCGGTGCGGGTGAAGTCGGCGGAGTTGTCGTCGGTGTCCGCACCGCCGGTGCGGCTCAGCGACTGGGTCGCGGTCGCGGTGGTGCCCGCGGGTGCGCCCTCGAAGGAGGTCGCACCCGACGTGCCGAAGAAGTCGACGATGCCCGCGATCCCGGCGGTCGACCCGGAGGTCGCGACCACCGCGGTGCCCTCCTGGAGGGAGATCTGCCCGCCCGCTGCGGCCATCGAGAAGGGCGGCGACGCGGTGCGGTCGGGGGTCGGCAGCGCCTCGCCGGTCGCGCCGGCGGCCGACATCTGGATCAGGTAGTGCGCGCCCGCCGCCACCGAGCCGGACAGCGCCTGCGGGGCACCGCCGCTGCCGCCGCTCGCGGAGCGGTAGTGGATGGCCAGACCGTCGAGGGCGATCGCCTCGCCGGTCGGGTTGAAGAGCTCGACGAAGTCCGCGTTGTAGACCGCGCCGGAGTTGCCTCCGGCGCCGTAGACCTCGGAGATGACCAGGTTGTCCCCGGCAGGCGTTGCCTGCGCGACCGGGACAGCCACTGCGTACAGACCGGCGGTTGCGACCGTGAGGCCCACCGCCGATCCGAGCAGCGTACGTGCTGACAGCATTGAGACGACTCCCCGCATGAGGTGAAAGAGTGAGTGCGCCAGCCGGCCTGCCCGATCAGTGCGATCGCTGAGGACCGACCGAAACGACGTGACTCTAACCCGGCGTACGTCTCGTTGGGAGCGCCTTGGGTGAACGTCGGGTAACGGAGTTACAACTAGTCGAAATGGTCCAGACCAGTCGCGGCTACTCGGCGCCGCCACGCAGCGAGGCGCGCTGCTTCCACACCCCGGCGAAGAACTGCGCGCCGGACCACATGGTCAGCGCGACCGCGACCGCGAGGCAGACCTGGAAGGCGTAGAAGAGCAGCTCCCAGATCAGGGCGTCGCCGAAGGCGCCACCGTGGGCGGACCCGTGCGGGAGCGGCATCAGCAGGCCGCCGAGGGCGACCGCCTGCACCGTGGTCTTGATCTTGCCGAGCTGGTCGGCGGCGATCACGATCTTCTTGAGCACCGAGAGGCGCAGGATCGTGACGCTCCACTCGCGCACCAGCACGATGATCGTCACCCACCACCAGATGTCGCCGACGATCGAGAGGCCGATGAAGGCCATCCCGGTGACCGCCTTGTCGGCGATCGGGTCGGCGATCTTGCCGAAGTCGGTGATCAGGTTGTGCTTGCGAGCCAGGTCACCGTCGATCTTGTCGGTGATCATCGCCAGCGCGAAGATCGCGAAGGAGACCCAGCGCAGGGTCGGGTTGTCGCCGCCGTCGGCGAGCAGCGCCCACGCGAAGAACGGCACCGCGAGGATCCGCAGCGTGGTCAGCGCGTTGGGTACGTTCCAGTTGCTGGTCTTCTCGGCGGTGCTGGCGTCGTTCGACTCGGCGTTCACGGGCTGAACCCTAACCGTTCACCGACGCGACCAGGTCAACGCCTTCGGAGGCGATGACGGTGGCGGCGACGAGATCGCCCGGACGTACGCCCTCGACGTCGCCCTCGAGCGAGGTCATCCCGTCGACCTCGGGGCCCTGGTGGGCGGACCGGCCCCAGATCTCGCCGTCGGAGGTCTCCTCGACGAGCACGACGACCTGCTCCCCGATCCGCTCCTCGGCGCGCTGGGCGGTGAGCTCCTCGACGAGCTCGTTGACGTGCTCGACGCGGGCGCGGATCTCATCGGCGTCCAGCTTGAGCGACTCGTCGAAGCCAGCGGCCTCGGTGCCCTCCTCGTCGGAGTAGCCGAAGACGCCGGTGACGTCCATGCGGGCGGCGACCAGGAAGTCGGTGAGGATCTCCAGGTCCTCCTCGGTCTCGCCAGGGAAGCCGACGATGACGTTGGAGCGGACCCCGGCGGTCGGGGCATAGGCCCGGATCTGCGAAAGCAGGCCCAGGAAGCTCTCCGGGTCGCCGAACCGCTTCATCCGCCGCAGCACGGCGTTGGAGGCGTGCTGGAAGCTCAGGTCGAAGTAGGGCGTCACGCCGGGCGTGGTGCCGATGACCTTGAGCAGGTCGGGCCGGGTCTCGGCGGGCTGGAGGTAGGAGACGCGTACGCGCTCGATGCCGTCGATGCCGGCCAGCTCCGGCAGGAGCGTCTCGAGCAGCCGGATGTCGCCGAGGTCCTTGCCGTAGGAGGTGGAGTTCTCCGAGACCAGGAAGAGCTCCTTGACGCCCTGCTGAGCCAGCCACTGGGCCTCGTGGAGCACGTCGGAGGGGCGTCGCGAGACAAAGGAGCCGCGGAACTGCGGGATCGCGCAGAAGGTGCACCGCCGGTCACAGCCCGAGGCGAGCTTCAGCGGCGCCCACGGGGCGTCGTCGAGCCGCGTACGTCCTGCGAAACCGGGCACCTGGTCGACCGCGGCCATGCCGGGGACCGAGATGGCGGAGGCGTCGCGCTCGACCGGGGAGATCGGGAGCAGCAGGCGCCGGTCCTGGGGCGTGTGCGGGTGGTGGGTCTCACCGGCCAGGATCGCGCGGAGCTTGGCGGCGATGTCGGGGTAGTCGTCGAAGCCGAGCACCGCGTCGGCCTCGGGGAGCTCGGCGGCCAGGTCCTTGCCGTAGCGCTCGGCCATGCAACCGACCGCGACGACCGCCTGGGCCTTCCCGGTCTCCTTGAGGTCGGCCGCCTCGAGCAGCGTGTCGACCGAGTCCTTCTTCGCCTGCTCGACGAACCCGCAGGTGTTGACGACCACCGTGTCGGCCTCGTCCGGGTCGGCGACCAGCCGGAAGCCACCGGCGGTCAGCCGGCCGGCGAGCTCCTCGGAGTCCACCTCGTTGCGGGTGCACCCGAGGGTCACCATGGCGACCGAGAGGACCTTCTGGTCAGCTGGCTGGGCGGTCTCGGCGGAGGGTTCGGTCGCAGTGCTCATCACCGTGAAGTATGACGGGCGCAAGCCCTGAGACCGAACCCTCGCGTCGATCAGTCGGGGACCGAGCCCGGCTTCACGGACAGGACCGGGCAGGAGGCGCCGAGCAGGATCCGCTGCGCGACGCTGCCCATCAGCAGCTTGCCGACCGGCGTACGCCGCCGCAGACCGACCACGACCAGCTTGGCGTCGAGCTGCTCGGCGGCGTCCAGGACGGCGCCGGCGACGTCCGGGTCGATGGACTGCCGGATCTCGTGGGGCCGTCCGGAGGCGGTGAGCCGGCGTTCGAGCTCGCCGAGCTGCTCGTCGAGGGCGAAGCGGTCGTCGACCAGGGCGTCGCCCCGGGAGGCGTTGACGACCACGACGCCGCGGTCACGACGCTCGGCGTCGGCGAGCGCCCAGTCCAGCGCGACCGAGCCGAAGACGTCGGGCGCCCACGCCACGACCACCCAGCCACCTGCGGGAGTCTCACTCATCAGTCCACCAGCTCCTTCTCGTCCTCGACCTCGGCCGACTGCTCGGCCCGTGCCCTGAGTCGGGCGATGAACGGCCGCCCCAGGATGAACAGCGCGATCAGGACGTAGATGACCACCGCGAGCGGCTCGCTCAGCAGCGTCGCGTAGTCACCGCCCGAGATCGTCAGCGCCTCGCGCAGCTTGGTCTCCATCAGCGGCCCCAGGATGACACCCAGGATCAACGGCAGCACCGGCAGCCCGAAGCGGCGCATCATCAGCCCGAGCAGACCGAAGGCGACCAGCAGCCCGATGTCGAACGGGTCCAGGTTGGTGGCGTACGCACCCAGGCAGGCGAAGAACAGGATGCCCGCGTAGAGCTGCGGACGCGGGATCCGCAGCAGCCGGGCCCACAGCGGCGCCAGCGGCAGGTTCAGCACCAGCAGCAGGGTGTTGCCGATCAGGAGGCTGGCCAGCAGCGTCCACACCAGGTCGGCGTGGTCGGTCATCAGCTGCGGACCCGGGGTGATGCCGTAGCCCTGGAGCGCGGAGAGCATCACCGCGGCGGTCGCGGTCACCGGCAGGCCGAGCGCCAGCATCGGCACGAACATCCCGGCGGCCGAGGCGTTGTTGGCCGCCTCCGGCCCGGCGACGCCCTCGATCGCGCCACGGCCGAAGTCGCCGCGCTTGGAGAGCTTCCGCTCGGTCAGGTACGAGAGGAACGTCGGGATCTCGGCGCCACCGGCGGGAAGGGCACCGAACGGGAACCCGAACGCGGTGCCGCGCAGCCACGGCTTCCAGGAGCGACCCCAGTCGTCGCGTCCCATCCAGGGCCGGCCGACCGGGACCACGTGCGCCGGACGGCGGCGCAGGTGGGCCGCGACCCACAGGGCCTCACCGAGCGCGAAGATGCCGACCGCGACGACCACGATGTCGAGCCGGTCGACGAGCTGGGTCACACCGAAGGTGAGCCGCGGCTGTCCGGTGTTGAGATCGAGACCAACCAGGCCGATCGTCAGGCCGAGGAACAGCGCTGCGAAGCCGCGCAGGGCCGAGGTGCCGAGCACGGTCGTGGTCATCACCAGGGCCAGGACCATCAGCGCGAAGTACGAGGGCGCACCCAGCTCGACGGCCACGTCGGCCAGGGCCGGCGAGAAGAAGGCCACCAGGAGGGTGCCGATGGTGCCGGCGACGAACGAGCCGACCGCGGCGGTGGCCAGCGCCTGCGCGCCACGCCCCGCTCTGGCCATCCGGTTGCCCTCCAGCGCCGTCATCACCGAGGCGGACTCCCCCGGTGTGTTCAGCAGGATCGAGGTGGTGGAGCCGCCGTACATGCCGCCGTAGTAGAGGCCGGCGAACATGATGAACGCGCTGGTCGGCTCGAGCCGGTAGGTCACGGGCAGCAGCAGCGCGATGGCCATCGCCGGCCCGATGCCGGGCAGCACGCCGACGAAGGTGCCCAGCAGCACGCCGACGGCGGCGTAGAGCAGGTTCATCGGGGTCAGGGCGGACTCGAGTCCACCCATGAGAAGTTCGAAGTTCTCCATCAGTCAGTCCTCACAGGATCCCGTCGAGTACGCCAGGGGTGAGCGGGATGCCCAGACCGACGTAGAAGGCGTACCAGCTGGCGACCGCGAGGACGAGCCCGACGATCACGTCCCGCACGAGCGTTCGGCTGCCGAGGCACCACGCGGCGCCGGCGAACAGTGCCGCACCCGAGATCGCCCAGCCGAGCAGGTTCACGGTCGCGACCGTGAACAGCAGGACCGCGACCAGCTTGAGGACGGTCAGCCAGTCGGCCGACTGGCTCAGGTCGACGTCCTCGCCCTCCTCGGGCTCCGGCTGGGAGCCGCGGGCGGTGGCGACCGCCAGCAGCACACCGACGACGACGAGGCCGGCGCCGATGACGTACGGGAAGACGCGGGGGCCGACCGGGTCGGCGAAGCCGACCTCCAGGCCGGCGGCGTCGATGACGGTGTAGATCCCGACGACGACCAGGAACAGGGCCAGACCGTACTGGCCGAAGTCGACCCGCCGCGCGGTGCTCGCGGGCTCCGGGGGTTGGGACTCGGTTTCGTGGACGCTCACAGCAGATCCAGCTCCTTCAGGGTCGAGGCGACGCGCTGGTCCTGCTCGACCAGCAGGTCGTCGAAGTCGTCACCGGTCACGAAGGCGTCGGTCCAGCCGTTGTCCTTCAGCGCCTGCTGCCACTGCTTCGAGTCGTGCATCTGGGTGAGCAGGTCGATCAGCTCCTGCCGGCGCTCGGCGCTGATGCCCGGCGGGGCGAGCACGCCGCGCCAGTTGAGGAAGACCAGGTCGATGCCGCTCTCGGTCAGCGTCGGCGCGTCGGCGAAGACGCCGGTGCCGCGCTCGTCGCCCGAGACGGCCAGGACCCGAAGCTCACCGGCCTCCACCTGGCCCTCGAACTCGGCGAGACCGGAGAAGCCGACCTCGATCTTGTGACCCAGCAGCGCGCTGGTGAGCGGGCCACCGCCGTCGTAGGGGACGTACTTGACCTCCTTCGGGTCGATGCCTGCGGCCTCGGCCAGCTGCATCGGGAAGAGGTGGTCGGGGCCACCGGGCGAGGAGCCGCCGCCGACCACGATCGACTCGGGGTCCTCGGCCCAGGCCTTGACCAGGTCGTCGATGGTCTTGAACGGCGAGTCGGCCGGAACCAGCACGCCCTCCTGCTCCTCGATGAGCTGGGCGATCGGGGTGGCGTCCTGGGGACGGGCGTCCACACCGAAGGAGTAGGTGGAGCCGACCACGCCCAGACCGATGGTCATGAGCAGGTTGCCGTTGCCCTCCTCGCTCATCAGGCGGGACATCGCGACGGAGCCGCCGGCGCCCAGGATGTTGGTCACCTGGATGTCGCCGCCGGTCATGTTGTCGCGGTCGAGGACCCCCACGGCCGCCCGGCCGGTCTGGTCATAGCCGCCTCCGGGGCTGTTCGGGATCCACATGTCGAGGTCGCGGGACTCCGCGCCACGGGTCACGCCGCAGGCCGATGCCGCGGCGAGCAGGCAGGTCACGAGCACGACGGCGAGCACGCGGGTACGGCGTATGCTCGCTGCCCGACGCGATTGCCTCTGCTGCGGCAGCGGCAGCCGGCTCGGATCGGGCGGGGACTGCGATGTCGGCGTCGACAACGGCTGGCCTCCAGACTCAGGGGGATGAAACGGTCAGTGGCGATGGTCACAGTCCGAGGTGAGCGCCGTCACCATTCGGCAACCAAAGGAGGTTGTGTAACTTGTGGTCACCGCGATCGCGCCGGCACCTGTCGCTGGCCGGGCAGGTGCTGGTGCTGCAGCTCTCTGTGCTGCTGCTCGTCGTCGTGGCGACCAGCATCGTCTCCCTACGGCAGAGCGACGCCGACTTCCGTGACTCCCGCGAGGACCGGCTGCGCGCAGCGGCGGAGAGCCTGGCCGGGATCGCGGCGGTCCAGGACGGGCTGACCAGCACCCCCGACCGGCAGGCCCTGAGCTTCTACCTGCAGACCCGGGCCGCCGATGCGGGCGCCGACACCGCCTATCTCACCGGCCTCGACGGCGAGGTGCTCGTCGCCACCGACCCCACCCGAGTCGGCGAGCGGCTCGACCTGGGCAGGCGCGAGACCAGCCGGGCCTGGTCCGGCGACATCGACGACGCCGGCCGCCGGGCGATCGCCGCCCAGGTCCCGGTCTACGGCGGTGGCTCGACCGGTACGGACCCCGAGGCGCCACGTCCGGTCGGCGTCGTCGTGGTGACCGAGGACTATCCGCCGCTGACCGAGCGCCTCGCCCGCACCTGGGCCGATGCCCTCACCGTGCTCCTGGCCGGGCTCGCGCTCGGGGTGCTGGGGTCGTGGCTGCTGGCTCGGCTGATCAAGCGGCGTACGCGTGGCCTGGAGCCCCGCGACATCGCCGCCCTCGCCGACCACCGCGAGGGCCTGCTGCGCTCGATCCGCGAGGGGGTGCTGGCCGTGGGCGCCGACGGGCGGGTCAGCCTGATGAGCGACAGCGCCCGCGAGCTGCTCGGACTTCGGGAGGACCCGACCGGGCGCCGGCTCGACGAGCTCGACCTGCCCGCCGAGACCCTCGCCCTGCTCAGCGGGCCCGAGGAGGTGCACGACGCACCGCTGGTCGCCGGCGAGCGGGTGCTCGTGCTCAACCGCAACCGGGTCCACCACGACGGCCGCCCCGCCGGCACCGTCACCACGCTGCGCGACCGCACCGAGCTGGTGGCGCTGCAGAGCGAGCTCAACGCCCGGGAGAGCGTCACCGAGACCCTGCGGGCGCAGACCCACGAGTTCAGCAACCAGCTGCACACCATCACCGGACTCCTCGAGCTCGAGGAGTACGCCGAGGTGGGCCGCTTCGTCACCGGGCTGGCCGCACGCCGGGCGGCCCTGAGCGACCACATCACCTCCCGGATCGACGACCCCGCCGCGGCCGCGCTGCTCGTCGCCAAGGCCAGCCTGGCCGCCGAGCGACGGGTGAGCATCGACCTGGACGCCGCCAGCTCGCTCCCCCGGCTCACCCCCGACGGGTCCGCCGACGTGGTCACCGTCCTCGGCAACCTGGTCGACAACGCCGTCGACGCGGCCGCCCTGGTCGGGCCGCTCGACGGTCGGGTCGGCGTACGCCTGACCGCCGAGGGCGAGACCGTGAAGGTGCGCGTCTCCGACACCGGCGGCGGAGTGCCGGCCGAGCGTCTGCCCGAGATCTTCCGGCGCGGATTCAGCACCAAGCCGCGCGACGCCAGCGGCCGCGGCGTGGGGCTCGCGCTGGTGCAGCTGGTGTGCCGCGCACGCGGTGGCGAGGTCGAGGTGGAGAATAGCGGGTCGGCGGAGCGCCCCGGAGCGGTCTTCATCGCGACCCTGCCGGGCGCCGCGCCGCTCGCCCCACCCACCACCGCTGCCCCCGAGGAGTCCCGATGACGTCCGCACCTGAGCTCACCGTGCTCGTGGTCGAGGACGACTTCATGGTCGCCTCGATCCACACCCGTTTCGTCGAGCGCGTCGAGGGGTTCCGGGTCGTCGGCGTGGCCGCGACCGGCTCCCAGGCGCTGGAGGAGACAGCTCGCCTCTCCCCCGACGTGCTGCTGCTCGACGTGCACCTTCCCGACTTCAGCGGCATCGAGCTGCTGCGCCGGCTGCGCGGACGAGGCGACGACGCCGCCGTCATCGTCATCACCGCCGCCCGCGAGGCCGACACGGTGCGGGCCGCCGCGGCCGGCGGCGCCGCCCACTACGTGGTGAAGCCGTTCCCGTTCGAGGATCTGGCCGCCCGGCTCGATGACGTACGCCGCTCCCGCGAGGCGCTCGCCCGGATCGGAGAACGGGCCGAGGGCCCCGGACACCGCGACGAGCTCCAGGCCGGCATCGACGAGGTCTTCAGCCACCAGGGCGCACGCGAGTCACGTGAACGCCTGCCGAAGGGGCTCAGCGCCGAGACCGCCCGGGCCGTGCTGGCCGCGCTGGAGACCGCCGGTGAGCTCAGCGCCACCGAGTGCGCCGACGCGATCGGAGTCTCCCGAGTCAGCGCCCGCCGATACCTCGAGCACTTCGCGAGCACGGGCCGGATCGGCGTACGTCTCAACTACGGCACCGCCGGGCGGCCTGAGCGGCGCTACCGCGCGGGTGACGCCTGAGACCGCTGCCTCAGGCGGACTCGCGGATCACCAGCCTGGTCGGGAGCACGACGGAGGCCTCGACCTCCTCCCCCGCCACCAGGCGGAGGATCTGCTCGGCGAGGCGGGTGCCGATCTCGTGGATCGGCTGGTGCACCGTCGTCAGCGGCGGGTCGGTGAACCGGGCCGCCTCGACGTCGTCGAACCCGATCACCGCCACGTCGTCGGGCACCCGGCGGCCGAGCCGGCGCAGCGTACGCAGGGCGCCGTCGGCCATCAGGTCGGAGGCCGCGAAGACGGCGTCGATGCCGGGATCTCGCTGCAGCAGCCGCTCCATCGCGTCGATCCCGGACTGGCGCATGAAGTCGCCCTCCTCGACCAGCGGCACCGCCCCCGGCACGGCTTGGAGACCGGCGAGGTAGCCGGCGAGGCGCTCGCGCCCGGCCACCATGTCCTGCGGCCCCGCGATCGTCGCGATCCGGCGCCGGCCGAGGCCGACGAGGTGTCTCATCGCCGCCTCCACGCCGCTGGCGTGCTCGACGTCGATGAACGGCACCGTCGCCTCGCCCAGCGGCCGCCCGCTGGTGACGACCGGGACGCCCGCCGCCCGCAGCTCCTCGGGCAGGGTGTCGGCGCCGTGCATCGAGGCCAGCACGACACCGTCGACGGTGCGGCCGTGCACGTAGCGCAGGATCCGGTCGTGGCTCGACTGCGTCGAGGCGAGCAGCAGCACCAGCTGCTTGTCCGCCTTCTCCAGCGCCTCCCCGACCCCCCGGATCACGCCGGGGAAGAAGGCGTCGTCGGAGAAGACCCGGGTCGCCGACTCCGGCAGGATCAGGGCGATGGAGTCCGTACGCTGCGTCACCAGGCTCCGCGCCGCCGGGTTCGGCACGTAGCCGAGCTCGGCGATGGCCCGGCGGATGCTCTCGGCGATGTCGGCGCGCACGGTCGTGGAGCCGTTGACGACGCGCGAGACGGTCGCTCGTGAGGCCCCGGCCGCCCGCGCCACCGTCTCCAGCGTCGGCCGGCCGGCCGGGGTCTCGTTCATGTATCGAAACCTATCGCCTACCCCTCACCTTGAGAACGTGAACCAGTTGACGTTGACGAAGTCGGCCGGCTGGCCGCTGGTGAAGCGCAGGTAGACCGTGTGCGTGCCGGTCACCCCGGTGATGGCGCCCGGGACCGTACGCCAGGTCTGCCAGCCTCCGGTGCTGGCGACCGAGAAGCTGCCGATGGGCGCGTTGTTCACGTTGTCGAGCCGCACCTCGACCAGGCCGCTGACCCCCGCGGGCGCGCCGGAGGCGACCCGCGCGGAGAACGTACGGGCGGCGCTCGAGCCGAAGTTCACGCCGTCGTAGCGGAGCCAGTCGCCGTTGGCGAGGTAGCCGACGTCCTGACCGCCGCCGGTGTCGGAGGTCGTCTCGGTCTGGGTGCCGCTCTGGGCGTTGAAGGACTCGGCCTGGATCGTCGAGTAGGCGTCGCGGTTGCCCGTCTCCGGCGGGTCGGTCGGCTCGGTGGTGCCGCCGCCCTTGGAGTAGACCGCGACGTAGTCGACCAGCATCGGCACACCGGAGGCGGTCGCCGAGGTCGGGTTGCCCGGCCAGCCGCCGCCGATCGCGACGTTGAGGATGATGAAGAATCCGTGGTTGGTCGCGTTGTTCCAGGTCGTCGCGTCGACCTGGTCCGAGCGCACCGTGTGGAAGAGCGTGTTGTCGACGTAGAAACGGATCTGCTGCGGGCTGGTGCTGCGGTCCCACTCCATCGCGTAGGTGTGGAAGGACGACTGGCAGGTCGAGCCCGGGCAGCCCTGGATGGTCCCACCGAGGCCGGTGGTCTCGTTGCACGGTCCGCCGGGTGAGGTGCCGCAGTGCAGGGTGCCCCAGACCTGGTTGGCACCGTTGACGTTCTCCATGATGTCGATCTCGCCGATGCCCGGCCAGTTCCAGTAGTTGCCACGGAAGGGCTCGCCGAGCATCCAGAACGCCGGCCAGATGCCCTGCGCGGCCGCGCCGGTGACGTTGGGCATCTGGATGCGGCCCTCGACGCGGAGCACGCCGCCCGACGGCGGCTGGAAGTCGGTCCGGGTCGTCTCGATGCGGCCGGAGGTCCAGTTGCCGGCACCGTCGCGGATCGGCTTGATGACGAGGTTGCCGGCACCGTCCTGGTAGACGTTCTGGGTGCTGTCGCTGTGGTAGGCGATCTCGCCGGTGCCCCAGTTGGCGGCACCGCCGGGGTAGGAGTGGCCGATGTCGTAGATCCAGTCGTTGGTGTTGATCCGCGACCCGGCCGCACCGGTGAAGTCGTCGCTCCACACCTTCGTCCAGCCGGCCGGAGTGCCCGGCTCCGACGCCTCCGACGCCTGTCCGAACGATGTCAGCGGGATCGCCACCGCGACCATGCCGGCCGCGACGGCAGCGGCTCCTAATGCCTTCAGAATTCTCATGATGACTCGCTTTCCGAATGAACGAGCGATGAGTCCTGGCGACTCGTGAGAGCGCTCTCTCGGAGGCAATGGTGACAGAGCGATGTGACCGCTGTCACCCATCGCCCGAACTCTTTGCCAACCCGCCGAGGGGGGGGGGGGGGGGGGGGCCGGCCGCCCCGCCCCCCCCGGGGGGGGGGGGGGCGGGGGGGGGGCGGGGGGGGGGGGGGGGGGGGGGGGCGGGCGGCCCGG